>DASXFM010000083.1:0-10186 GCA_036489615.1 Verrucomicrobiia bacterium | reverse complement strand
CCAAAACACCACTGGAATTAACGGTAATGGCGCTCGCATTGGTGTTATCCACAAGCAGCGCGCCGGCGCCAATGGTGGTTGCGCCGGAATAAGTGCAGGCGCCCGTAAGCGTTACCGTCCCGCTGGCGTTTTTGGTCAAAGTGCCGCTGCCGTTGATATTGCCGCCGTAGGTATAGCTGCCAGTGCGATTAAATACCAGTATGCCGTTGTCGGTCGTATTGCCTGTACCGAGAGTTCCGTTACCGCCTGAACCCACAGTCACCTGGGAACTGGCGCCGATTGTGGTGGTGCCGGTATAGGTATTATTGCCTGCAAAAATTGCGCCAGAAGTTACGCCGCTATGCCCATTGGGGATGCTGATATTTCCGGGCCCGCTGATCGGCGAGTTAATCGTTACCGTTCCGCCGGACGAAACAACGTCTTCGATGGTTCCGCCGTTGGTATTAACAAAAATTCCGCGCGTGGCGCCAATCGTGGTACTATGGCCGACGTGCATCGAGCCGCCATTAAACAAAATGTTGGATGCGTTAAGAGTGCTAGGCAACGCTCCCAAACTCGAAACCTGGCCGGAACTCTGGTCGTAATTGAAGCTTAAACTGCCACCGTTCAATACGAGGTTGCTGTAGATTTCAAGCGAAGGATTGGCATACCCCATATTGCAATCGCAGGTACCGCCCTTGATAAAGGCTCCCGTACCCAGATTGATGGTCCCAAGAGTGGTACCGGCCGCACCGCCTGGATGGATGCCGGTTCCTGTGCCTGTGAATGTAACAGCGGCATTTGAGCTATATATATTGCAGGTCGTCCAGGTTCCGCTGGTGTCGGTCAACGTGCCGCCATTGGTGGTCGCAGTAATACCATCGTTGGCCCACATGGTATAGGTGCCACTAGAGGAGATGGAGCCGCCGTCCAAAATGGTATTGGTTGTTATCAAGGAGGCTGGGTTTGATCCCGATCCAAAACTGATATTGTTTTCGACGAAAAACTGGCCGGTCGGGCCGACGTAAGTACTGTTCCACGTCGTCAGAGTGACCCCGTTCAGATACGCGAGACACTTACCCTGGACGATTAAGGATCCGCCAATGCTGATGGGTCCCTCAAGGTAGGTATCGCCGGTTCCCGAACCCGACACAATCAGATTATAATTGTTTCCATTGTCGGTAATCTCCGTGCTGGAGAGAGCGCCAGGGAGAAGAATCAAAGCGCTGCCGGAGTCCGCGTAGATCACACTGTTGTCCTGTCCAAGCGTAAGGTTCCCCAGCAAAACGTTTACACCGGAAGGATTTCGGAGCGCGCCGCTGTTGGTAATACCCGAACCGTTGATCGTTATGTTGGCAGTAATACCTGAAGGAGTGCCCGGATCGCCGATATTATTGGTACCCGAGTTCACTTCCAAAGCCGCGCCGTTGGCCACAGTCACGGAGCCGCCACCCACGGAATTAATATCCGCAATTGAAAGCTCACCCTGATTGACGTTGACAGCGCCGCTAATGTTGTTGGACACAGCCAGATACAATCGACCGTCGCCGTTTTTATTTAAGATGCTTGAATTGGCAATGGGCGTGGCGATGGTGTCTTCGCTGCCGCCGGTGTCAATGACGTTGGCAACAGTCAGGACTTCATTGTTGCCGTCATTGGTAATAACATAATCGCCGCCCGTTACGTTGGTGAAAGATAAGTCCGCCACCGAAGAGTTCTGCTCCAGGGTGACCGTGCCGGCGGTACCCTCGAAAAACGCATCGTTGCCGTCCGTCCAGGGAACATCGCTCGCGCCGTTGAACCAAAAGGGGTCGCTGGTGTCCCAGTTTCCGGATCCGCCCGAACTGGCGCTGCCGCTGCCGGAGGGGTCCCAATACAGCGACTGGGCCGAAACAGATGAAACGATGAGGGTGCTTAGGGTAATCGATTTGAGTGCAGAAAATGCTTTCATAACGTTGTGGCAATTTAAGCTGATGTGACCGCATGTGAATATAAATGCAATTGCGGGATGCAACAGTCATATGAAGGTATGACATGGAACCCAACTCTGCGGAACACCGAACATCGAACACCGAACGCAGGCATCTCGGGAAATCAGCGGTTTTGGAACCGACGGCGATAATCGTGGGGCGTGAGGCTGGCGATTTCCAGAAATCGCCGGTTGAAGTTGGCGAGATTGGCGAATCCACAGTCCAGCGCAATATCAGTGATTTTGGCCTCGCCTTCCGCGAGTAAACGGCAGGCGCGGCCCACCCGCAATTCATTGATATACCGGGGAAGCGTCTTGCCGGTCCGCAACTTGAAGAAACGGCTAAAGGCGCCCTCGCTCAAATGCGCCTGCCGCGCCACGGCGCCGCGGTCAATCGCTTCTCCCAGGTGCGCGTTAATGTAATCGCAGACCCGCTCCATCCGATCGTGATCCGACCCATTGAGCACTGGAACGAAACCCGCGCTGGCGATGGGCTTTAACTCATTCGACCGGGCCAGTGTATTGAGGATGGAAAGCAATCCACTGATGCGTTCCAACCCGGTTGCATCCGCCAGCTTTCGCATTTTTTCGGCAGCAGCCTGCCGTGCGGACCCGGCAACCTGCAATCCGCGCGCCGAACGGCGCAGGAGAAGCCGAACCGGTTTCATCTCCGGAATTTCCAAAAAGTCCCTTCCCGCGAACGTTTCGAGGAAACGGACGATGACCGCATGAACACCCTGCGCCGGGCCCGCGCTCGTCCCGTGTTCCTGCTGCCACACGTGCGGGAGGTTTGAACCTACCAGAACGAGGTCGCCTGGATGGAGCGGCGCGATGTTGTCGCCCACCAGGCGATACCCGCAACTTTTAATCACCAGCGTGATTTGAAACTCCGGATGAAAATGCCAGGCGGCGTTGTAGCTATCTCCACGAACGACTTCGCAATGGAAAGATTCCCATTGCGAATGCGGCGTTTTCTCAAAAACCGGCCTCACGACGGCAGTTTATGCGGTTCGAGGAGCAAAAACGACAACTATTATCCGGGTGATTTCAGGGTAGTTTTCGAGACGTCACAAAAGTATCAGAATCGGTGAGAAACGATGAAGCGGATGCAGGCGTACTGTGAGAAGATGTTAATAGTTATGGCAATCAATGTGATCGAAGAAATGGTCGGAACAGAGCCCAAAAAACTCGCGTCACCACGGTTGCTTGCCCCCCGCGAACGCGAGGTGCTGGATCTGCTCTCAAAAGGGCGGGCCTACAAACAAATCGCCGCGGAGATGGAACTGAGCATGGGAACCATTCGCACGTATATTCGGCGCCTTTACGGCAAACTCAATGTCAATTGCCGGACCGAAGCAGTGGTGCTGTATCTGACCCGGCCCATCAACGGCTGACCCCCCGGGAGTTTCCGCGAGTCATATCTCCGTATGACTATGTTTTTCCTTTTGGTCATGTAATGTATCTCCTTAATTCGAGTTGCTTTGGGACCGAAAGATAAAATAGTTTTTAACCAGGACCTGATCAAATGGGTAAAGAATTCAGCATTACACCGCAACCGCTGCCGCGCGTTGAAACAAGGTATCGCCGCATCGTCACGCCGTTGCCTCATCCGGAATCCCTGGCCACGCTTGAAACCCTGCGCAAGTTCGAACCGCTTTCCATGCGCGGGCAGCCTCCGCTGGTCTGGGAGCGCGCCGACGATTTTTCTGTTTTCGACAAATACGGCAACCGGTGGATCGACTGGTCCAGCGGCGTGCTCGTGACCAATGCCGGGCATGGGGCGCCGGAGGTCAAAAAAGCCATTATCGACCAGGTCCAAAGCGGATTGCTCTATAACTACGTTTTCCCCAGCGACGAACGGGCCACGCTGGTTGAACGGCTGGCCAGCCTGGCGCCCACCGGCCTGAAAAAGGTATTTTTGCTCACCACCGGCGCCGAAGCCGTGGAATGCACCATCAAGCTATGCCGCGCTCACGGCATCAAGGTCGGCGGCAAACAGAAAATCGGCATCGTCGGTTTCGAACGCGGCTTTCACGGACGCACCCTGGGCAGCCAGCAAACCGGCGGCATCGCGGGCCAAAAATCCTGGATTGTCAACGAAGACCCGGCCATCATCAATGCTCCCTTTCCCGACGGCTATTGGCAAACAGACACGAGTTTCGACACGTTTCTAAATGCCATCGAACAACGGGGCCTCAAACCGCAAAATATTGCGGGCGTGGTGATGGAAAGTTACCAGGGCGTCGGCCCGGACTTCGCGCCCGTGCCGTACGTCCGCGAACTGGCCGATTGGTGTAAACGCAACAACGTCATTCTTGTATTTGATGAAGTGCAGGCCGGTTTCGGCCGCACGGGAAAATTCTGGGCGTTCGAGCATTACGGCGTTGTGCCTGACCTGATTTGCTGCGGCAAAGGCATCAGCAGTTCCCTGCCCCTCTCCGCGGTGATTGGACGCGAGCCGGTCATGGATCAGTTCCCGCCCGGCTCGATGACCAGCACCCAAACCGGAAACGCCGTCTGCTGTGCCGCCGCGCTGGCGAGCATCAATAAAATTGTTAATGAAGATCTGACCGGCAATGCCGCGCGGCTCGAACCAATCTTGATGGAAGGATTGAAGGCAATTCAACGCGAGCACTCAGACGTGATCGGACACATCACCGCGTGCGGATTGGTCGCCGGGTTGCAAACCGTCAAAGCCGGGCGCAAAGAAGCCGACCACGATCTCGCCCACAACATTATCGAGCGTTGCTTTCATAAAGGACTGCTGATGTTCTCTCCCGTCGGCGCCTGGGGACAAACCGTCAAAATCGCCCCGCCACTCACGATCCCGCAAGACGCCCTTGAAGAAGGCATCGCCGTCTTGAGCGAAGCCGTGGATGAGGCGGTTGCGGCTCAGAGGCCGTTGCCTGCCCTTACTTCCGTCGTTGAAGCGTTGAAACGTTAAAACGTTGAAACGGAGGGCATCAGTTCGATGCACCAAATCGCGGCGGCTTACGCCTTTGTTCTGAGATGAGTTACCAGTCAAACGAACTCAAGCCGTTTCAACGTTTCAACGTTTTAACGTTTCAACATCCCCGCGCGTTGTCCATTATTTGCGCGTGAGTTGGTTCTACCGCCATTGTCTCCGGCCGTTCCTGTTTGCGCAGGATGCCGAGCGCGCGCACGAGTTCACGCTGAAAATGCTTTCACGCTTCAGCCGGAATTCCGCGGCATGCTCCGCGACCGGCATGTTCCTTTCCGCCGCGCCATTGCCGCTTGAAGCTTTCGGGCTAAAATTTCCCAACCCCATCGGCCTGGCCGCCGGCATGGATAAATTTGCCGCAGCCCTGCCTCTTTGGGAGCGGATGGGATTTGGATTTTGCGAACTCGGCGGTGTGACGCTGCACGCCCAGCCGGGCAATCCTTCCCCGCGCATGTTTCGCGCGCCGTCCGCGGCCGCCATCATCAATCGCATGGGATTTAATAATCCGGGCGCGGAAACGTTCGCGCAAACGCTCGCGGATTGGAAAAACAGCGGACGCTGGCCGAACCATCCGGTGGGAATCAACCTCGGCAAATCAAAAATCACGCCCCTTGAAAAAGCGGCGGAGGACTACGCCGGCTCTTTTCGTCTGCTGCGGGATTACGCGGACTTTTTCGTTATCAACGTCAGTTCCCCCAACACGCCCGGCCTTCGCCAATTGCAAGACAAATCCGCGCTGGACGAAATTCTGGCGGCCGTTTGTGAACTCCAAAAGCCGGGGAACCGTCCGGCGGTTCTGGTCAAAGTCGCGCCGGATTTAACCTTCGAGGCGCTGGACGAAATTCTCGAACTGGCGTCAGCGCGAAAACTTTCCGGCATCGTCGCCACCAACACAACGCTTTCGCGACCGGAGACAGGCGACCCGAAACTGCGCACGATCTATTCGGAAACCGGAGGACTGAGCGGCAAGCCGTTACGCGACCGGAGCACGGAAATCATCCGCCATATTTATAAACAAACCCACGCGCGACTTCCCATCATCGGCGTCGGCGGAATCTCCAGCGCGAATGACGCGTGGGAAAAAATCGAGGCGGGCGCGTCGCTCTTGCAAATTTATACCGCCCTGGTTTACGAAGGGCCGGGACTTCCCAAATCAATTGTGGCCGGGCTGCTTGAGCGAATGCAAACCGAAGGCGTCCGTGACCTGAATAAAATGGCGCGCGCGCAGTAAAATATTTGGAATCTTTGTCCAATATTTTGACAATCACAGTGACGAAAAGCGGACGTTCAAAAGCCGGACAAAAAAAGTTTTGAAAAACTGAAATTTCCTGTTGCGCCCATCACTGATTTCTGGTTTATAGTTTAATGTTGGTCCGAGTTAGTTCCGTTTTTCCTCACCGGAGTTTTTTCGGAAGTTCTTTTCGTCATGAACAATTACGAGAATCATTGTAATGAAATATTTTATAATCGCATTTGCCATTGCGCTGATTGGGGAAGGCTGTTTCGCGGCCACGCCTGCGCTGATGGTTTCCACAAATTTGCTCAAGGCCGTCAAGGCCACGACGACGCCGCCGGTCACCTGGGGCAGCACTGCCACCATGGGACTCACCGTCACCGCCGGCAACGTTGATAGCGTCCTGACGACCGGAAAAATCAGTACGGAACGAAAGAGCAAAAAAGATGATTTGACCCTGGGCGCTGACGGCGCCTATGGCCAGGTTTCGGGCCTCCAAAACGTGAATAGCGTCCATGGCTGCGCCCAGAACAACTACACCTTTGTGGATGACACCTGGTATGGCTACGGACGCGAGGACGCATTGCACGACGCCATCGCAAACGTCGAATATCGCGTCGTTTCCAGCGCCGGAATTGGCTATTATTTCATCAAAAACAAAAGCACAACGCTGTCCAGCGAAGCGGGCCCGTCTTTTGAAGCGGAAAAACTCGACGACCAAACCCATAACTATCCCACCGCGCGTATTGCCGAAAACCTCGAGCACAAAATTGACGACCACGCGAAGGTTTGGGAAAACATTGAATTCCTTCCGCCCCTCACTTTCCCGGACGCTTTTCTGATTAACGCCGAGGTGGGCGTGGAAACGCCTCTGACGAAAAAGCTCAGCCTTCAAACGTACTTGCAGGATAATTACGCAAACGTCCCCGCAGCCGGCTACAAGCCAAATGATTTGAAACTTGTCAGCGGGCTGGTGCTGAAATTTTAGGGTCTGGCCGGGGTGGCGACGGCTCGTCGCCAAATTGCAGAGAGGCACGATGCGGCCACGAGGGATGCTTGCTTCATAGGCTATCCTTTGGATGCGTTAGAATCGGCACAACGGTTCCGGGTTCGCCGCGATAACGCGCGCTGCTCCATGGCCAATCCGCCGGGGCTTTAGCCAACGCCGCTTTGTTGGGATTGTTCTCGATGTAACGGATAATCCGCCGGTAGTGGTCGTCGTCGCGCAGGTAACGGTCAAAATAATCATTCTCCCAAAATGTTTGAAAGGGACATGAGTCTTTGCCTCGCAAGATTCTCTGGGCTCCTTTTGAGGTGTAGCTTTTCCAGCTTTTCACAATATCGCCCAAGGGCACATTCCAAATTTCGACCAGTACATGGACATGATTCGGCATGATCACCCAGCCCAGGAGTTGATACTTCGCGCCATCATGATGCCAGAGATTATTCTGCACCAGATCTGCAATCTCCGGATTTCGCAGATGGCATTTGCCGTATCCCTTGTCGAGATAAACTTCAATTTTGCGCTGCTTCTCCAAGTCGTTTTCGAGTTTCAAAAATGTCTCCCACTCGGCACGGCGCGCGGCGGGCATTGCGTCCGCCAGGCGATAGGTAATGAATTGGCGAGTACCTGGAGAGTCGAAGTGTGGCAGACTCCTTGAAGCGTACCATCCCTTGAAACCTTGCTTTTTTTCGGCAGGGGTCAGCGGGTCAGTCCACTCTTGCCTGGCCTTGACGAGTTGCTGGAGCCGTTTGGCTTCCATTTGTATTTATTATTGTGGCAACGAGCCGTTGCCACCCCGATGCAGGGCAGCATTCGGTCGTCGCGCAAAACATAGACTTTTTCGATTTTCCCTCAAAAAACCGCCTAATTTGTGGAACTTGACAGCGCGGGATTCGCACTTATAGTTCAATCACAATTATGCAGACCGAAAATTTGGGCGGTGAGGAGCCGCCAGCGGACCATCGACTCCATACGTTAAAGGGATTTCAATCCGCCGGCCGGGGCTATTGGCACGACGTTTCTGACCAGGACTGGAATGACTGGCGCTGGCAGCTTAAGCATCGAATCACCACTGCCGACCAGTTGCAACGGCTTTTACCCACGCTGACACCCGAGGAATTTGCGGGCGCCAAACTGGCAAACCATAAGCTCGCCCTGGCGATTACCCCGTATTTTTTCAACCTGATTGATCCGGCGAATGAAAATTGTCCCATTCGCCTGCAGGTCGTGCCTAAAGCGGCTGAGACCCACACCGCGCCGTGGGAAATGAGTGATCCCTGCGGGGAAGATTCGCACTCGCCCGTGCCGGGCCTGGTCCATCGGTATCCGGACCGCGTGCTGTTCCTGGTGACGGACCGTTGTGCCAGCTATTGCCGTTACTGTACGCGCTCACGCCTGGTGAGCAACGCCAGCGGCTACGATTTTCATCCGGAATTCGACAAGCAAATCGCCTATATCGAAAAGCATCCGGAAATCAGGGACGTGCTCTTGAGCGGCGGCGACCCACTGTTGCTGAGCGATGAGAAATTGGAATTTCTGCTGAGCCGTCTGCGCGCCATCCCGCACATCGAGTTTTTGCGGATTGGCACGCGTATTCCGTTGTTTTTGCCGCAACGGATCACGGCGGAATTGTGCGGCATGCTTAAACAGTTTCATCCGCTCTTTTTGAGCGTTCACGCGAACCATCCGCGCGAGTTGACAACGGAGGTGCGGAACGCGCTTGGCCGCCTCGCCGACGCCGGTATCCCATTGGGCAATCAAAGCGTGCTGCTCAAAAACGTCAACGACGACGTGACTGTGATGAAGGCGCTCGTGCAGAAACTGCTGATCTGCCGGGTAAAGCCGTATTATCTCTATCAATGCGATTTGATTTCCGGATCGGCGCACTTGCGCGCCAGCGTCGCCAAAGGGCTCGAAATCATGGAACAGTTGCGCGGCCACACAACGGGCTACGGAGTGCCGACTTATGTCATCGACGCGCCGGGCGGCGGCGGTAAAGTGCCGATCAGCCCGGAATACGTGCTATGCCGGAACGCCGGCCGGGTATTGATACGCAATTACGAAGGCAAAATTTTTGAGTACCCGGAAACGGCCGACGGGACGCCGGGGTGCAAGCCTAAGAAGATCGACGAGCCGGATCTTTGTAAGTGTTGAGTTCGTTTCAACCCGGATATTGATTTCCAGAGGGTCCATATTTGGGTATTCATTAAGTCAGTGGACGCTCTCCCTCACCCTAGACCTCTCCCGTCCACCCTCCGCAGTATCACTCTTTCGCGGTTTCTGGCGGGGCGGAATGACTAGCGCAATCTTGAAGGCAACGCAATGCGCGATGCTATCAAGGAACCCCTAAGGTATAGAAACGAATATTTAGAAACATCGAACATCGAACGCGCAACGCCGAACATCGAATTGACGGTTCCTTGGTGCAATGAACCTTCAAAAAGGTTGGAGTCTACGGAGGACGGGCTGGGAGAGGGAGAATGGTCGTCCGATGGTTTGATACGGCGGTCGGCGACAACGACTCAGGAGTTGTTATCAATCCTGCGCGCGCTTTGATTCAGACTTTTCAGAGTTGATGGTTCTCGAGTCCGGAAAATTCTTCAACCGCCGTGCCCTGCAACGAACGCGTTCGCGTTCAAATATTCTGTCCAAAATCCACAGGAATTCCCACAGCCAATAATTTCTCGCGCGAAGTCAATTTAGTGCTATCCTAATATCCCGTGTTAGAGGCGGGAATGGAGGAAAGAACCAGTTATCACAACGGCGGCGACTCAAAATGAATACGACCAAATTGTTCGAAGAAAACAAACAGAACCGCCGTCGCTTTCTTGGCACGGCGACCCTGGCTCTTGCTGCTTCTCAGATCGGCCTATTCCGTTCCGCGAACGCGCAATCCAGTCCGGCAAACCCGGACGCCGTGCCGGTGATTAAAGCGGGAACGAACACATCATTCGCCTCATTAAGACAGATTGATGCCGGTCTTCTGAATATTGGATACGCCGAAGCCGGCCCTGCTGATGGCCCGGTTGTCATCCTCCT
>DASXFM010000018.1:0-14211 GCA_036489615.1 Verrucomicrobiia bacterium | reverse complement strand
CTGCCGGAATTTATATCTGGCAGGTCAAATCAACGGGACATCCGGATACGAAGAAGCGGGAGCCCAAGGAATCATGGCTGGTATTAATGCGGCCAGGCGAACCAAAGACCTTGAACCCATCGTGCTCCGGCGCGATCAAGCCTATATCGGCGTTTTGATCGACGATCTCGTAACCAAGGGAACAACCGAGCCGTATCGAATGTTTACCTCCCGGGCGGAATACCGGTTGCTATTACGTCAGGACAACGCGGATCTACGGCTTTCGGAAATTGGCCATGAGATCGGCCTTTTGCGGGGCCATAACTACAAAAAGTTCCAGGCGAAGAAAGAGGCGATCAACGAAGAGATTAGGAGATTGAATTCTAATCATTACTTTTCTGACTCATTGGCAAAAATCCTTTCACGCCCGGAAACTGGTTATGAAGATTTGCCCGGCCGCAACGACACGTTATCACAGGAGGTCATCGAACAGGTCGAGATCGCGATAAAATACGCCGGGTATGTCGAGCGCCAGGAAATGGAAATCGAAAAATTCAAAAAGCTTGAGGACAAGCAGATTCCCGGCGCGTTTGATTTCTCGACGGTGCCCGGGCTGCGGCTGGAAGCGCGCCAAAAGCTGGCGAAGATTCGCCCGGCCACCATTGGCCAGGCTGCGAGGATTTCCGGCGTATCGCCCGCGGACATTGGCATCCTGATGGTCAGCCTCAAACGATTTGGAGACACCGCCGCGCCTGAAGCTACGTGCGAGCCTTGCGGGGTCGATGAATGAGCTAATTTACGCGCACTTCAATGTAATATGCACCAGTTCAGCAGGCGCATTGATCCGGATAGGAAACATATTGCCCACACCGTTGGACACAATTAGCTGGCTCTGACCGCGTTGGTAAAATCCGGACCAATAGCGAAATAGCGCCGGGCCGACGCCGATATTCTTGTCGAGCATCAGTTGGCCGCCATGCGTATGGCCGGTCAACGTCAATGGCAGGCCATTCTCGATGGCCGCGTCAAACGCATGCGGATGATGCGCCAGAAAGATGGGAAAGGCATCCGGCTGCCGTTCTTTCATGAGTTCGCGCACCTGCCAGGAAGTTTTCCGGTCATCGGGGGCACCTGTACTGTCCATCCAGCGCAATCCCATGAACTGCACGGGGTAGCCGCGGACTTCGCGCACCGTGGTTTCATCCACCAACAAAGGCAACCCTGAACGCTTAACGCGTTGCTCGAATTCCGCGCCGTTCATAATCAAGTCGTGATTGCCTTCCACCATGCAAAGGCCGTAACGCCCGTGCATCTGCTTAAGAAGGTCAATGGACTCCGACAAATCGCTTAACTCGTAATTGATGAGGTCACCGGTGACCAGAACGAGGTCCGCGCGAAGGGCGTTGGTCCGGTCGACAATTCTTTTCAGAACGGGTCCATGGGTCCATTCTCCAACGTGAACGTCACTGACATGAGCAATGGTCAATCCGTCCAAAGCTTTTGGCAACGAAGGGAGTGACAGCGTAAAACGGCGCAAACGAAATTTGTCAAGCTGACCCATGGCAATGCCCGTAATACTAAACGTGCATAGCGGAGGAATGAGCGCCGTACACGCGCCGATAAAGTCGCGGCGAGAAATTGAATTTTCGACCATCGGCGCGGGGGGCATTTTTTCAACGGTCGCGATTCGCGGCCGGCGGCGAACCGTTCGAAAGCAGGCAAACAAAACGGCCAAGCCAGTGAGGGCGACCATCCCAAATACATGCCAGACCATGATGGCAACCAGCACGGCCCTGGGAACGTAAAGCGACAAATCCACGTCCCCGGCGATCAAAATCGCGGCGCACAATTGTGCCGCCATGAAAAGGCTGATGAGAATACGCCAAAGCGTCTTCTCTGTTACGCGCATGGCGACGAGCCACCAGGCGATGTCCAGCACGACAGCGAGGTTTTGTCCCACGATATGAACCCAGTAATCCATTACGATTTATCCTTTAACCGTCCGAAGTGAGACACCGAGGACCCATCCAACGTTCGCCGATATTATTTTTATTTAATAAAAAGGCGCATGCGGAATCTACATACCCATGCGCTGCAATTGCTCCTGCAAAGCCATTTGGAACTCCTGCACGTCAGCGGCGGATGGTTTGTAGCCTTGTTGAGCCGGGACGACGCCTAACCGTCCCATTTGGTCCAAGTACCACTCGGCTTTTTGTCCGTCGCTAAAAGTCACTTTGCCGCTGACGAGAGCTCCCGGGCGGGCGATTTGGTCCACGTTCACCGAAACGCCGGCGGGTAGCGCGGCTTCCGCGGGGGGCTTTTTATCTTCATCCGGCTTTTTCGGTTCCGAGACGGGCAGCTTTTCGGATTTCGGCGGTTCAGGATCTTTGGGCGTGAGTTTTAGATCGTCTACGAGGAAACGCGTTTCCATGTAGGTCAGTTTGAAGCCAAACTCCTGGTTGAGGCGGCTTTGGACCTCTGAAAGTTTCGCTCCGTCCTGGATCCAGGCCGTAATACGCTGCCGTTGTTCGTCGCTCAGATTCATCAGGGTTAATTCTTCCATTTCGTTACCAGGTTTCAAGTCAAAGTTAGCCTCATGCCCCGGCGAAGGCGGGTCAACGTTTAAAATGCATCAACAATTGCACGCTCCCCGCCATTCGATTAATTTTGTGCTGATGTCATTTTGGATACGGCTTTTGTTTGTCTCACTGCTGGCCGCCGCGTTGAGCGGATGCACGCAGTCTGATCAGGACGACGAAAAGGAGCCGCACTATGTCCTCGGCATCAGCCGGGTGAACGCCATGGATTACCAGGGTGCAGTCGAGGCCTTTGAAGAATCCCTCGAAGTAAATCCCCACTCCGCGGCCGCCCATTATCAACTTGGCATGTTGTACGAAAACCAGGAGAGCGACCCGGCAGCGGCGATCTACCACTATGAACAATATCTGAAGTTCAATCCTTCCGCCGAAAACGCGGACATTATCCGGCAGCACATCGCCGCGTGCAAACAACAGCTCGCGGCCGACGTGCTTCCTTTGCCCAGCGCGCCCCAGGCCCAGCAGCAATTGGAGAAACTCGTCGAACAAAACCGCCAGTTGCAGCAACAAGTCCAAAGCCTCCAGGAAACGGTTAAGCAATGGAACGTTTGGTACGCAAACCAGACGAATGCCAGGCCAAGCTCTACATTGCCGCAGGATGTCACAGTGCCGCAAGACAACGGGGTGGGAAATTCAACCCCGCCTTCTCAGCCGGTCCAACCTGTGCAACCCGTAGTCCCCCGGCCGGTGGTAGTGATTCCGGCTCATCCGCAAGTTCCGGCTGGCCACGGCCACACACACGTCGTTGAGCACGGCGAAACCGCGATGGCCATTTGCCGCAAATTCGGCCTTCACTTGAATGAGCTGGAAGCCGCCAATCCAGCGGTTAATCTCTCCCACATCCGTCCCGGCGAAGTCTTGAATATCCCTTAAGGGCCCCTGCCTAAGAATTGGACAGGGATTTCGCGATACAGCGGGCCAGTCAAGAAGTGGCCTGTAAAAACCGGGGTCCGGCAGGGAACGGCGGCGGCGTAAGAGGCTACGTTCCCGCAAAGAACGTGGCGTTACGGACATTTCTTCTTTTTCAACTGATTCTCGGCATAAATGTTGCGATGGAAGCTGCGGGTTTTTGCCGATGAATTATCAAATTTACATAGACCTGGCCGCGGGCGCCCTTCAATTGACCGTGGCAGGTTATGCTTTTTGGCTTAAACGCCACTTTCGCGCCGTCCAGGTCGGATGGTGGCTTTTCAGCGCATTCGCCAGCCTGGCCGTGTTACACTGGGCGCAAAACGCGGAGGTCATTCCCGATTTTCCCCGGCGCAACCTTATCCTGGATGCGGCGTATGGGTTCACGTCCCTCCTTCTGCTCATTGGAATGTACCATATGCAAGCCTTGCTCAAGTGGTATCATAGCGCGGAAGTCAGGGCCAGGGAAGCCCAGGCGGCTCTCGAGGAAACACTCAAGACCGAATCGGAAAAGTTGAACAAGGCCAATGAAGATTTGCGCCAGACGGCGGACAGGCTCAAAGCGGAAAAAGAAGGCACCGAAAAAACGCATAAGGAAATGCTGGAGGTCTCGCGCCAGGCGGGCATGTCTGAAGTCGCCACGGCCGTTTTGCACAACGTTGGCAATGTGCTCAACAGCGTCAATATTTCCGCGGCAGTCGCGTCCGACCACGTCGCGGAATTCAAGATACAGAATATCGGGCAGGTAGCGCGGCTCCTGCGCGAACACGCGGAGGACATCGGAGATTATTTGACGAAAGATCCCAAGGGAAAACAACTGCCGGATTATTTGGCCAAGCTGGCCACCCACCTGGGAACCGAGCAGACCCTGGTTCTCAAGGAGATTGGCTTCGTGCGCACGAAAATCGAGCACATCAAGCAGATCGTGTCCACGCAACAGAGCTACGGCAAGGTGATGGGCCTGGCCGAAAGCATCCGCGTGGAAGACCTCGTGGAAGACGTCTTGCGGCTTCACGCAGTCGAACTGGCGGAACAACAGGTGAACGTCCGCCGGGAATATGCCCCCAAAATGCCGGAAATTATCCTGGATAAACACAAGGTGCTGCAAATTCTTTTAAACCTGTTGAGCAACGCCAAACACGCCTGCGTGGATTCGGAGCAAAAGCCGAAGGAAGTCAACATCCGCGTGGCCAACGGTTCCGGCCGCATCCAGGTCACTGTGAGCGACAACGGCGTCGGTATTCCCCAGGCAAACCTTAAGAAGATTTTCAACCACGGCTTCACGACCCGAAAGAACAGCGGACACGGATTTGGTTTGCACGGGAGCGCGCTGGCCGCCAAAGAATTGGGCGGCAGCCTGGAAGCCAACAGCGAAGGAACCGGCAAAGGCGCGACGTTCATCCTTGAGATTCCGCTTGAGCGACCAGGAGCGTCCTCACGATTATGAGCGCGACCGACGAGCATATCCCGCGAATTCTGGTGATCGACGATAACCAGTCGATTCACGATGATTTTCGCAAGACACTGCTCGGCACGGGCTCGAGTTCATCGTCGCTGGCCGATATTGAGGCGGAACTGTTCAGCAAACCAGGCCCGACGCTCAAGATAGGCCCCTTTCGCGTGGATTTTGCCCTACAAGGACCGGATGCGCTGGTGATGGTCGAAGCGGCGTTGAAAGCCAATGACCCCTATGCGCTCGCGTTTGTCGATATACGCATGCCGCCCGGCTGGGACGGCGTAGAAACCATTGATCGCCTCTGGAAAGCATGTCCCAATCTCCAGGCGGTGATGTGCACGGCCTATTCCGATTATTCCTGGCATGACATCATCGGGCGTTTTGGCCACACGGACAATTTATTGATCCTGAAGAAACCATTTGAAACGGTGGAAGTCCTGCAACTGGCGCACGCGCTCACCCGGAAATTTTCTCTGGGCAACCAGGCGCGCCTGCGGATGGACGAATTGGAAAAAATGGCGCAGCAGCGCGCCGAAGAATTAGTGCGGGAAATAGAACAACGCGCCCAGGCGCAAATCGCCCTGCTGGCATCGGAGGAAAAATTCAGCAAAGCGTTCCAATTCAGCCCGATGCCGATGGCGATTCAGAGCCGGGCTGAAGGCCGATTCCTGGCGGTCAATTCGAGTTTTACCGCCCTCACGGGACATTCCACGGAACAAATTGTGCAACACACCGGCGAAGAATTGCGCTTGTGGAAGGACGGGGCGGCGCTGAATGCAGGGCTTCAGCCCGAAGGACGGCTGCGTAACCATTCGTGCGTACTGGTGAGAAAGGACAGTGAGGAACGCCAGGTCGTGCTCTGCTCGGAACCGCTTACAGCCAATGCGCAACCGTGCCTGCTCATCGTCGCGGAAGACGTCACCGAAAAATTGAAACTCGAAGCGGGACTGCGTCAGGCCCAGAAACTCGAGGTCGTCGGGCGCCTGGTAGCCGGCGTGGCGCACGAATTCAATAACGTCCTGGGCGTGATTCAGGGCCATGCGAGCCTCCTGCAATCGCAACTGGCCGCGGAAAAACGTCCAACAGCCTGCACAGAACGGATTCTGCAGGCCAGCACGCGCGCGGCGAATTACACCAAGCAACTGCTTGGGATCACGCGGCAGCAGCCTATCGTCTTAAAAGCCCTGAATATTTCCACGTGCGTTCAGCGCGCACAGCAACTATTGGAACAATCGCTGGGCGAAGACCATCGGCTGGTCGTGTCACTGGACGAGAAGCTTCCGCCGATTTGCGCCGATGAATGCAACATCGAACAAGTCCTGATCAACCTGATATTGAATGCGCGGGACGCGACGCTTGGCGGCGGCGACATCATCATAGACGCGCAGACCGTTGACCTTTCCGATACCTACGTGCAACGGCGTGGCGGCGCGAAGTCGACCGCGTTTGTGCGCCTGACGGTGTCCGACCATGGCAAAGGCATTCCGCCGGCGATTGCCGGGCATATTTTCGATCCATTTTTCACGACCAAAGAAATCGGCAAAGGTACCGGCCTGGGCCTTTGGATGGTACAAGGCATCGTGCGGCGACACGGTGGTTGGATCGAACTCGCCACCGAAGTTGGCCGAGGTTCGTCATTCAAGGTCTATTTACCGGTATGGACCGGTTCGCCACCAGAAGAAGCTGATCCAGAAGAACCGGTTGCGCCTACGGCAGCAGCGGTCAATCGTTACAACGCTCCGGCGCATGATGGCAAAGGCCGCACCGGCCTCGGTCACCATCAACGTTACCAAAATCCGAAAGCGGCTTCAGAACGATAATAAAAATTCGCACAGGGGAAATCGCCCTCGATCGGCTCTCAACGTATTTCGTAAACTGGTATTATACGTGCTAAAAGAACACCGTGAAAAACGATACGGAAGCTGTCCGCAAACGACCGGAGAACATTCCGGCGCGGATTCGCGAACTGGACAACCAGATTGACGGACTGGATGACCGTATCGAAAAGAACCGGGCGGCACTGGAACGCAATAACGCCAGTTTGACCATGAAAATAGCGGAATTGTGCAAGGCAACCTTGCAAAAACACAATTCGAAGCGCTAATGCCCGTGTTCCAAGGACTCCCGATAGCGGCCATGGTCACCATGACACCAGCCTGAACCTGCGCCAACTCGTTTCCTTCCAGGCATTTCCAAACTCGCAAATAAAGTCACGTTCTTGAGCCCGGAAACAGATTTGTTCCCCTCACGCGCACGTCACACTTATTCAATAACGAAGGCTTTAAAACGTTGACCCCGCAGCCGGCTTTAGATACAATGAGTATTGCCGTCCGTGACGAAGTTTCATGAGCAGGAGCCGCACAACTCAGCGTGGCGAAAAGAAGGATTTCGCGATGGATGGTTTTACCCTGGTTGAATTGCTCGTCGTAATAGCGGTCATTGCCATTCTTGCGGCAATCCTGCTTCCAGTTTTGAACAGGGGTAAACA
The DNA here is from genome assembly GCA_036489615.1 of Verrucomicrobiia bacterium. GTDB lineage: Bacteria > Verrucomicrobiota > Verrucomicrobiia > Limisphaerales > UBA11358 > UBA11358. The sequence continues at coordinate 6,782 of DASXFM010000018.1, read as the reverse complement.
GGCCGCGCAAAATATCGCCTGCCTGAACAATATGCGGCAACTCCAGATTTGCTGGCATCTCTACCTTGAGGACAATAACCAGGTATTGACGCCAAACAATTCGGTGGCGTTTATCGACCCGGGAACAAACACTTCGAGCAGTAACATTCAAGGCGTGTCGTGGCTGCCTGATGTGGATGCGCGCACGGAAATCAATCCCTCCAACATTATCAATGGTCTTTTATACCAATACAATAACCAGCTCGGGATTTACCATTGCCCGTCAGACATGTCCACACTGGAAACTCCGGACGGACAGCCTTTGAGCCAGTTGCGCTGGCGCAGCTACAATATGAGCCAATCAGTCAACGGCTATCCCGGTTATAGTCCCGAGCTTGCTTACATTCCAACGTGGGACAAACTGGCGGAGATCCGGCAGCCCAATCCCACGGCAGTCTTTGTGTTTATTGATGAAAATTCTGACGCCGTTTTGGATGCGGAATTTGGCAATCCTCCCGCTGATTCACCCTATTTCGAGCAGGGCATCTGGTGGGATTTGCCTTCCAGCCGCCACAATCGAGGTGGCAATCTTTCATTCGTTGACGGTCATGTTGAACATTGGAGGTGGGCCGTTCCAAAGACATTTATCGATTATGCGCAGTCTATTGCACCGGGCGAATTGCCGGATTATCAACGTATTCAAAATGCCATGAAACAAATATGGGACAAATAGCTCACACTCTTGTGGCCACGATGTTTTAACCGGTTTGCCCGCAGACCGTTTCAGGCACAACAACCATTGCCGTCAGGACGACATTTCATGATCAGACGCCGCACAAATCAGCGTGGCGAAAAGGGCGATTTCGCGAAGGGTGGCTTTACCCTGACTGAATTGCTCGTGGTGATTGCGATCATTGGCATCCTTGCGGCCATCCTGCTTCCCGTTTTGAGCCGGGGCAAAGAATCGGCGCATAATATCTCGTGCCTGAACAATTTAAAGCAACTGGAATTGTGCTTCCACGCTTACGCTGTGGATAATAACGACTCCCTGCCGCCAAACCAGGCCGGTGGAATAGTATCCGGGCCAAGTTCAACGAATGGGCCCTCAATTATCCAAAATCTCTCCTGGTGCCCGGGAATCGCACCACTGGATGCCACGACAGCCAACGTGCAAGCCGGCCTGATCTATTCTTACAACAGTTCCCCTGGCATTTACCGTTGTCCCTCGGATATTTCCACAGTGGATGGCTATCCAAATGTGTTGCGGACCCGCAGTTATTGCATGGACATCAGCCTTTATTGCGACGATACCGCCAGCACTTTTAAAAAATATGCGGATATTCGAAGTCCCTCACCCGCGAACCTTTTTGTGCTCATTGACACACAGGAGGATGACATTTGGGACGCTACGTTTGGGATTTTCGACTCCGGCAGTTATTACGCCGGTTACTGGCTTGATCTGCCTGCCGATCGTCACAGCCAGGGGGCCAACTTGTCCTTTGCTGACGGGCACGTTGAGCACTGGCATTGGAAGGCCAAAAAGGTTTATGCAGGCCCGTGGTGGCCGGCATATTGTCCGGCAGACCTGGCGGACCTGCTAAGATTGGAGCAATGCGTCAAACCGGACATCAGCTACTATTGAAATACGTCCTCCAAAATATTGTTATTTCCCCTTGCTTAAGAGCGTTGCGGGCGTATAATACCCGTTCTTTTGAATAATTTATGAGACGTCCCAAAGGCATCAAAACGAAAAAGTCCGTGGCCAAGCGGTTTAAAATCACCGCCACGGGCAAAGTATTGCGCTCCCGCGCCGGACGGCGCCATCTGGCCCAAACCAAGAACGCCCATCGGCTTCGCCGCCTGGGAAAAGCTGCGGTCGTCGATGCCACGGACGTCTATCGCATCACCCAAAATCTTCCATTTACGAGGTAATTTCCGCCCCTTTAACACTCTAACGATTTACATCCATGCGCGTCACAAATTCTCCCGCATCACGCAAACGCCGAACGCGAATGATTCGCGCCGCCAAAGGTTTTCGCCTTAAGCGCGGCAAACTGTATCGCTACGCCTCTGATGCCGTCGATCACGGCCGTCAATACGCCTACCGCGATCGCCGCCGCCGCAAACGCGAATTTCGTTACCTCTGGCAAATCCGCATCAACGCGGCCGTCCGCGCCGCCGGCCTGACTTACAGCCGGTTCATGGAGGGCCTCAAAGCCGCCAAGTGCGGACTGGACAGAAAAGTTCTGGCGGACATCGCCGCACAGGATTCGGCCGCTTTCTCGCAGTTGGTCACCGTTGCCAAGAACGCCCTTCAGGCGAAGCCGGGCGCAACGCTCGCAAAGGCATAGAAAACTTTTAAGCTCAAATCACTGGCGGGCCGGGAAAAACTTCCTGGCCCGCTTTTCATTTAGGTTCGTTAAAGCCGGACACAAATTGGCGGATTATTGAACCGCCAGCGCCGCGACCGCTCTCCAAATCAAAAATTGCTTTCTCCTTCGGCTCTGCTGAAAATGGCCGGAAATGAAAACATTTCTCGTTGTGGTATTTCTCTTATCGTCATTCGCCCTGTCTCAAGCCCGAGCGCAGGATGCGATTCCGCTCTGGCCCGACGGCGTGCCGGGGGCGCTGGGGAATTCTTCCAATGATATTCCCACGATTACACCCTTCGTGCCCACAACCAATGCCACCGGGGCGGCCATGGTCATTTGCCCGGGTGGGGGTTACGGGGCGCTGTCTCCCCGCGAAGGCAGGGACTATGCTTTGTGGCTAAACCAACACGGTCTGACGTGCTTTGTCCTGAAATACCGACTAGGTTCACATGGTTACCACTATCCTGCGGAATATGACGACGTGGAACGGTCCATCCGCTGGGTGCGCGCGCACGCGGCTGAATACCGGATCGATTCCCATCGCGTAGGCATCATGGGGTCTTCGGCAGGAGGACATTTGGCTTCGATGGCCCTGACCCATTTTGACTCCGGCGATGCCAACTCGCCTGATCCTGTGGAGCATGAGGGTTCGCGGCCGGACCTGGGCATTTTGTGTTACGCTGTCATCACGATGGGCCCTTACACGCATGCCGGGTCCAAAAAGAACCTGCTGGGGCCGAATCCATCGCAAAAGCTGGTCGACGACGTATCCAGCGAATTGCAGGTAACAAGTGACACGCCGCCATGTTTCATCTGGTGCACGTACGAAGACAAAACGGTGCCGATGGAAAACTCGATGATGTTTGCCGAAGCGTTGCGAAAACACGGTGTCCCATTTGATTTGCATATCTACCAGCATGGCGGTCACGGCATGGCCCTTGCTGACAAACCGCCGTTCGCCCACCCACACCCGTGGGCGAAAGATTGTTTATACTGGCTAAAATTGCATCAGTACGTCAGCGAATAACGTGGAGAGCACCGTCGCACGACGCACGACTTTTATTTTTAAATGTTAAATCAATGTAAAAAAACTGAAAATTTTCGTGGCATGGTTTCTGTCTTTGGCGTAGCTTCCTAATGTTCTAAGGCCCATCGGCATTTTCTTATGGCTACACTGGCGAAAAAATTTTTGACCTCGGTCTCCGACACAGTCTTGTTCATGCAGGAATGGCTTGCCAATCCCCAAGGCATTGGAGCCGTCGCGCCCAGTTCCCGAAATCTGGCTGACGCGATGGCGCAATGGCTGCCGACCGACCCGGAAAGCTACGTGCTGGAACTGGGACCGGGCACAGGTGTCGTCACCGAGGCGTTACTCCGCCGCGGTTTGCGCCAGGAACGGCTGGTGGCCATCGAACAAAACTCCAACATGACCCGCATGCTGCGGGAGAAATTCCCGCGCGCACAGATCATTACGGGCGACGCCTGGAAACTGGACGACTTGCTTCGCCGCCGGCGTGAGCCGATTGAAAAAGTTGGCGCAATCATTTCCAGCCTGCCGTTGCTTTGTTTTCCTCCCGCGGACGCCGAACGGCTCGCCGAAAAAATCCGCGCCGTTCTCGAACCGCGTGGCAAATGGGTGCAGTTCACCTACCGGATTCATCGCCTGCGCCCGCGCGGCGCGTCCAGTTTCCGCCTGCGCGCCACGAAGATTGTTTGGTTCAACCTCCCGCCCGCCCGCGTCAGCGTGTTTCAGAAGTAGCCGCTTTTTTTCCCAAGGCGGGACTGATTTCACCGCAGAGACACGAAGACTCCCAGTTGAATTTAGATTAATTCTAAATCTTGACCCGACGGCCTTTCTCTTCTAGATTATTTTTGGATGAACGCCGCGGAGAAACAATCCAATTTCAGCCGTCGTCTCACGACTAACGGCTTCCGGTTTACGCCCCAGCGGCAGCAGGTTTACGACGTGCTGCTGCACAAGCGCGATCATCCCACGGCGGATGAGGTATTCATCCGGGCAAAAAAGCAAATGCCGGAAATCTCCCACGCCACCGTTTACAACTGCCTGGATGCGCTGGTCAAATCCGGCTTGATCCGGCAGGTGGCGCTGGACCGCGGCGCGACGCGCTTCTGCCCGAACATGCACGAGCATTGCCATTTTTATTGCGACGAATGCGACTCGGTTTTCGACGTGGATTTGCCGTCCAAAACGCGGGCCGCCGTTTCTCTGCCGCGCGGGTTTCGCGCCAGGCATTATGACGTCGCCATCCACGGCCTTTGCGCCGGATGCGCCAAAAAGAAATCATCATAGGAAAAGATTTTATGCCGACAGCTACCGATACAATCGAGGGTTTGGTCCAAACCGAGTATAAATATGGTTTTTATACGGATGTGGAAACGGAGTCCGCGCCTCCGGGATTGAACGAAGACACGATCCGCCTGATTTCGCGGAAAAAAAACGAACCGGAATGGATGACCGATTGGCGGCTCAAAGCGTATCGCCATTGGCTCACGCTCGAAGAACCGACGTGGCCCAAGGTCCATCACGAAAAAATCAATTATCAGGACATCACCTATTATTCCGCGCCAAAAAAAAGCGGAGACGGTCCAAAGAGCCTGGACGAAGTGGACCCAAAACTTTTGGAGACTTACGAAAAGCTCGGCATCCCTCTGCGCGAACGCGGGCGGCTCGCCGGCGTGGCTGTGGACGCCGTATTTGATTCTGTCTCGGTGGGCACCACGTTTCAAAAGCAACTGGCGGAAAAGGGAATCATTTTTTGCTCCATGAGCGAAGCCATCCGCGAGCATGCGGACCTCGTTCGGAAACACATTGGCATGGTCGTGCCGTATACGGACAATTTTTTCGCCGCGCTGAACTCGGCTGTCTTTACCGACGGCTCATTCTGCTACATCCCCAAAGGCGTGCGTTGCCCGATGGAACTTTCGACCTATTTCCGCATTAACGCAGCCAAATCCGGCCAATTCGAGCGCACACTCATCGTGGCCGAGGAAGGCGCCTATGTCAGCTACCTCGAGGGCTGCACGGCCCCGATGCGCGATGAAAATCAATTGCACGCCGCTGTCGTTGAATTGATCGCGATGGACAACGCTGAAATCAAATACAGCACCGTGCAAAACTGGTACCCCGGCGACGAGAATGGTCGCGGAGGCATCTATAATTTCGTGACCAAGCGCGGCCTGTGCAAAGGCCGCAACTCGAAAATATCCTGGACGCAGGTTGAAACCGGCTCGGCCATCACCTGGAAATATCCAAGCTGCGTGCTGCTGGGCGATAATTCCAAAGGCGAATTCTACTCCGTGGCCGTCGTCAATAACATGCAGCAGGCGGATACCGGCACAAAAATGGTCCACATCGGCAAAAACACCCGGAGCACGATTGTATCGAAGGGAATTTCCGCCGGTCGCGGCCAAAACAGTTATCGCGGCCTGGTCAAAATCCAAAAGACCGCCGAAAACGCCCGCAATTTTTCACAGTGCGATTCGATGCTCATCGGAAACAAATGTGGCGCGCATACGTTCCCTTATATCGAAGTGAAAAACACGTCGGCCAGTGTCGAGCACGAAGCCACAACGTCCAAGATCGGTGAGGACCAGATTTTTTACTGCAACCAGCGCGGGCTGGCCACGCAGGACGCCGTGAACATGATCGTGAACGGCTTTTGCAAAGAAGTCTTCAAGGAATTGCCGATGGAATTTGCCGTCGAGGCCCAGAAACTTTTGGGCGTGAGCCTAGAAGGGAGCGTTGGGTGATTTTTCCTTGGACCCATGGTTGAACGATCCAAAATCCGATCATTTTGCAACGCGGTGGCGAAGCAGTTTCGCCCGCGCAGAATTATCCTTTTTGGCTCATACGCCTATGGAAAGCCGACGGAAGACTCGGACGTGGATTTGCTGGTGATCATGGGCCGCGCGCGTTATCGAGGCGAGCGAATGTCATTGAGGATTCGAAATGCCATGCCGGCTAGTTTCCCAATGGACCTGCTGGTTAGGACACCGGCGGAAATCTCCAAACGACTTCGTTGGGGGGACTCGTTTATACACGAAGTCATTGAAAAAGGTAAGATCATGTATGACTCCACTGGCTCGTGAATGGGTCGAAAAAGCGGAAGGAGATTTTCTAGTTGCCGTTCAAATCATGCGACGAAAAAAGCAGCGTGTTTATGATGCCGCATGTTTTCATTGCCAACAAGCCGTGGAGAAATATCTCAAGGCCCGATTAACGGAAGCAGGACAACCATGTCCTCGGACTCACGATCTTCCCACGTTGTTGGCGTCAATTTCCGTTACCCTGGCAATAGCGCCACGTTGGCCGAGGCAAAAACAGCTTTGAAGCATTGTCGCTCACTCCGCGTTGAAGTACGGCGGAGTCTGGGACTGAAAAAATAATCTTTAAAAAATGAGCAAACCAAT
>DASXFM010000011.1:0-10086 GCA_036489615.1 Verrucomicrobiia bacterium | reverse complement strand
ACTGAAACCCACACTAATTGCCTTGCCGCCCCTGGTGAAAGCGTTGTCACTGATGAAGATGGAAACAGCGCCGTTTGGTTTGTGAACAGCGACCAGGCAACGAAAACAAACGTACAAACTGGTTTGCGCGAGAACGATTGGGTTGAAATTACGTCGTCCGGGCTGAAGGCGGGCGATCCGGTGGTCACCGTTGGCGCGTATGGGTTGCCCGACAAGATCCAGATCCAGATTTTGAATCAAACTAACGATGCCACGGCTCCCAATTCGTCACGCTGACCATTTTTTTAAGCCACAGATGAACACAGATGAAACACAGATTTTTTATCCGCAGATTTCGCCGATTTTCGCAGATTGGCCCAATTGCAGATACAATCTGCGCTCATCGGCGAAATCTGCGGATTTCTTTATCTGTGTTTCATCTGTGCGCATCTGTGGCTAAATGAATTCCCAATCCTCAAAACTCGGCCAATTTGCCACGCGGCACGCGCTCTCGATTACGTTCATTGCCGCGGTCCTGTGTTTGGCCGGAATTTTGTGCGCCCGGAATACGCCGTCGTCGGTATTTCCGGAAACGAATTTTCCGCGCATCGTCATCATGGTCAACAACGGCATCATGCCTGCCAACGAGATGATGGCCACCATTACCCGGCCGATCGAGGAGACCATGAAAAGCATTCCTGGCGTCGTGAGCGTCCGGTCCTCGACCAGCCGTGGAGCGGCCATGATCAGTGTCATTTTCAATTGGGGCGCGGACATGCACCAATCGGAACTCTATGTGCTCGGGCAACTGGCCGAAATCCGCAGCGACCTCCCGTCGACGGTCTCAACGGACGTTTCTCGCGTGGCGTTTTCGTTGAGCTATCCCATTATTGGCATCAGCCTCACGAGTTCCACGCGCAACCTAATGGACGTTTGGGAAACGGCCAACTACACCCTGAAGCCGCTATTTCTGCAAATTCCGGGCGTCGCCAACGTCGAAATCCTCGGCGGCCGCGAGCCGGAATACCACGTCATAGTGGATCCGGTCAAATTGCAGGCGGCGGGCCTGGGCATGCAGGACGTCAGCGATGCGCTGACGCAAAATAATCTGATGGCCGCCGCCGGCATGATGGAGGAGAACTATCACCTTTATTTGACCACCGTAGACGGACGCGTGAGTTCGCCGGAAGAAATCGGCAGCGTCGTAATCACCGTTCATAATCAGCATCCAGTGCGGATTGCGGACGTGGCCAGGGTGGAACGCGGTCCTGCGCCGGCGTATGTCGATATGACCGCGCAGGGACGGCAGGCCGTTTTGTTCAACATTGAAAGCCAGCCTGATGCGAGCGTTCTCGAGATTGCCGCTCAATTGAAGAAAGACATGCAACAATTGCGCCGGCAATTGCCGCCGGACATGCAGATGGCTTTCTTCTATGACCAATCTCAATTTGTCCGTGACTCAGTGGGCAGCGTCTGGGACGCCATCATTTTCGGATTGATCCTCTCAATCTTGATTCTCTATTTCTTCCTGAAAAATTGGGGCGGGGTTTGGACGGCCATCGTGACTATCCCCATCTGTGTCCTGATTACCGTCGTCGTGATGAAGTTGACCCACATGACCTTCAATATGATGACGCTGGGCGGAATTGCGGCGTCGATTGGATTGATTATTGACGACGCCATTGTTGTGGTCGAGGCCATGTGCCATCGCATTGCCGCGGGGCGGCCGCGCCTGGAAGGTATTCACGAGGCCATGGGCGAAATTTTCACCGCCCTGGTCGGTTCAACTCTGACACCAGTGGTGGTTTTTCTTCCCCTGGCTTTTTTGGATGGAATGCCCGGTGTTTTCTTTCGTGCGCTGGGCCTGACTATGGTTGTGACGCTGCTGATATCGCTGGTTTTGGCTGCGACGTTGACGCCATCCATTGCGGCGTGGCTGATCCGGGGCAAAACGACATCGGCTGCGACTGGCGAGGAAGCGGGCTTTATACTCAGGCGCGTGTTGCGGGTTTATGAGGGGACGATGCGATGGGCGTTGCGAAATTCCGGATGGGTCCTGCTTTTTTGTGAGTTGGTTTTGATAGGCGGCTTTTTGGTCTATCGGCTATTGCCGACGAATTTCCTGCCCGATTTTGACGAAGGCGGTTTCGTCATGGACTACACCGCGATCCCGGGCACGAGTCTCGCCGAGACGGCGCGCATGCTGGATGAAGCGGAACAAAGCATCCGCACGAACGCGGACGTGGAAAGTTACTCGCGCCGGCTGGGAGACCAACTGGGACCGTTCATCACTGAGCCCTATCAAGGCGATTACCTCATTAAGCTCAAAGCAAAGCGCAATCATAGTACCGAAGAAGTTCTCGACCAAATGCGCCATGATTTTGACCAGCGCTTTCCCATGGTTAACTGGGATTTTCACGGTTACCTCGACGATTTGATGGGCGATTTGCAAATGGCGCCTGATCCGATCGAAATCAATCTATTCTCGTCCGATATGAACTGGCTGCAACAAACGGCCCCACGTGTCGAAGGTGAAATCAAACAGATTCCTGGTGTGGTGGACACTTTCAACGGTCTGACGGAAACCGGTCCGTCCATCAATCTCCGCGTGCGGGCCGCCGACGCGATACGGTTCGGATTGACGGCCCAGACTATTGCAAACGCCGTGAATACCGCATTATACGGGCAGATTTCATCATACGTTCTCGAAGGCGATCGAACGGTGAACCTCCGGGTCATGGCCACAGCGGGTTCAGTGAATAATATCTCCGCATTACGGGAACTGCCTATTCGAACACCGGGCGGCGCTCTTGTGAGGTTGGACCAGGTTGCCGATCTTTCAGTCGCGCCGGCTGAATCGGAGTTGAACCGGGACAATTTACGCCAGGATAACATCGTCACGGCGCGGCTCGAAGGCGTTGACCTTGGAACGGCTATGCGCCAGATCCGAGCCAAATTAAATTGGCTTCCGCCTGGCTCCGTCGAATACGGCGGGTTGTACCAGGTACAACAGGAATCCTTTCGTAACCTGCTCACGGTGCTACTGGCGGCCATCCTGCTTGTCTTCACCGTATTGCTCATTGAATTTCGGTCCTTTTATGAACCCATTGCCATCATTTTCGGCTCCGTGCTGGCATTATTCGGTACGGTGATGGCGTTGTGGATCACGGGCGTCTCGCTGAATATTATTTCGTATCTGGGCGCAATCATTGGAGTGGGTATCGTCGCCAAAAACGGCATTCTCGTGCTGGATTATTTCCGGCAATTGCGGGAGCGCGGTGTGGAAGTGACCGAGGCATTGGTGCAAGCGGGCCATCGCCGCTTGCGACCGGTTCTCATGACGTCTTTGGCAGCGGCCCTGGGCATGTTGCCACTGGCATATGGTATCGGCGCCGGCGCCGAAATGCTTCGTCCGCTAGCCGTCGCCGTTATCGGTGCGCTGTTCATTTCGGTGCTGCTCTCCCTGATCGCCACGCCGGTCGTTTATTATTTGCTCATTCGATTTACCCTGAAGAGCAAAGATCGTCTTGCATAACCGACGGCATTGTCTTCTGCGAGGCAAGCAGTGAGGGTCGTATGGGTCTGAAATCCCGTAACATCCGTAACATCGTTTGGAACCAACGGCTTAAGTAGTAACAAGTCGGTAACAAAGTCGTAACAAGTGTGGCAAGTGTCTGAACTTCAGTTATTTAAGTCGTAACGCAAATCGGGCAACAGGTCGCAAAACCAAAATCCCTTTGTAGGAACTGGCCCGGCTGTCGGGCAAACATAACTCGAATTGGAATCCGCCGTGTGTGTCGTTTCCACCGGACGATACACTTTTTCGCCGAGTTTGAATTTGACCGGTTCTCTGAATATTGGTCCGGCAAAGGCGAAAGAATGGAATTCTCCGTTTTCGCCGCAAGGGTCCACGCTTGCCGGGAGGTCGCGGACGAAGGCTTCATCAATGTTTCGGCCTACAAATGTGGCATCGAGCCAGGCGTCATTGACGCAGCAGACGACTGTGCCGAATCCGAGCGCGAAAAATTCGCGGATAAGCTCGCGAGAATCCGTCTTCCAAATCGGGAAGATGCCTTGCATTCCGATACGGGTCAGGTTGTCCTCGCGCCGGCGTCTGAGGTCTTCGAGAAAAATATCCCCGAAGGCGCAGGCCGTCACGCCGCGCGCTTTGTGCGCCGAAAGGCACGTGGACATTTTTTGCTGGTACTCTTCGTTGGAACTGCGCTGGCTGACGAACACTTTCTCCAGCGGCAATCCGATGGACCGGGCCTGCTGTTCAAGCAGTTCCAGCCGGACGCCGTGCATGGAGACTCGCTGAAAATGTTCGTTACACGTAGTGAGCAGTGAAACGACTTCGTGCCGGCCCCCGCGCAAAATGCGGTTCAGCGCCAGCGCGGAATCCTTGCCGCCGCTCCAGCAAAAAACGATTTTTTCTTTCATTGCCAACAGAGATTTTCCGGATTTAGCGATGCGCCAAACCGATTAGCAAATTCACCACATGCCTAATAAGGACAATGACGGCAATGGCTGCCGCAACAGTAGCCGCGGCGCAGGTGCGCGGCAGCTGTTAGAACCATCAGGCCGTTTTCAAAATAAAAATCGCCCGCCGCCATTTTAGGCTGAATTGTTTTGGAGTTTTTTGAGCGGTGAAATTCCATTACGCAATCGCGGCAGATGCAGGCTTTGTTTCGCATATCGTGCGGTACGCGTGCGAGCAGCGCGTCCGGTATTTCCACTTTGGCGCACCAGCACGGGCCTTTATGGGGGTCAATGGCGCAAAGCTGGCAATGGTTCGGATTGCCGCATAGCGGACATCGGTCGGAATCAAATTGATTTGCCGGCAAGGTTTCCAATTCAGTTTTCATTCCAGGGAATAGAGTGAATTGCTGATGGAAAGAAATCCGGTACCCGGCGCCACCGCGGCGGGATTATACGGATCCGACTCACAGTTTGTATGGCACGCGGACAATGACTCTGCGTGTCCGTCGCAAAAAGCTGTGTTGCTCAGGCCGCTGTGCCGGAAACCCTGCGTACCCGCGGTGCGCAAGTCATCCGCATCGGAGTTGTCGCCACCATTGCTCTGGTCCGGCCAGGGCGCGCGCATGAATTTATCCGCGCCGAGGGAGTATTGGCCGTCGCCGAACACGGCGGTTTTGGCCGGATGACGCGCGGCGGAATCTTTGGCCGGTTGCTCAATGGCCTCGTACTGTCCGTGTCCGATGTAACTGGTATTGTAATTATAGCCGGTGAAGGGATCATTCGCCCACATCGCGCTGCCGATAAACGACGGGCACTGCTGGATTTGGGGATTCGTTTGTCCCTGCCAAAGCAGGCCCGGAACCACGTGAGAATTATTCTCGTACGTTGTGAAGTCCCAGCAATAGGAGATGTTTTTTACGGCGTCGAAATAATAAGCGATGGGATAAAAATCTGAATTGTCTCCTGTGTAAACCTGCGCTGCGGCAGCCATTTGCCGCAAATTGTTGAGGCATTGAATGCGTTTGGCCCGCAACTGTGCCTGGCTTAATACAGGCAAAAGGATCGCGGCTAAAACCGCGATGATTGCGATGACAACAAGCAGTTCGACTAACGTGAACGCTGAGCGTTGAGCCGCCGTCGCTACGCTTTGGCGCGGCAAGAGCGTTGAAACGGCCCGTACCGGCTTCGCTATGGCGCGGCAAGAGGGTTCCGAAAGCAAGCTGGTCGAACGACCATCCTCCCCATGAACCGCACTACCTTCTTTTTTGAACGATTCTCCCTCTCCCGCTGGGAGAGGGGGAATGCAGTCCGGCGATTCGCCATGCTGGTCAACCGGAGACGTCGGACGATTTCGCCGCGAGTTGGCTGATCCGCGGATTTCGCGGATGAACGCAAATGATTTGGAGAACAAATCAATTTGCGAAAATCTGCGCAATCCGCGGATAAAATATCGTCTTTTCATCACGGACTTAATTGTATCCTATAAAACGCGTGATCGGCGGGCGCATTCGAATCCTCCAACGTGACCGTCTGCGCGTTCGTCGCTGTAAACGTCAGTATCGGCGTCCACGTCTCCAGGTTCGTTGAACGCTCCAGCGTTTCCGGACAATTCGGCACGGGCGCCAATTGAAGAACAAAACCATTTGTTGCGGATTCCGCCGTCAGCGACGGCACGATCTCAGAAACCACAAACGCCGAAAAATTCGTCACCCCGGAAACTACCACTTCGTTATTTGATGCATCGTAAGTAAATGGCGCTGAAATCCATTTCGTGTAGTTCCATTCAAATACCCGCAGATCGCCGCCGTGGCCATAGTAACCATCGCCCGCGCGTAGACCCACCGTGGCTGTGTACGATCCTGACGTTCCTGTCAGGGGCAACGACTGAATCTGATACGCTCTGGATACAGTCCCTTCTACCGGCGCAAATGGAGAAAGATCGCTCAAACTGACGGCGCTGATTCGGGCGAAACCGCTTACGGCATCAAACCCGATAGCGATTTGATTTTGACCGCAGTCGTCCGGACTTTGGAAAAACAAGTTCGTGTTGCCGGCGGCGACATCGTCCGGCGCAATGGACAGCGCGTCGCCCGTAACCACCGGGTCCGCCGCTGCAATTGCGTCGATCACCGCGTATGTCCCGGTCGCGGGTTGGATGCGGATGTACTGGATCCACGGCAAACCCAATTTCTGCAGGCTGTATCCGTTGCCGCCTGATGCGCCCGTAAACTGGTCCAGCGCCGTGGCCACGGTTTGCCCGGCGAACTTGTTTGTGTAGATATAGGGGTTGAGCGGCTTGGTCGGGTTCATTTCCTCGCCCGTCCACGACGCGTTCGTGTCGTCCCACCGATATGCTTCATCCGGAAACACGGTTTGCACGTTGGTAAAAGTAAACCAGTTGGTGTTGTCCTGACTCACCGATACGACGGCCGGGTGACCGAAGGTTGCACTGCTGGTCAGCGTGACGGCGCTTAAGTCCGTGTCATCACTAATGGTCCCGGACGCGCCGGATATCCCGTCAAAAAATGAATTGCCATAGACAATCAAATCCACGCCATACGGATGGTGTGCGTCCGCGTAAATTTTACGACCCATTTGCACCGTGATTTGGCCGCCATTTTCAATCACTGCCAGAGTATTGCTTCCCGATGGCGTCACGTTGAAAGGCGGATCAATGATCGAAACCCGATCGGTTACGTCGCCGTCGAACGGATCAAAGAAATTCAGCGCGGGCGGTCCCAGCACCGCTGTTGGATCGTTATAGGGAGCGGACGAATCCAGATTGTTTGAGCTGATGATTTGGACGGCAAAATCATTCATATTGGGAACGTAAGCCACGTATGTGCCGTCCGGCGATGGCGGAGCCTGTCCATCGTCACTGGCGATTTCGTTTGCCGGGTCGCTGGGGTTGTTGTAATCGAAACCAGCGGCGGCCACGGAAAATCCAATCCACGAGCCATTTGTCAACGGCAAGTCATCCAAGCCCGCTTCGGCAAAGCTCCATTGGCCCTGGTTGAACGTGTCAGGGTCCCAGTATTGGCTCGAACCGCGGTTCGGTGAATCGTCGAAGCCGCCGCTGTCGTTGGTTTCGGTAAAGGACTGCCAGTTTGGACCGTCATAACCGCCCCAATACAAATCGCCGCCATTGATCGGATAAGCGGCGTCCGCAAACGACGTGTCGTTGTTGGTCAGCAGACCATTGGCAAAATAATTGGTATTTGCGCCATCGGTTACGCCAATGATGCCATTGCCATTCAGATTATAACCCAGGCCGGTTACGAACGTGCCGTAGGTTTCATTGACCATGACGTAGAGCTTTGGGTCTGCCGCGAGAATGGCATCGAGCATCTCCGTGCCCGTGGCCGTGCCGTTGAAGCGATAGCCCCAGACCATGGTTTTAGTGGCGACGGGAGCGGGCACGGTGGATTGATTAATGAGTTCCGGCGAGTTCCATTCAATGACGAGGGCGGCGCGATTAGTGCCTGAGCCGGCCCAGAGTTGGATATTATCCAGCGAAATGGCGTGGGCTTGAGTAAGGGTGAGCACGCCGGCCAGGGCCAGCGTGGTTAGCGTTCGTTTCATTATTACTGATCTTTCAATTGCTGCGTGGAAATTTTCCGCGCGAGCGGTTTTTGATTGAGAGACCAGAGCGGGATTTGAAAATTAAAAAACCTCCAAACCCCGCAAGACGGAGAATGAAGGCATTCAGGAATCCAGCCGGAAAACAGTTCCAGCTGGCTGGCCTCATCCTTCTCTTTGCGGAGAAGCGCCCCGAACTTTCGGGGCAGACGAGCGCAATCAAACCGGTATCCTGACTTGGGCTTCAAACCTCATTCCGCCTTCCCGCTGAACGCAGTGGCATTGGAATTTGTAGCCGTCACAGTGGCGCAACCGTCCCGGATTCACACCGGGTTCCCTGACATTTGACTGCAACAATGGCGGAATTTCTCCCGCCTCTTTCAAAGAGCGATTCTTATTTACACCCGCCGAAAACATTTTCAAGAAAAATCTTTTTAAATTATCGCCAATGTAAGACTCAATCTAAAAGTGTTGCAATTTATCGCTGATACACTTCTTACGCTGAGATACAAAAATCGTAATTTCTGCAAATACCTTGAACATCCAAGCCAACCCATTATCCTTCGGTGAACGCGATACCGTCGCGAAAATATGAAAAGTCACGCGCACTTTTTGGCCGCCCTGGCGGTTTTACTCCTGCTCGCCGTCACTGGCTGCAACAAATCGGCAACCACGTCCGCTGGTGGAGGCGGTGGCACGCCGGATGTCATCAAAGTGGGTGAATACGCCTCGCTTACAGGCAAAGAGGCCGGGTTCGGACAATCTTCGCACGACGGCACCGCCCTGGCTATGGACGATCTGAATGCCGCCGGCGGGGTGTTGGGCAAAAAGATTGAGTTGATCACCGAGGACGACCAGTCCCAGGCCGGCCAGCCGTCTATTGATGTGCGTAAATTAATTACGGACGACGGCGTCGTGGCGGTGCTGGGCGAAGTCGCCTCGTCCCGTTCGCTCGAAGCGGCGCCCATTTGCCAGCAATACCAAATTCCCATGATTTCTCCGTCCTCCACCAATCCCAAGGTGACCGAAATCGGTGATTACATCTTCCGTGTTTGTTTTATTGATCCGTTTCAGGGCACGGTGATGGCGAATTTTGCGACCAAAACGTTGAAATTAAAAACCGCCGCCGTCCTGACTGATGTCACCAGCGATTACAGCATGGGCCTGGCGAAGTTTTTCAAAGATAGTTTTGCCGCCAATGGTGGAAAGATTGTTGCTGACGAAAAATACAACGGTGGAGATAAGGATTTCAGCGCGCAACTGACCACCATTAAGGCCGCCAATCCCGATGGTATTTTTGTTCCCGGCTATTACACGGAGGTCGGATTGATTGCGATACAAGCCCGGCAATTGGGTCTCAATATTCCGTTGTTTGGCGGTGATGGCTGGGAAGGAGCGCCACTGATTTCGATTGGGGGAGCGGCCCTGGAAGGCACGTATTTTTCGACCCATTTCACGCCCCAGGATACTTCGCCGGTCGTGCAGGATTTCGTAAAAAAATATCAGGCGCGCTACCACGCCACGCCGGACGCCATGGCCGCGCTCGGTTACGATTCGCTCATGATTCTGGCCGACGCGATGAAACACGCCGGTACGACGGCCGGACCGGCCGTCCGTGACGCCCTGGCCGGCACAAAAGATTTCGCGGGCATTACCGGCCGTATCACCATCGACAAAGACCGGAACGCCTCAAAACCAGCCGTCATTTTGGAAGTCAAAAACGGGCAGTATAACTACCTGGAAACCATAGCGCCCTGACGGGTCCTTGATCCTCGCATTTAACAAACCGTTCGGCGTGCTGTCGCAGTTCACCAGTGACGGTTCAAAGAACCGCACGCTCGCCGAGTTCGGTTTTCCGAAAAACGTTTGGCCCGTTGGCAGGCTGGATGCCGATTCCGAAGGGTTGCTGCTTCTAAGTGATGAGCCGGGCTTGAACCAAAAACTCCTGCATCCCAGCCGTGCCCACCAGCGCGAGTATTGGGTCCAGGTCGAACGAATTCCATCGTCGGAACAATTGAAGACGTTGGAGCGCGGCGTTAGTATTCAGGG
>DASXFM010000502.1:0-5106 GCA_036489615.1 Verrucomicrobiia bacterium | reverse complement strand
GCAATCGCAGGAATGGGGTTATAGCCTCGGCTCGACCTACGTGCGCAAAGTGCATTTTCGCGACGCTACCATGATCAAGCAAATCGAGGAAAAGGTCGTCAATCGTTTGCGCCAGGTCACCGCCGCCATCAAACAGGACGGTTCAAACCAGGTGAACATCATTACCAGCACCGCCGAACAGAAAGCGTCCATCGAATTTGCGCGGGCGGCCGCGATGCGGCCGCAGATCGTGGGCGCGGCGCTGCAAAAAATCTCCCAGGACCCCGAAATTTCCAGCGCATTGTTTCAAACACTCGAAACCCAAAACATCATTGATGGCCAGGCGACCATTACCTTGATTCCGAAGGATTCGAGGTTTTTGGGTGAATTGGTTGCGAGCCAGAAGCAGGCGCCGAAGTAAGAGCGTTGAAACGTTAATATGTTGAATCGTTAAAACGGAGGGATTTCGCTCGGTGCGAAGGCGGTGAAATCCCTTTGGGAACCCAAATGGGTCATCTGAAAGCCTCCATTTTGTCGTTGCCGTGATTGCCATGGCATGCCTAAGCTATCCGTCTAATTTTTTTATCGGAAAAATGGAAACTAAAGCGACGAGCACCGGTTCCGAATATGCCTGGGCTGAGTATCTCCATTGCATGGAAGGCACACCGGACGTCGAATCCCTGCCAGTTTCCAAGCCGGCCGCCGCTTCGCCTGTCACCGGTCTCCTGGCCTGTCTGGCGTTAACTATTATTTCGTATTGGATCGTCGCTCTTCCGGTCTGGCCATTTCTCATCAATGGCCGCCGCCCGTTGGAACCTGTCACGATTGCAATTATTCTCGGCATGATCGCCGGAAATAGTTTGTCCCTGCCAAAAGAATTCCAGCCAGGCATCAAATTCTCCGTTAAAAAGCTCTTGTCATGGGGCATCGTCCTGCTCGGGGCGCGTTTAGATTTTCGGGATGTGCTGAACCTTGGAGCCGTCGGTGTTGGCATGAGTGTTCTTGTGGTGATCTTGGCGCTGGTTTTGATGCTGGTATTGACCCGATGGCTGAAACTCTCCGGCAAGCTGGGGACATTGTTGGGGGTTGGAACAGCGATTTGCGGCGGCACGGCAGTCGTTGCCGCAGCCCCGCTCATCGAAGCCGATGAACACGACGTAACCTTCGGCGTGGCTACGGTCACTTTACTTGGTCTTGTCGGCATGTTTTTACTGCCGGTTCTTGGCCATTGGCTGGCTTTATCGAGCACGGCGTTTGGCATTTGGGCGGGCCTGACCATTCATCAATTGCCCCAGGTAGTCGCCGCCGGATTTGCATACAGCCCCGAGGCCGAAGAACACGCTATCATCATCAAACTCGCCCGGATTTGCCTCCTGGCGCCGCTGGTTTTTATCGTGGGGCTCGCTTATGCCCGGCACAAAGCCAAAAAGCACGAAGCCGTCAGCCATCGAAGAATCAATTATTTCTCGATGTTCCCCAAATTCGTATTCGGTTTTCTCGCTTTGGCCCTGCTCCGCGCCAAAGGCTGGCTGCCGGACATCTCGGTCCACTTTCCCGACCACGCCGTGTCCGCGGCCGGGACGGATACGCAATACAGCCTGCCCGCCGTCGCCCAAACGTGCTCGGCCTTTTTCATCACCATGAGCATGGCTGCCGTGGGTTTGGAAACGAAATTCAAGGCCATGAAACAAACCGGCCTGCGCCCGCTCGTGGCCGCGACAATCAGCGCCGCAGTCATTACAGTCGTTACTTTAGCATTGATTAAGCTCCTAAAAATCGGGTAACATTTTTTTATGCCATTATTTTTGAATGCAAAATAACTCATCACCCTCTAAGAAAACATCCATGATCGAATTCTTAATGCACGAAGATAAAGACAACGTCGGCGTAGCCGTCGTTGACATCAAGGCCGGGACCAACGTTACCGGACGCTCACTTCACGGCAAAAGCAAACCCAAAATCAAAGTGTCCATGGAAATCCCCCTGGGACACAAGCTGGCTTTGCAGGACTTCAAGCCCGGTGACACTGTGATCAAATACGGCGAGGACATCGGCAAAGTCGTGGCTCCCATCAAAAAAGGCGAGCACGTCCATGTTCACAACGTCAAAACCAAACGCTGGTAAACGAATTTTATGAGAATCCCCACATTTAAAGGCTATCGCCGCGAAAACGGGCGCGTCGGCATCCGCAATCACGTTGTCATTCTGCCCGTGGATGACATCTCCAATGCCGCCTGTGAGGCCGTGGCAAACAATATAAAGGGCACATTGGCCCTGCCCCACGCCTACGGACGTTTGCAATTCGGAGAAGACCTCGAGTTGTTCTTTCGCACGATGATCGGCACAGGAGCGAACCCAAACGTCGCCGCCGTCGTCGTCATCGGCATTGAGCCCGGGTGGACGCAGCGCATCGTGGACGGCATCGCCAAAACCGGCAAACCGGTCGCCGGCTTTTCGATTGAGCGCACCGGCGACATTCAGACCATCGCCAACGCTTCCCGCAAGGCCAAGGAATTCCTGCAATGGGCAAGCGAACTGGAACGGTCCGAGTGCAAGTTCAACGAGTTGTATATTTCGGTCAAATGCGGCGAGTCGGACACCACCACCGGGCTTTCATCCTGCCCCACAGTTGGCAACGTCATTGACAAAGCCTGCGCAATGGGCGGCACGGCGTCGTTTGGTGAAACGTCGGAATTGACCGGCGGCGAACATATCGTCAAAGCCAAGGCAGCCAACGCAAAGGTCGCGGAACACTTCACCGAAATCTTCCAGGATTACACCGACATGATCTTCAAGGAAAAGACGGATGATCTTTCGGAATCACAACCCACCAAAGGCAACATCCGCGGCGGTCTGACGACCATCGAAGAAAAAGCCCTGGGCAATATCGAAAAATTGGGCCGCAAGACAAAATTTGTCGGTTGCCTAAAACCCGCCGAAGCGCCGAAAGGCAAAGGATTGTGGTTCATGGACACCTCATCGGCTGCGGCGGAAGCCGTCACATTGTGGGCGGCGTCAGGCGCCGTGGTCCATTTATTCCCGACCGGCCAGGGCAATATCATCGGCAACCCGATTGAACCGGTCATCAAACTGTCCGGCAATCCCCTCACCTGTTCCACCATGACCGAACACATCGATTTGGATGTTTCCGCCATTTTGCGCGGCGAAATGACCGTGGACGAAGCGGGCGACAAATTGATCGAAGTGATTCTACGCACCGCCAGGGGCCGCCTCACGGACGCAGAAGCTCTCGGACACCGGGAATTTGTCATGACCAAACTGTATCGAAGCGCGTAACAAAAATGGATTAGTGGATGAATGGATTGATGGATTGGTGATGCATACGCAATTTCAGGAAGCGCGACAGCGTATCGCAGACTTTCAAGTCTGCGGTACATGCGTGCCCCACCATCCATCAATCCAAAAATCCAAAAATTCGATAATCCACCCATTCTGATGTCTGATCGTTTTAATCCTGAGTTAGTAAAATCCCTCGCCGCCGCGATAGCGGCCAAGGCGGGCGTTCGGAAAGCGGACGCGGCCATCCTGGCCGATGCCCTGGTGGATGCCGATGTTCACGGCATTTCGACCCACGGCATCTCTCGGCTGAACATTTACGTTCGGCGCATCCAAAAAGGGCTCATTGATCCGAAAGCAAAGCTCGTGATCGAGCGCAAGCGCGGCGCTGCCATGGCTGTAGACGCCGGAAACGGTTTGGGACAAGTACAAGCCTTCAAAATGCTCGAAAAAATGGTCCCGAAAGCAAAGCGAAACGGCATCGCCGCAGCGACCATCCGTAATTCACAACATTTCGGCGCCCTTTCCTATTATTGCAACATCGCGGCAAAACAGGACATGATCCTGTTTGCCACCACTGGATGTGAACCGGCGATGTCCCCTGAGGGATCGTGCCAGGCTTTTTTCGGGACCAACCCCATCGCGGCTTCCTTTCCGACCGGTAAAGGCTGGCCGGTAAAAATTGATTTGGCTACCTCCATCGTCGCCCGTGGTAATATCATTGCCGCTCAAAAGCGCGGTCAACCCATTCCGCAGGGCTGGGCGTTGACTGCGGACGGCGAACCGACAACGGACGCCGCGGCGGCTTTGGCCGGCACGGTCCTCACCATGGCCGGACACAAGGGTTATGCGCTGGCGTTGATGGTCGAAATTTTTTCGAGCGTTTTGTCCGGGGCAGCCGTCGGACCGGCAATCGGTTCCATGTATAAAAACATGGACCGCAAGCAGGACGTCGGGCATTTCTTTTTCCTGCTGGATATCAGTGCGTTCGTGGAGGTGGAAGAATTCAAACGTCGTTTGGACAAAGCGATTGATGAAATCAAATCCTGCCGCAAACGCCCGGGCGTGAATGAAATCCTGGTTCCCGGCGAACGTTCACACCAGAAATCCCGGCAAAATCTGGCCGAAGGAATTGTTATCGACGAGGCAACGCGCAAGGAATTGAAGACGTTGTGTGAGGAATTGCGCGTGAAATATACGCTGGAGGAAGCAGCCAGCCCGCAGGTGGTTGTGGCTAACAATTAAGCATGCGCGAATTTCGAAAAATTGAGGCTCGCCGAGGGAGTGGTCGCACCGACGGCCGCAGATCAGCCTCGCGCTATCGCGCGACTTCGCAAACAGCGGCTAAATCTTTCTTTCGTTTACCCGGGGCGGCGCTCGCGGACTCGCTTGCCCCGGGCTACTATCGTTCGCCCTTTCAGGGCTTTCATTTTCCGGCTTCGCCGACAGCCAGGTACTAGGAACGATTTATTGGAATTTCTAAAATGATACTTATCACTGAAAATATTGGCGGTCGCTGGGTTGAGGATCTCAAATCCAAACACGAAGTCGTCATTGACCCCGCCCTCTGGAAATCGCCGGACAAGATTAAGGCGTTGCTTCCGAACTGCCGGGCCTTGATTGTTCGTAATCAAACCAAGGTAAACGCCGATTTGCTTTCTGCGGCCGGGAAACTGGAAGTGATTGGCAGGGCGGGCGCCGGGCTCGACAATATCGAGGTTCCCGCGGCCACGGGACGCGGCATCGTAGTGGCCAGCACGCCGGACCAAAATTCAATTTCCGTGGCGGAATTGACGCTGGCCATGATGCTCGCGCTGGCACGTAAGGTGT
>DASXFM010000477.1:0-21975 GCA_036489615.1 Verrucomicrobiia bacterium | reverse complement strand
CTTTGTCGCAGACCGTAATCACATAGTCAAAGGATTCGCCGGTTTTGATAAAGTCGTAGAGCCATTTCGCTTTCTTCCTGGAAATGTCAATCCGTTGCTGGCGCATCACTTCCACGGCCAGCAGGTTCAGCTTTTGCGGTTCCAACCCAGCGCTGCAGGCCTCAAAGGCGTCCCCATAAAAATGGTTCAGCAGCGCTTCGGCCATTTGGCTGCGCGCCGCGTTATAAAGACCAACGAATAAGACCTTTTGTTTCATGGTCGATCGAGTGAAGCCCCCCAACGATTCCTCTTTCCTTCCCCCTTTTCGCGTTTATTCTCTCCGTAGATACCGGCTTTGAATAATATCAAATTGGTCAAGAGCTGATTCTTTCCAGGTATCACGCTCCCTTGGCATGCCAGGTGCCGGGGCGAGTTACCGCAGTTTTTCGTCTGGCGTGTGGTCGGCAAAGCTGAAAACCGGAGGTTGAATTTATGGAGTTGCGACATCTGCGCTACTTTGTCGCGGTCGCGGAAGAGTTGAACATTCGCCGCGCCGCCGTGCGTCTGCACATTTCGCAACCGCCGCTTACCCGCCAAATTCGCGACCTCGAGGATGAGATTGGAGTCAAGTTGTTCGAACGCAGTAAAATTGGCGTCCTATTGACCGATGCCGGCCGGGTATTTTTGGCTGAAGCCCGCCAAATTGTTTCGCACAGCGAGCGCGCCGCGCGTCTGGCCCGCGGTACCCGAAATGGAGAAACCAGCCATCTGAATATCGCCGTTCCGCCGATGGCCCTGGACCGCGTGCTTTCTCGGGTCATGCGCCAGTTTCGGCGTCGATTTCCCCATTTGGCGCTTCAGCTTCTCGAAATGTCCACACCGCTTCAATTCAAAGCGCTCGCGGATAAAAACATCGACCTCGGCTACTGCGCGTTTCGGTCCGCCGACCCGGAGCTGGCTTTCAAACCCGTGCGTCGTGCCGCGATATGCGCGGTCCTGCCGCCGGGCCATTTCCTGGCGAGACAACGCCGGTTGCCGCTAAATGCCCTGGCGGAGGAAGGGTTTATCGCACCGAGGCGCCATACAGGGGCCTATTATGACTGGTACATCAATCTCTGTCGCGACGCGGGCTTCGAGCCCAAAATCGTTCAGGAAGCCGATAGCGCCCAGAACATATTGAACCTGGCCTCGGCTGGTGTTGGTGTCGCTCTCGTCCCCGAACCCATGCGGAGATTTCAATCCGCAACCGACGTGGAAATTCGCGATATCTTTCCCAACACACCTTACCTGACATTCCACCTCGCCTGGCATCGCAATAATCCGTCGCCGAGCCTCAAATCCTTTTTGGAGATGTTCGCCGCTCACACGGATTTCAAATCGAACAAAAAATAAAGAGGTATTCGGAAACATCGAATATCAATTGATTTCGTTGTTCGGCGTTTAATGTTCGATGTTCGCCAAAAAATATTGGATTGACGGGCATGTCTTCCCGTCAATCCATTAATCCATTTCTTAGTGTGCTTGTTGCGCCGTCGAACCGGAGCCGGTAAAAAAGGCTCCCGTGCCCAGGCACAAAAGGCCGACCAGCGCCAGAGTCATAGGCACAAGGCCGATGACAGCCAGGATTCCCAACACCGTCACCGCCAGCCCCATAAATACGCTGCCGCTTCCGGCCGCCCAGGCCGCGTTGGCGTCCTGTGGATTATTTAGGGGCCAATTGAGCCGCGCGAGTGTTCCGCCGCTCAACAGGAGCGCGCTGCCGAACACCAGTACTGCCACGGCCACGAACATATCAGGAACCGGTCGGAAAAAGGACAGGATGCCCAGCACGATACCCGCGAGGCCTGCAAAAAAGCCCGCAGTCATGCCGCCTCCTATACCCGATTGCATACCGTGGGCATTCAATGTGTTTACCGCCGCTCTGGCCAGCATGCTGTCTGCCAGAAAAACGGCGCCGATAACGATTGTGGCGATGGACGCCACAATGTTGCTAAATATCCCCGCCAGTCCCAGGATGGCCAGCACGATCGTGCTGAGAGCGCCAATACCTTCGGTGACTGATCCGCCGGCCAGTGTTTCAGGCAGAAGCCGGTGGAGGGGATGAGTTGATTCGCTTGCATTCATTTTATACTCCTTTCGCCTGGCGGCACAAAATCGTCCCGCCAGTTTGTCATTCTATCCTTTAGACAAGAAATCTCGAAATACGTTTAAGAAATTTGGCTTATGTACTTAAGTGAAGATAATTGTGCGCTCCTGTCTTTTGGGTTAGGTTCCTTATTCGGGCCGAGGTCGCCGCGTGAGGGCACGCGGCCTACAGGTGCGGGCTGGAAAACCGCACGATTCCCTCCGCTCTGCCAGTTACACGTTTGAATCTGAATCTACCTGGAAAACGCAACATTCCAGCCCTTCAATTTCAATTCCACTCTCTCTCCTGCGGGAAAATCCGCGGCGTATGATCCGTCCGAATGCGGGGGAAGCGACACGTAATTATCGTTCCAAATAACCGGCGTGACAGTTTGTCCCGAATTTGCCGCCACAATTCTCATTTCGACGAAAAAGGCGAGGCGGTCACCAACATTTTTCAGATGTACGTGCGCCTCCATGCCGCCTTTCGTCCGCCGGTATGATACGTCGTAACGCACCGTCGCCTGCGGTAATCGATTCAACGCGCTGAAATCGGCCCAGGACTTGTTTGGAGTCACGTACCAGGTGCTGTTTCCCTCATCCAGAAGATCGGGTTTGGTGGATAGCCAATAAAAATTGTCCGCGCGTTTGACGCCATTTTCGTCAGCGGTCCGAAGGTCCAAAAAATAGACTGGCGTTTGAGGGGCCAAGGCTGATAAATCGCAAATTTTTTGGGCGCCGTATGCGGACGCGGTGTTGGTTACCGTCTCGTCAAAAATGGGTTTGGAATTCAAGTCGTATGCCGTGATTTTCGTCCGGCACCGGCCAAAATCGTTTCGGGTCTGGTTCACTAAATAGATACCGCGATCCCCGTAGTCATAAATCGTCGCAAATGGGGACGCTCCTTTTTTCGCCCCAAAGAACGCCCCGCCCGGAACCAGATAATAATCATAAAGCTGCCAGTAAAGTTTCGGCCACGATGCATTGAGCATCCACTGGATAATGCCGGTCGTGTTTGGGATGTTTACGGCAAACGCCTCGAACATGGGGCGAATGGCTTCATAATTGACCGCCTGGCTCTTGAACGCAAATTCGGCCACATCGCGCGGCATGCCGTAACGATTTGTTAACGCCTCCCAATAATGGTTCAACTGGTGAAACTCGCCGCGCGCGCAATGAAACTTCCAGACGCCGTCTATTGGCCACAAATCCTGGGTGGGAATCATCCGTTCCAGGCTTTCCAACGGGGGCGGTAATGGCCCGGGCCCCGTTTCTGTGTTATACCCAAAGGCGCCGCCGTACTTGCGGTCCAGATACCAATAGTTCGGAGTCACGTAATCGTAAGGCCCGTTCATCTTCACTCCGGAAGGACCGCTCACCGCGCTCACGCCATCGCCGCAGGTTTTGAGCGTCGGCCGCGTGGGATCGATTGTGGCCAGCAGCCGGTCATATCGCCTTTCCAGTTCCGGCCGCGGCAATTTATCGCTGCCCAGGACCCAGACAAAAATGGACGGATGGTTTCGGAGCCACAAAACCTGGTCACGCAAATAATTTGTCGCCAGTTCCATGTCGGATTCGGATTTCAACCCGCCAAAATCGTCGCAAGTTTTGCCCAGTTGGCCGGTCCACTCCCATTGGCAACTCCACCCCGCCATCACGAGCATTCCGTATTGGTCCGCCAAATCGTAAAGGCGCTGGCTACTGCCCCAGACGCCTTCGAGCCGGATCGTGTTCAGGTTCATCGCGCGCGCATAGCGAATTTGCGCGTCCAGGTTCATTTCGTTTTCACGCAATAACAATTCGTCCGCCCAGCCGCCGCCGCGAATCAGGATCTCTTTCCCGTTCACCATGTAGCCGCGATAGCCGTCCGCGGTGATGTAATCTTTCACTTCGCGAACGCCGAAGCGGACGGTTGCCGTATCCGCCGTTCTTCCGTCCTCGCTCGCTGTCAATTTGAGATTGTAAAGGTGCGGGTTGCCCAGTTCCCAGGGCCACCACAATTGCGCGTGTTCAAAATTCAATTGAGGATTCCGTTCCGGCGTGAGTTCAACCTGCCGGGTCTGGCCGGCTTGAACCGTGAAATTCTCGCTAAAGGTCGCATCGCCGATTTTTCCGCTCACCATCGTCTCGACCGGATGCCCCGAATGGTTCCTCAAATCCGCGCACACCGTCAGTGCCGCCGGCGCAAAGGCGGCGGGGACGGCGCGATTGACCAGTGGCGCTGCCAACCGGCTCTTCACAAACACGTTTGCCAGCGCCACGTCTTGATAAAAGTGGAGTTCCACCGGCCGGAATAATCCCATGCCGCGGTCCGGTGGCGAAGGATTCCAATCCACAAATCCCATCGTAAATTCTCCCGGCTGCGGGGGGAAAACTTCCACGGCCAGATCATTTGTCCCCGTTTTTAATTTCCCGGTAACGTCCAGCGTAAATATCCGGTAGGCGCCGAAAATTTGGTTCGTGTCCCCAATTTTCTCTCCATTCAGCCAAATATTGGCCCGATAATTAATTCCGTTGAAAATCAAATCAGCGTCTTGGGCGGCCTGCTTGCGGGAAACGATAAACTCGTTTCGAAACCACCAGGCATTGGTGAAAGGCCCTCTCGGAATATTCGCGAAATTTGTGCCCCAATAGATGTTGGTGTAGATACCGTCATCCACCAGCGCGCCCAAAACAGTTGTTGGCACGGTTGCGGGGTACGAAGTCGGAGAATCGGAGGCGGATGCGTTGGCGTCCGGCTCCGGGCTGATTTGCCAGCCGTGTTCCAATGTAACGGCGTCGCCATGGGCACGGGCGCTGGCATTTCCAAAACCAATCCATCCGCCAATGACGGCGGCAAGAACTAAAATGCGTAAGGTAGCCATTTGAAGAACCGCAAAGTACTTCCAACCCCTCGACGCGAAAAGGAATTTTAAATGGATTAGTGAATTAGCGGTAGCAGAGCCTCGCATCAATCCACTCATCCATCGGTCAATTCTTTCCCTGCAAAATCTCCGTTCCGGCCAGCATCACTGGCCCCCAGCCGTGGGGATCGTCGGCAGGATGTTCCCGCGCCACGTAAAAATCCAAAGTCTTGCCGATACTGGTTCCCTGGCAGGTGCCGCTCACGGCGCCCACTGCGTTCACCTGCCGCGCGACGGCCGCGAATGCCTTGCGCGCTACCGCCATGTTATCAGGTTCAATCCAACCGCGGTTCACCGCCCGCGCGATTCCGTAGGCGAACATGGCGGTGCAACTGGTTTCCTCCCACAATTCCGGCTTGTCCAATATCTGCCTCCACGCGCCATCCGGCGCCTGAACGCGTTTTAAGCCTTCAATTTGGTCGCGCAAAATTTCAAGCAGCCTGTGCCGCAACGGGTCATTCGGATTCATCGCTGATAATGTTTCAACCATGGTGACCGTCGCCCAGCCGTTGCCGCGTCCCCATTTGAACGGGGCGTGTTTTTTCTCGGCTGCAAAATAACCGTGAAACCAAAGGCCGTCCGTATCCTCCTCGAGCGCCGCCTGATGGATGATTTGTTCGGCTGCGTCGTCAATGAACTTCGGGTCATGGCGATAAATTCCATACCGAACGAGAAAGACCCCGCCCATGTAAAGGTCGTCAGGCCATACCGTGCCGCCGTCCCTTCCCGAACGCCATAACGTTCCGTCCGGCATCCGGTCCTGTTTGTGCGCCACCCAATTGGCTATGCGTTCGACGACTTCCCGTTCTTCCGGCGAGACCTTATCAGGCGACCGCATCATGCTCACGAGCATTTCATTACCCATGGACCCGCAACTGTCTAAATTCCCCAGCGTCATCAACCCTTTAATGCTGGCGCCGCGCGCAAATTTTTTCCCGTTCTCACCAAACTGACTTTCCAACCCGGCAAGCCATTGATAATAGCGCGCGCAAATCAAATTGTGCTTTACCACAAAATCATGGTCCGCGTCATCCCGCGTCACCTCACCAACCCGTTCCATGCCAAAAAGCGCCACGCCCCACGGATAATTCCATGCGATCCCCGCGGGCGGGGTGGCTGCCTGCGCGGCATCGAGGTTTGTCACCGCCGGGTATTCGCCATCGGCCAAAAGACGAATTTGATGCCTGGCAACGCGCGTTATGACGTCGCGAACTTGCGCGTTTGAGATCTCAGTGGAATCCGATGTCGTTTGGGCCGCCGCCACTCCGCAAAATCCAGCCGCCAGACAGCATGAAACGAACATCATCGCCGCATATTGGAATCGCATGCGGCCATTATAAGCGGATTTGCAAACTCAGCCATAGAACAAATGTTCGGTTGCCGGGGACGCCGCTTTAGCGGAATGACCCAATAAAGAATAGGGTCCGGATGTGGCCTTTTCTAACTGTCAGCCAGCTAACGGGCTTGCGCGGGATTAAGATATGTGTTCTATTTGTATTAAGTTAAGGGTTTTATGGAACAAGGAGCTTTTGGCAATATTTTGGGCCTGTTACGCGCCCAATCGGGCGTGGATTTCACGCACTATAAGGAGAACATCCTCAGGCGGCGAATCAAACGCCGGATGACGAATCTCCACCTCGAATCGCCGGAGGATTACGAGTCTTATTTGCGCGAGCACCCTCCCGAGATTCAGTCGCTCCTGAACGATATCCTGATTATGATCGCCGGATTTTTTCGGGTTCCGGCGGCTCTCAAATGGTTCAAAAAAAAGCCACGATCCCGAACCCGCCAATCATATTACCGAGTCGTCCGATGAACCCGGCCCCCGTGAGACGGAAACGGAAATCATTGACCGGAAGGACTGGGAAACCGCCAAAAGCCGTTTTCGATCGGTTAATCAGGCTCCGGTTGGCTTCGCCGGCTTGCCGGAAACGGCAGGCGCGAAGCTCGAGAATGCCGCCGGCTATCCGGGCTTGTTCAAATCTCTCGTGGACTCTTCCGACGACGCCATCATCATGAAGGATCTCAACGGAATTATCCGCACATGGAACAAAGGCGCTGAACGAATTTTTGGTTATACGGCGGAGGAAATCATCGGGAAACCTGTCACGGAACTGATGCCTCCCGCGCTTCGCCGGGAAGAACCCGAAATCCTGGCGCGCATCCGGGCCGGCGAACGGGTTGATCATTACGAAACCGTGCGGGTCTCCAAAGACGGGCGACTCATAGACATTTCCCTCACCGTCTCTCCCATCTTCAATGCCGAGGGCCGGATTATCGCTGCCTCAAAAATCGCCCGCGATATCACCGAAAAGAAACGGTGGGAAGCGGAAATAAAGCGCGCTCATGACGAGGCGGAACAGGCGAATCATGCGAAGGACGAATTTCTGGCCACACTGTCCCACGAACTGCGCACGCCGCTCAACCCGGTGCTGCTCCTGGCCAGTGAATCCGCTACCGACAACGATTTGCCCCCCGGTATCCGTGCCAATTTCGATGTCATCCGCCGCAATATCGAACTGGAGGCACGGTTGATTGATGATTTGCTCGACCTGACCCGAGTCCGGACCGGCAAACTCAAAATCGAAAAGAGCGATATTAATATCCACGCCATTCTTTCCGACACGATCTGCATCATGCAAAAAGAAATCGAGCGGAAACATATCACCTTCAGGCAAAACCTGGCCGATGCCGAAAGCCTCGTTTTCGGCGATGCCGTTCGGCTCCGGCAGATATTTTGGAATATTCTGAGAAACGCCATCAAGTTCACTCCCCGGCGCGGGACCATCGCTGTCGAATCCCATGCCGAAAACGGCCAATATATAATTACGGTTTCCGATACAGGCATTGGCATGACTCCGAATGAACTGGCGACGGCCTTCGAGGCCTTCAGGCAGGGCGGGCATTCGCACGATTCCACACGGTTCGGCGGCCTTGGCCTTGGCCTGGCCATCAGCAGAAGGTTTATCGAACTTCATTCCGGATCTATTGCCGCCTCGAGCCTGGGACCTGATCGCGGTTCCACGTTTACCATTCAATTGCCACTTTCCGGATGGAATCAGCTTGGCAGCGCTTTTAACCTGCCGTCTCTTCAAGCGCATCCGGAGAATGGAAATGGCCTTTCGTCTCCTTCTAACGGCGGCAAAGCCCATCATCACGCCAATATCCTGCTGGTCGAAGACCATGAACCCACCAGGTCCACTCTGGCGCAGATTTTAGAACGTCGGCATCATAAAGTGGTTATCGCCGCTACCGCCCGCGAAGCCATGATCATGGCCGAAAAGGGGCATTTTGACCTGGTGATTTCAGACATCGGCCTGCCGGACGGCAACGGCTACGATCTATTTAAGAAAATTCGCGACAAATCGCCGGTTATCAAAGGGATTGCCCTGAGCGGCTATGGAATGGAAAGCGACCTGGTTCGCAGCCGGATCACCGGATTCCAGGCGCACCTGGTCAAGCCCGTCAAAATCGAAGCTCTCGAAGAAGCACTGGAAGAGACACTCGCAGCGGCGTAGGGATTGGATAGTTGGATGACTGGATTTTTGGATTGGTCGGCAAAACGCCGGTGTATGAGCGTTGTATTCCAAACATCCATCAATCCACTAATCTGCCGCTTCATTCCGCGATCGCATGATCTCTGGCTATATTCGCCCCCGACCAAAGCTTTTGTGCCGTCCACGGCATCTGCAGCCCGCTCCAGAAATCATTTGCGGGAGGCAATCCCAGCGGCAATAACGCCGCCGCGCAAAGATAGAGACTGCCCGTCGAAATGTAGGTTTCCGCCAACGACGGCTGGTGCCCGCAAAAACCGATTTGCAGCCAGCCGTGGTCATCGAACGTCCCGGGCGCCTCAATCATCCTGCGCATCACTGCCGTCATCGCGCAGCGCGCCTGCGCCGCTTTCACCCGTTCCGGCAATTCTCCCATCAAGGCAATCTGCGCGAGCGACTGCAACGCGCCAAAACGATACGTCGTCGAACGGCCCAGGGAGGGAAATGTTCCATCCGGCGCGATCAGTCGTTCCAGGATCTCCGCATATCGCCGGGCGCGCGCCAATTCGGTTTCATAAATTGCATCATAGGCGGCGTCTTTCCCTTTCAAGTGTGCCAGTGTATCCAGCAGCATCGGGTGAATGACAAAGCTGTTGTAATAATCCCAGTGAAAAGCTTCGCCATCCCCGTAGGCGCCGTCTCCCTTGTACCAGCCGAGCATGCGTTGAACAGAATCCTCCAGGCGTTCCTTGAGGGTTGGCTCGCCTATCATTTGCAGCGCCATCTCCACCGTCGCCGCGAACATGACCCAATTGTTTTGCGTCGGAGTTCTGATTGCCCGTGAGGATTTCAATGCCGCCACGACCTGTCCCTGCACCCGTGCCTCCAACCCTTCCCAAAGCACCGATGGCGCGCGTAAAATGCCCTGTGCCAAAAACGCCGCGTCCACGAGTGGTTGGCCGCCTCTTGTAAAATTCATGAAGTCCGGCGATTTTGGATCCGTGGCCGCGTCCAGCGCCGCCTGGGCTAATCCAACGTAGTCTCTCTGCAGTGAAGTCTCCGAATCATTCAATCCCGTCGCGGCCAGCCAGGGAGCGATCCCGGCCGTCAATCGGCCAAATGCCTCCAAGTGAGTGTATTTGCGCCGGTCGCCTGGGTTCGCGGCTTCCACTGGCATCACGCGTTTCAATTGCCGTTGCGATAGATTTTCCAGCACTGGCCGGGCAATCCTTTGCATCACATCCAGCCAGTAGGAGCGTCCGGAGGCTGGCCCCGGCGCAGCGTGCATGCCGTTGCGCACCGTTCCCACCAGGAAAGGCGTCTTGACCGCTTGCGTTGATTGCGCCATAGCGTCCGGGACGACCGTGCCGGCAATGCCCAAAAGGGCCGCTGACTTGAGAAATTCGCGACGGGTTGACATAAGTGTGGTTCGGTTTTATACAAAGCCCTTTCCCCCAAAGCCAATCAAATCCTTCGATCGGACGGATCCCATTAACCTGCAAAAATACGCCTGATCACCTCTTCGATCGGCGTTTCCTGGATATCCATGTCTGTCACCGGCAATTCGTCCAGCAGGGATTTGCATGTGGGGATAACGCGGTCGCGTTTGACCTTCAGCGTAATGGCGGCGGAGGTTTGCTCAGTCACTTCGCCGTAGCGGCTTAATTGTTCTTTTGAAAACCGGTCGGCGTTTTCGCAGTGGATGGTCAGCAGCTTGAAATCCGCGAAACGGTCCACGATTTCGCTCAACTGGCCATCAAAGAAAATCTTGCCGTGATCAATGATAATGACGCGTTTGCAGAGTTCCTGGATATCGGCCATGTAATGGCTGGTGAGCAGGATGGTGGTCTGGTGCGTCGCGTTGTGGCGCCGAATGAATTCGCGAACGGTCTTTTGGGAAACCACGTCCAAACCGATGGTGGGCTCGTCCAAAAAGAGGATCCGCGGCTGATGCAACAAGGATGCGATGAGTTCCATCTTCATTCGCTCGCCCAGGGAGAGTTCCCGGACACTCACGTTTAGCTTGTGCTGGACCGCGAGCAATTCGGTCAGTTCGCCCACGGTTGCGTCAAACCGTTCTTTGGGAATACCGTAAATTTCGGCGTTTAATTGCAATGATTCGCGCGCGGGCAGGTCCCACCACAGCTGGTTTTTTTGGCCGAGTACCAGCGCGAACTGCCGGCGGTAGCCGTCCGCGCGTTCCCACGGTGTGTAGCCAAGCACCTTGGCCTGGCCGCCGCTCGGATACAACAGGCCGGCTAGCATTTTGAGCGTGGTCGTCTTGCCCGCGCCATTTGGCCCCAGAAAACCCACCAATTCGCCCGGCTCAATCTTAAAACTCACTTCATTGACGGCCACGGTCTGCTCGTATTGCCGACGGAATAACCCCTTTACCGCGCCGGCAAAGCCGGGCAGTTTTTTATACGTACGGAAAGCCTTGGTCAGGCCGTTGACTTCAATGACAGGCACGCCCAATTAAAAACGAAGTCCTTGCGGACGGCCACCAGGAAAGATTAAAAAATGCCGATTTCGAGATCAGACCAATCGGAC
Source organism: Verrucomicrobiia bacterium (assembly GCA_036489615.1). Taxonomy (GTDB): domain Bacteria; phylum Verrucomicrobiota; class Verrucomicrobiia; order Limisphaerales; family UBA11358; genus UBA11358. Next base: position 10,925 of record DASXFM010000477.1, on the reverse strand, counting down.
AGATTGGACGAATCGGAGCGAAGCTGGTGGAAATTCAGAAACGCCGGCCTTTTTTTCGCCCGAAAACCAGAAAAGCTTTACCGCATCAACTGCTTTTCCAGGTAATGCACGACCTGCCGCACATTGGCATCCACTTCCATCCGGTTTTTGACGAGGCGACAGGCGTGAAGGACCGTGCCGTGGTCGCGTCCGCCAAAGGCCTCGCCGATGGCGTTGAGAGAGCTCTCGGTCAGTTGCCGGGAAAAATACATGGCGATCTGTCTCGGAAATGCAATGTTCTCAGGCCGGCGCTTGCTGGTCATGTCCGCCAGGCGAATGTCGAAATGCTCTGCCACCTTTTTCTGGATGACTTCGATGCTGACGGTGAAGCGCCCTTCTTCGTGAAGCGTCTCACGGAGCAGGCTTTCAACCATTTCAATCGACATCTTTTTGCTGTGCAGCGAAGCGTAGGCGGCCGTGCGGATCAATGCGCCTTCCAACCTCCGAATATTGGTTCGGATGCGGTTCGCCAGGAAATTGAGGACGTCGTCCGGCAGGGAGACGTTCATAACCTGGGCCTTTTTCTTGAGGATGGCCAGGCGCATCTCCACGTCAGGCGGCTGCAAGTCGGTGACCAGTCCCCATTCGAAGCGCGAAACCAGGCGGTTTTCCAGCCCTTGAATCTCGGAGGCCGGGCGGTCGCAGGTTAAGACAATCTGCCGGTGCGCTTCGTGCAGCGCGTTAAACGTGTGGAAGAATTCCTCCTGGATGCGCTCCTTGCCCGCCAAAAACTGGATGTCATCAATCAACAATACATCGGTCTGGCGGTATTTTTTGCGGAAATTGACGAGCTTATTGTTCTGGAGGCTGTCGATGTATTCGTTCGTGAATTTCTCCGAAGACAGGTACGCCACGCGGGCGCCTTTTTTATTGTCTCCCACGTGCTGGCCGATGGCATGGAGCAAATGGGTTTTCCCCAGGCCCACTCCGCCGTACAGAAACAACGGATTATAGGATTTTCCCGGCGCTTCGGCTACGGCTTTGGCCGCAGCGCACGCAAAATTGTTGTTCGTGCCGACGACAAAGGATTCAAAAGTGTTTTTTGGGTTAAAATGAAGATCGCCGTGGCTGGGAGAGCGTTCGACCACCGGTTCGACCTGCTTGACGGCGCGTGTTGGGAGGGGCGGCGACGGTATCTGTCCGTTGATCTTAAATTTTATCTGCAGCCTCTTCCCCGCCGCCACCGTCAGGGCGTCTTGCAGCAATTCCATGTAGTTTTCCTTGAGCCACAGTTCACAGAATTCATTGGCCACGGCCAAAGTGACAGAACCCCCGTCCATTTCGGCTGCCTGCAAGGGACCAAACCACATGTTGTAGGTGTCCGGCCTAAGTTTGGAACGAAGATGTTCCTGCGCAATGCCCAAAAGTTTTTCCGCCGTAAGTTGCATCTCTGTCAAAAGCTCGTTTTAAAAGGCGATTTATTCACTCCGCCCCTAAAGTTGATATTTTTATCGTTCCTCCGCAATCATTTAATTCCATCTGAATGCGGCCCTGTCCACAACTGTGAATTGTCAAAGCGCCACGGGTTTGAATCTTCAAAATCTTAAACTTAACATGTTGATATTAAGTCACTTACAAAAAGCGCTTAGGAGTCAATGTCCTCTTTCTGGCGCTTGCTTCCTGGTTATTCAAACTCTCGTGCGATTGCCCAACCGTTTTATCGCAAAGCCTTCAACATTTCTAGGACAATCTGTTAGCTCTTATTCCCAAGTTATTCACCGTCCAAAATCGTGACAAATTCCACAATTTGGAATGCCGGTTTAACCGCTTTCGGAATCCAAATTCTGTATCGTGAAGCGGTTCCGTGAAAGACAAAAATGGTGGCGCGGTGCAAATCGCCTGCCGGTTGTTTCCTGTTTGTTCCAGCGCCGTTTCCTGATCGTCAAATACCTGGTGTCAAATATCTAAACCGCCTTTGTCTGCGAGACCGCAATTCGGATTATTTCGGCACGAGGTTTGCGGTACAACGGACATGGCGAAGGAAGATCGCGGGCGAATTCGTAAACGCAATGACGCCTGCTGCTTGAACGTTCCGTGGCGTCAGAATGTCAGAACCTTAACGCCTCCGCAGGATTGTCTTTTGGATCGCGATATTTTAGCGGAAGAGGGGGCTAATAGAAAAAGTGGACATTAATCACTAAAACTTATACGTTATAAAAATGCGTTGACAACGATAAGCCGTTATGATTTATTGTCCGTGTGCAAGCGATATTGGGTTTGTACATAGTTCTTTGAATTTTTAAAATTTTGGTTCGTGCTTGGCACAGGCAGGAACCGAAAGTCTCCGTAAATCTGCAAATGTGCGTATCAACAATTCCCCGGGCCCTTTGATCACCCTCTGATTGACTGGCCCGGTTTTTTTTTATCGGGAAGGGGCTGCTTCGATTGGCCCGATTGGTCGTATCCGTCCGATCCTCTGCTCAAAACATTTCCAATCCTGCTCGTCCTTTTGCGTCCACGTCACTTCCGCCAGGGCGCAGGCGCGCGGGAAAATCACCGCTTGAGCCTGGGGCAGTGACGCCACGTATTCCGTCCATAAAACTCCTTCCGCCCCCAGGATGTGGGATTGGAATTGCGCGGACAATCCGGCCGGAAGGGGATCGAACGAATAAACTTTCTGGAGCGACGTATAAATATCCGGCGCCCCCGGCTTGTGATAGTGGTCGAGATAACAGTAATCGATCGGCGTCATCACCGCGTCATGGCCGCTCTCCGCGGCCTGTTTGCCGCCGCCAATCCAGTCCATGACTGCGGCATTTGTCGCCAACCCGCCCTTTAATATTTCGCTCCAGCCGATCAGGATTTTGCCGTGCGCATTTACAAACCGTTCCATGCGTTTGATGAAATAACTTTGCAATTCATCCTCGTTCTTCAGCCCTTCACGTTTCATTAATGCACGGCAGGCGGCGCTCCGGTTCCAATAATCCGGCCGCACTTCGTCGCCGCCGATGTGAATGTACGGGCCGGGGAAAAGCTTGAACACTTCCAGCAGCACATTATCCAAAAACTTAAACGTGCCCTCGTTCGACGGATCATAGATGCCGTCATGGATGGAAAGATCGTTGTCGGTGCTGTAAGGCCCGCCAAAACAACTGAATTGCGGATACGCCGCCAGCGCCGCCTCGGAATGGCCGGGCATTTCAATTTCCGGCACCACCGCAATATGGCGCACCGCTGCATAATCCACGATTTCGCGAATGTCCTCCTGCGTATAAAATCCGCCGTAACGGCCATCCGGCCTAAATTTATCTGCTGATGGTGCGTTGGTTTCCGCTGGTTCTATATTGGGATGTCGGCGCCATGCGCCGATTTCAGTCAGGCGGGGATATTTCGGTATTTCGATGCGCCAGCCCTGGTCATCTACCAGGTGCCAATGGAAACGGTTCAATTTGTATAACGCCATTTCGTCCAAAATCGTTTCCACTTCAGTTTTATTGAAAAAATGGCGGCTGACATCCAGCATGAGTCCGCGCCAGGGAAAACGGGGCCAATCGTCGATCTTCACGCACGGCGTCGTGAACTTTTCTTGCGTAGCAGCGTCGCGCGAGATCTCAAGTGGCGTTGCCACCGCTTTAATTATTTCGCCGCTCAATTTTTCGTGGAGCGAAAATAATTGCATCAGCGTTTGCCCTCCGTAAAACAATCCCGCCTGCGCGGGCGCGCGAATGACGATGCCGTTCGTGGTCACAATTAATTCGTAACCCTCCGGCCCCAGACTTGGGTTGGCGTCTCTGGTCGTGAACAAAATGGAATTGACCGGCGTGGCGGTTGTAAATTGTCGATGCGCTTTCAATGGATAACCGGTGGAGCGACGCAACCGTTCCGCAAAAAATGCGGCCGTCTGTCGCGATGCCCGGTCAGCACAAATAAGCGTTTCCGGTGAAAGCACGAACGAACCGTCCCTCTGCTGGACATGTTGCGGCCATGGAACCAGGGCTAAATCGCCTGCAGCGTCGGCGTGAAACGAGCCAGCCACAAAGAGCAATACAACAAACAACAGATTTTTAGTCATTGCAGAGAGGCAGGATAGAACTTTCAAGTGCGCAGCGAAACATGGAAAGCCTCGGGGGGTGCCGGTGCAAACCGCCCTTTTTCCTTTTGCCCTTTGCCTTTTTAATTTAGAAAACACGGATGTACTTGCGCCAGATTGTTTTAGTTCTCGCCCTAACCGCTGCCATTCCGGCCGTCACCCGTGCGCAAGGCGCTGAATTCGTTGGGAAAACCCTCTTGCCGCCCCAGGTTCCTTATCTGAACACTCGCGAGGACTTCTTTATGGGCAATGGCTCTGCCGGCGCTGGGGGGCCGGGCGACGGGACATGGAATTTTTTGGTTGGGCCGGATTACACCTGCCCAAACTACCTGCAACGTGAGGAAATCCGCCTGGTCGTGGACGGCGCGGAACAATCCTTAACCATGGACGTGCATCGCGCGCGCAAGACTGGCGTTTTCTACGGGATAACCACCAACGGCGACCTGAAGGTTACGTTGGTTGACTACGCTCTGATCGGTGAGCCGTGCACGGCCCGGATGGTACAGGTTGAAAACCTGTCCAGCCGGGATCAACACTCCGTGAGCGTCCGTGCCTATATCGAGCCCATTACCGGGCCCGGAAGGAGTCATGAAGTTTCGGGGTTCATCAATAATCAGATGCATTGGATACAATTAAAACTGGATACGTCGCTCAACTGTGTCCAGGGCCATTATTGTCCGAATTGGGCGGACCGTTATGCGACGATCTTCTTTGATAAAAATAACACAGTAATCCGGACCAATGGCGATTATGTCTTCACGACAGCGCCTGAAACGGTTTCACCGCGCGGTTCCTCCGATAGCGTGTTGTATCATTACATGGATTACACGAACTATGGCGGGATCGGTTGGCTGGAAAAACATGAGCCGCAAAACCCATCGCAGGACCTCGCCAATTGGATCGTCTGGTGGCAGAAATGGTTTGACGATGTGTCGCCGCGATATTCGCTGGACCGCGTCAAAGACCAGCGGGCCCGCGACCTTGTGGAAGGAGGCCTGGCCACGCTCAAGATGAACGAGTGCCGCGACGGCGGAATCGTGGCGAATGAACGGGGCTGGGATATGTCCTATATCCGCGACGGCTACTGCGGTCTGCGCGGCCTGACGGCCTTCGGGCATTTTGATGAATCACGGCGTTTCATTCAGTGGCTGGACCGCCAATATACGGCGCACGGCCTCATACCCGATGCCGGTCCGGGCGGGAGCCTGACGTACGCGCACCCTAACGGAAACAATGGCCGCTGGTGCCCTGAAGCCAATGCCGTCGTGGAAGTGACCGCCCTTTATCTTCTGGCGGCCAGGGATTATTACCACGGCACGCACGACCTGAAGACGCTCAAAAACGTTGACACTTCATTACGCTATTCCATGGACGCGCAATTGAAGTATGCGCGGACCAACGACTACCGGCTGGAATTTAGCGGCGACGAAACCGAACTGTGCGGCGCTTCGGACGTTCCCGGGCTCAGGGACGAAGGATACAATCGCAAACTGGAACAATACTGGTCCATGACGTCTATCGCATTGTGTTCCGCGTCGCTGGACTTCTACATTGAGTATCTGAAAGCGCAGCACGAAGACCCGGCGCACTATTTGAATCGCCTGAACGATCAAACGCTGAGTCTCTATGATGAATTAGGGCATCTGCAGGACGCTCTGGAACGGGATTTTTGGCGGACGAATGTTGCGAATTGTCCGGAAGGCTTCCACGATTGGTTCCGCGTAAAGAGCGACGGCGCGTGGCCATCCGGACGGCTGCTGAACTTTACTCTGTTTCCAATCTATTACGGCACGCCGATGAAATACCCTGAGCGCGCCAAATGTGACGTGGAAGCGATGAAACGGTTCTTCAATCCTTCAGTGCCGTTGCTGCCCGTGACCGGAATCGCCGGCAGAAGATCGCTCGGCCACGATTTGGGCTATTTACTCTGGGGCCTTGCGGCGGTCGATGACCCTGAGAAAGAGGCGGTCTATCAAGCGTTGGTGAATGGCCCAACCGCCGGCTGCTGGGGGACCTACCACGAAGCGTATGGGGATGATGGAACGCCGAATAAGAACGGTCTCCGAACCTTCGAAACCGGCGTGGACCTGAGCGCGATAGCGAAATATTGGGGAATTAGCGATCGTTACTGAGCGCCAAAGGCGCGTCATCATACCAGCCTGGGGCAGCGCCCCAGGAAATCGCGCGCAAAACGTCTTAAGGGCTGACAGCCCGTCTCAAAATCCGCAAGCGACATATCAGCATCTTTTCGAAACCACCAAAATCAAAAAGCGCGAACAGCTTTCGCCATTCGCGCTTGATGAAGTATTTGGAAATTATGACGCTTTATCCGCCATTTCGCGGTCGCGATCTTCCATGGCCGCTTTGCGCGAGAGGCGCACGCGTCCTTTTTCGTCCACGCCGAGGCATTTAACGGTGATTTCATCGCCGACTTTGACGATGTCTTCAGTCTTCTTGACCCGGAAATTCGCCAGTTCGCTGATGTGAACCAGGCCGTCTTTACCGGGCAGGAATTCAACGAAGGCGCCGAATTCTTTGATTGTGACGACTTTGCCGCGATAGACTTTGCCCACTTCGGCTTCGGCCGTCATGCCCGTGATGGCTTCGCGGGCGATCTTCATGCCGTCGGCGGAAACGGAGAAGATATTCACCGTGCCGTCGTCTTCGATGTTGATTTCGCAGCCGGATTCCTCCACCAGGCGTTTGATGTTCTTTCCGCCCGGGCCAATGAGGGCGCCGATCTTTTCCGGATTAATCTTGATGACTTCAATACGCGGCGCGTACTTGCTCAATTCCTTGCGGGGTTCGGACAACGTTTTGGCCATTTCGCCGAGGATCGACATGCGCGCGACACGGGCCTTTTCAATGGTCTCGGTCATCATTGCGTGCGGCAAACCTTTCAACTTCAAATCCAGCTGGAAGCCGGTGATGCCTTTTTCGGTACCGGCAATTTTGCAGTCCATGTCGCAATAATGGTCTTCCCAGCCGATGATATCGGTCATCAATTGATAGCGGGAAATTTTTTCGCCGCCGTATTCCGCGCAGATACCCACGCTGATGCCGGCGACCGGGCGGATCATTGGAACGCCCGCGTCCATGAGCGCCAGCGTGCCGCCGCAAACCGTGGCCATGGAGGTTGAACCATTCGATTCCATGATCTCGCTGGTGACGCGAACCGCGTAAGGATATTCCTTCAGCGGAATCATGGGCTCGATGCTGCGTTCAGCCAGGGCGCCGTGGCCAATTTCCCGGCGGCCCGGACCGGAAATGCGGCCGGTTTCGCCCACGGAAAAATTCGGGAAATTATAGTGCAGGATGAATTTCTTGGTCGTTTCGCCGCCCGTAAAAGCGTCGAATTCCTGGACGTCTTCGCCCGTGCCGAGCGTTACCAGCGTTAAAGCCTGGGTTTCACCGCGTGAAAATATGGCTGAGCCGTGTGCCCGCGGGAGAACGCCGACTTCAGATGAGATGGGACGGACCTGGTCGAAACCCCGGCCATCCAATCGCTTGCCGCTGTTCAAAATCAAACTGCGGACGGCTTCTTTTTGGATGTAATAAAAGGCGTCTTTGACGACAAATTCATTCACCTTTTCCGCGCCGAATTTTTCGGTGAGTTTGGCGCCGACTTCGTCCTGGATGGCCTTGACGGCTCCTTCGCGCGCCAGTTTGCCGGGGGTCAGGAGGGCCGGAACGAACCGGTCACCCGCCAGCTTTTTGGCTTCCTGCAGGATTTCATCCGGCACGGTGTTCAGTGTGATTTCACGCTTCTTTTTGCCGGCTTTCGCGGCGAGTTCCTTTTGCGCCGCAATCAGCGGGATGCAGCATTCCTGGCCAAATTTGAGCGCCGCATTGAAATCTGCTTCGGTAATTTCTTGGGCCGATCCTTCGTACATGACGATGTCGGTTTCATTGCCGACATAGACCAAATCCAAATCGCTTTCCTGCATGTCCAGGTGGGTGGGATTGGCGACGAACTTTCCATTGATGCGTCCCACGCGTACCGCGCCGAGCGGTCCGGCCCACGGAATGTCGCTGACTATCAGCGCGGCGCTCGCGCCGATGATGCTGAGGATGTCCGGGTCATTCTCGCCGTCCGCGCTCAAAACGATGCTTTGGACCTGCACTTCGTTATACCAGCCCTTGGGAAAGAGCGGGCGGATGGGACGGTCCGTGAGGCGCGAGGTTAAAATTTCCTTTTCGGTTGGCCGGCCTTCGCGTTTGAAGTAGCCGCCCGGAAATTTTCCGGCTGCTGCGGCTTTTTCGCGATAGTCAACGGTCAATGGGAAGAATTCCTGGCCGGCTTTGGCTTTCGTGGCGGCGACGGCCGCGACCACAACGATTGTTTCGCCCAGTTGAACGGTTACTGATCCGTCAGCCTGTTTGGCAAGTTTCCCTGTTTCAATAATGATCTGCTTATCGCCCACCTGGGCGGTTATTTTCTCTGGCATATATGTCCTGACCGCGCTGCCAGAGGAACTTCAGTGAACCCCGATAGTTTTCGGAGCTGATTGAAATTTCCCGGCAGAGCGGAGCTTTTGTTATTCGCGATTTGTGTTAAAGAGCCGGGCCGTTCGCGTTTCCAGCCCGAACTTGAAGCAAGGCACAGTCAATATAAACAAAAACCGCGCCTCGCAAATCTGTGATCCGATTTGCCTATTTGCCTTAATGGCGCAGTTTCAGCTTTTTGGTGACCGCCTGGTAGCGGCTGAGATCCGTGGTTTGCAGGTAGTCCAGCAGACGTCGGCGCTGGCCGACCATCATCAACAGGCCGCGGCGCGAACTGTGGTCTTTTTTATTGCCCTGCAAATGCTCCGTCAAATGGTTGATGCGCTGGGTCAACAGCGCGATCTGCACATCCGCCGACCCAGTGTCGCCGTCATGTGTCTTAAATTGATCAATCGTCTTCGCTTTAGCTTCCATAATTTTAAAAAGTTTAAACTGATACACTATTCATGTAAAGGGTTATTCGCCGTGTGGTTTTTAGTGTTCACCGCTTTCCACCGCGTCGTGTAACCTCCCGAAAACGACCATTATCTTCCCTCGATACTTGACGCAATGCGCACCACGCGACACGCGCTATCTGGGCGAAACTCGCGGCTTTTCTCCAAATGCCAGCCGCCTTCCGTCGTAACTATTTAATTATGAGCACCTTATTTTGGTTGCAAAGTTGCATAAAAGGTACTTAATTAATTACGTATGTCGAACGCAGTAAAAGTTTCTTCAATAGCGAACGATTTATTGAAGAATTCTTCGCTCTATCGCGAATTTCAGGCTGAGCGCGAGGAAATCCTTAGGCACAAATGGATTGAATCGGAAAAAGCCGGCCACGATATCGGATTCGAGCGCGCCCTGACCGATTGGATATTCAAACATCGTTCCGCCTGGCGCGACGCTCGCCGAAATTCCAGTAATAACTAACTAACTATCTCCTCCTTTAACGCAGCCCTGTGAGGTTGCAAAGGACGCATGAACATCCAGCGCGAATCCATCGTCATTCTCGACGCCGGGGCCATCGGGCGGGCACTCACCCGGATTGCGCACGAAATCGCCGAACGAAACGAACGTTCACCGGATGTTGTACTCGTTGGAATTCCAGCGGGCGGAGATGTGCTCGCCCGGCGCCTTGGAGATCTTCTCTCAGCTATTTGGAAACATTCCGTGCCCGTCGGGAGCCTGGATGTTTCGATGCATCGGGACGATTTGGACCGCCGCGCCGCGCCCGAGGTCCATCCCACCGTCATGCCCTTCGATGTGAATGGTAAAACGGTCGTGCTCGTGGACGACGTGTTGTTCAGTGGCCGGACCACGCGCGCCGCCCTGGACGCGCTCAATGATTTCGGGCGTCCGAAGAAAATCCAACTTGCCGTCCTCGTGGACCGTGGCCATCGCGAATTGCCGATCAAGGCCGATTTCATCGGCAAAAACGTGCCTACAGCCGCGGATGAAAATATTCATGTCCGTCTTGGCGAAAAGGAAGAAGTGGTTCTGGAACGAAAATGAGCTGGACCAAAAAACATTTGCTCGACGTTGAATCGCTGACCGCGGATGAAATCTTCACCGTTTTGGATACCGCCCGCGCGTTCAAAGCCGTCGGCGAACGCGCCATTAAAAAAGTCCCGGCATTGCGCGGCAAAACGGTTGTAAACCTGTTTGTCGAGCCGTCCACGCGCACGCGCATCAGTTTTGAACTGGCCGAGCAGCGATTAAGCGCGGACGTCATCAATTTTTCCGCCGAAGCGTCCTCTTTCAAAAAGGGCGAGACGCTCAAGGACACCGCGTTGAATCTCCAGGCGCTCAATGCCGATTTTATCGTCATCCGCCATAGTGCCAGCGGCGCGCCGCATTTCCTGTCCCGCGTGCTCGGCGCGAAAGTCATCAATGCCGGCGACGGCGCACATGAGCACCCTACCCAGGCGTTGCTCGACGCCTTTACCATCCGCGAACACAAAGGGAAAATTGCCGGGCTAAATGTAACGATTCTTGGCGACATCCTTTACAGCCGTGTTGCGCGTTCAAACATTTGGGCCCTGACCAAACTCGGCGCCAGCGTCACGCTCTGCGGGCCGTCCACGTTGGTCCCAAAGACCTTCGAGAAAATGGGTTGCCGCGTCACCTACAACGTGGAAGACGCGCTCCGTGATGCCGACATCATCCATCTGCTGCGCATCCAGCATGAGCGCCAGCGCAAAACCATGTTTCCCGGCATCGGCGAATACGCGCAGCTCTTCGGCCTCAACAAGGCGCGCCTTGCCAAAACCAAACCCGAAGCCCTCATCATGCACCCGGGACCAATTAATCGCGGAGTGGAAATTGACAGCGAAATCGCCGACTGCGACCGCTCGCTGATTTTGGAGCA
>DASXFM010000439.1:0-13190 GCA_036489615.1 Verrucomicrobiia bacterium | reverse complement strand
GCCTTGGGGCGCGCGGTCAAACTGGACGGGAGATGTGCGTGCTTCCATCAATCCGCGAATCCATCTCGAAACCGCCTTTACAATAACAATAATTGATTTAGCATTCGTGCGCTAAAACGATTTCAACATGGCTATAATTTTAGATACTCGGGCGTTATCAATTGGAGGTTTGGTTTTCTTAACTGCGGCAGCCGCGATTGCTCCGGCGCAAGCGCAGACGAACGATTTCGACGCCCGCGCGCGCCAAATCGTCAGTCAAATGACGTTGCAGGAAAAAGTCACCGAACTGCACGGTACTCACGACGCGGTGCATCAACGATATGTTCCGCCGATCCCGCGCCTGGGTATTCCCGGATTTCGCATCGCCAATGGACCGGCCGGAGTCGGACCGGGGGATGAACATCAGCAATTGCCCGCCACCGCGCTGCCGTCGCCCATTTCTTTGGCCTCCACCTGGGACCTGGGCCTCGCGCGCGAATACGGAACGGTGATTGGGTTGGAAGCGAAGGATTTGAACGACGATTTGCTCGAAGGACCGGACGTCAATATCGCGCGTGTCCCGCAAAACGGCCGCACCTTTGAAGCTTTTGGTGAAGATCCGTACCTGGTAGGACGATTGGCGGTGGCCGAAATCCAAGGCATCCAAAGCCAGGACGAAATTGCCAACGTAAAACACTACGCCGCAAACAACCAGGAAACCCAACGTTTTACGGTCAATACAATCGTTGATGAACGCACGTTGCACGAGATTTATTTGCCCGCCTTCGAAGCATCGGTGAAAGAGGGGCACGTGGCGTCGGTGATGTCGGCGTATCCGAAGGTCAACGGCAAGTATTGCTGCGAAAATGACATCCTGCAGAACGAAATATTGAAGAAAGCATGGGGTTTTCAAGGATTTATCACCTCGGATTTCGGGGCGGTCCATAGCACCGTGCCTTCCGCCCTGGCGGGCCTGGACCTGGAGATGCCCACCGGCAAATTTTTTGGCGACACACTCGCAACTGCGGTGCAGGCCGGCCAGGTGCCGGTGTCCGTCATTGATGACAAGCTGGTGCGGCGGTTTCGGACAATGATGCAGTTCGGGCTGTTCGACCAACCCGGCGGGATGAAAAAGATTCCAGCATATGAAGACGGCCAGAAATCATTGAAGATTGCCGAGGAAGGGATGGTACTGCTCAAGAATGACAATGATGAATTGCCGCTAAATGCGAACAAAGTATATAACATTGCGCTTATCGGGCCTTTTGCCTCGAAGGCCATGACCGGAGGCCAGGGGAGTTCACATGTCTTGCCGTCTTACTCGGTGAGCCCAATCGAGGGCATCGAGCGCCGCGTGGGCGCAATGGCCAAGGTCCAAATTGCAGACGGCAAAGATATCCGAAAAGCCGTTTCGTTGGCCGCGTCAGCGGACGTGGCGATTGTGATGGTGGGAGATCATGAAACCGAGGGAAAGGACCATCCGATCATTCTGGACGGCAACCAGGACGAATTGGTTGCAGCCGTTGCTGCGGCGAATCCGCACACGGTTGTGGTGCTTAAAACCGGTTCAGCGGTACTGATGCCGTGGGTGGACAAGGTCCCGGCGATTTTGGAAGCCTGGTATCCCGGCGAAGAAGACGGGAACGCCGTGGCGGCAGTGCTATTTGGCGACGTGAATCCGTCCGGCAAATTGCCGATGACGTTTCCAAGGCAATTGTCCGATTTGCCTGCCAACACACCGTGGCAATATCCGGGTGTCGATGGAGTGGTCCACTATTCCGAAGGTGTTTTCGTGGGGTACCGGCATTATGACGAGCAACATATCCAGCCATTGTTCCCATTCGGCTACGGACTTTCCTACACCACCTTTGGATTTAGCGACCTGACGGTCGCGCCCAAGGAAGCACAGGATAACGGCAAATTGACGGTAACCGTTGATTTCGACGTTACCAATACGGGAAAAAGAGCAGGGGAAGAAGTGGCACAGCTTTACGTCGGTCTGCCTTCGACGAAACATGTCCCGCAGCCGCCCGAGCAATTAAAGCGCTTTGCAAAAGTATTGCTGCAACCCGGGGAGACGCGTCACGTTCATTTTGAATTGGATGAACGGGCGCTGGCTTGCTGGAGCGATACCCATCATAAATGGGTTGTTTTGCCCGGCGTGTATCACATGATGGTCGGACCTTCTTCACGGCATCTGCCGATTCAAGGTAATCTGACTATTCAGGGCGGACTCCTGAGCTGGCTGTAGGCGTTGCCAATTACTGCGGTTGCGACTGGCTTCCAACGAGCGCGGAAGTGCGCTGTTGCATCCAACTCCAGTCAATTTGATTGGCGTCACCTTGCGGTTGCGGATTGGAGAGCCACCGATGGATTTCCGAGTGGCCGTCTGCGAAGGCAAACCCGCAACCGCCGTTATGATAGGAGCCCGGGGCATCGAGCCAGCCCGGTTCAATCATTTGGAACGCAAACGCCGCATCATTCAAGCCGGCGGCATTTTCATCCACGAGCACCCATACCATGGAAGGTCCGGGCGCCAGGACCCCGGAAAATTTGCCGTAAGTGGCGTATGGATTATTTCTGAAGTTCGAATGGTTTCCGTTGAGCCACACGGCATTGACCGCGAGGTCCGGAGCGCCGCAATGGGCGGATGAGGAGGGTTCGCCGCGTTCCATTTCATCGTAACAGTTGTCCACGGTGCCGACCGCCTGGTTCATGGAAAAGGTCCTGGCGGCAGGTACCGTGTGACCCATGAGGGCGGAGTTCGTTCCATCGTACAGACCTTGTCGCGTGTCGGCCGGGCACCGAAATAAGGTGACGTTTCCGCCCAAATCGCTGATGAGCAGGGAAAGCTGTTGGTTTTGGAGGACGTCCGGGTCGAATTCCTGCGGTCCGCCGATGCCGGCCTGGCCGGAACACCAGTTGTAGCCGGGGTCCGTATTGCCGTCGTCCGGGTTGGGCGGAAAAAAGTCATTGTTCTCACTGCCGTAGATGGACATGGCCGTCATCATTTGATGGCCATTGCTTAGGCATTGGGTTTGTTGCGCCTTTGACTTGGCATGAGAAAGCACCGGCAACAGTATAGCGGCAAGGATGGCGATGATGGCGATGACGACAAGCAATTCAATGAGGGTAAATGCCGGGAATCTTCTCCCCGCCCGCGCCAGATGCGGGGCGTGCGCACCATCCTGTTTCATCGGCCTCATATACTTCTTTTAAATAGAAACAACTTTCGGAGAAAAACGTTACACAAAATTGTGCCAAATCATTATATCGTTGGCAGTCTGCCTGCGAATTCTTCTATTAATTAGTGTCCGCAGAAGGCAAAACGTGACAATCAATTTCGCTTTTTCGATGCCGGGGGTTTCGATCGGCAAAAATTTATCTTAAGAGCGATTGGCGTCGGATTCGTTTTTGAGCCGGGTCAGCGCGCGAAGAAAATAGCGGTCATAGCGAGCCATGTCACCGCGCTGACGGCGATAATCTGAAGGCGTCAATCCGACTAAACCTTTGAAGACACGGGAAAAATACTGGCTGGAACCGAAACCGGCTTCAAAAGCGACGTCGGTAACGCTCTTGTCGTTGTTTTTCAAAGACAATTGCGATTGCCGGACCCGAAAGCGATTCAGCAAAAAGGAGGGAGCATCTCCCGTTAATTCCTTGGTCACGGTTTCGAACTGCGTGCGCTTGAGGCGGCATGCCGCAGCCATGGAATCCAGAGTCCAGGGTTCGGAGCATCGCGCCCGAAGTTCCTCCACAAAATCGAGGACCCGCCGCTGGCTTCCGGAACTCTCCATATTTTGAGCTTCGGCGAGGTGGATGCTCCTGACCAATTCGCAAAGCACGGTGCGGGACAGCGCGACAACGCTGGTGCGCGCCAGGATTCCCGGCGTTGCCAGTTCCGCCGCCAGCCGGGTCATCGCCCAGGCAAAATCCGCGCTCGCGGCGAAGCATCGGTTGCCGGCGGCCGAGAGCGCGCCAAAAACCTCGGTTTGTTCCGAGCCGGATAAGCCAAATCCGTCCGCCAATCGAAGGTCGATGGCCTTTCGGCACCCGGAATCTTTCAGGCGATAGACCGCGAAGTGAAATAGATGGCCGGGTTCAAAATCCACGCAGCTTCCATGTTTTTCCCATGGAAACGTGAAAAAGACCGAGCGCGGGGCGACCAGAAAAGGGCGGCCTTCGATTTCCCAATGCAAATGGCCTTTGGCAATATAGTGGACCTCGAAACCTCCATTTTGATGCACCGGCAGGCGCGCGATGCTGCCGCTGCCATACTCTTCGAACAAATCGGAGAAATGGCGCGGTTTGCGGGGAAAGTGCCGGGCCGGATGCATGGTTAAGGCTATTACGTTTATCGTTGTTTTTCAATCCTGCCCCAAAGCCGCGGCGTGGCGCGTGTTTCGTCAAGAATCCCCGAATGATGTCGGCAATACTTGACGCTATACGCACCACGCACCACGTCCTTCGCGCGCGTGTACTTTTTACCGGTGTGATTCCCTGCAAGACCGGGTTCGTCCTGTCCCTTAAAGTTAGTGTTCACAAGTCCAAAAACTTCAGGCAAATTCAGGTTGGCCGAAGTCGTTGCGGCGAACTATCGAAATCAAACGGCCAAAGAATTTAAGCACATGAGTAAAATTATCATTTCGTCTAAAAAAGGAAAACAGGGCATTGGCGCAGGCGTCTGGAATCTGGGCGCGGGCCGTGATCCATTTGGCGGTCCTACGCGCCCCGACGTTCCGGTGCTGGAGCGCATCCCGTGGCTCGCTGAAGCCGGTATCACTTACATCGAGGCGCATGACGTGGAGATTCCCGCGCGGGACGTGTCCAAAGCCAAAGAATTGATGAAACAGCACGGCCTGAAGATGGGCATGTATACGCCCTCATTTTTTGCCGACGCCGTTTTCAAAGACGGCGCAATGACCAGCAACGACAAAGCGGTGCGCAAATTGGCGTTGCAGAATGCTAAAGAGGCAGTGGATGTCACGGTGGCGCTGGGTTCGGAAATCATGGTGTTTTGGAACGGGCGCGAAGGATTTGATTTTGTGCTGGCCAAGGACGGCCAGGAATCATTCCGCCGCATGGTCGAAGGGTTCAACGCCGTTGGCCAATATGCGCTGGAAAAATATGGCAAAAAGGCCCCGCGCTTCGCCCTGGAGCCAAAGCCCAATGAACCGCGCGCCAACATGTATCTGAGCAACGTCGGCGAAGTGCTTTATCTGATCAGCCGTTTGGACCCCGCGGTGCAGCCGATCTTTGGCGTGAATCCGGAAACGGCTCACAGCCGGATGGCCGGGCTGGATTATTTATGGGACGTTGAACTATGCCTGGAAGCGGGCAAGTTGTTCCATATCCACCTGAATTCGCAGGATACGACGCGTTATGACCAGGACCTGCCCTTTGGCTACGTCGAACCGGTGAAAGACCTGGCCTTGTGCGTTGTTCTTCAGGACGCGAAATGGCCGGGCATCCTGGCATTTGACGTCAAGGCGCCACGGACCGATCGGCAGGAAGACATTGCCGATATTCTCCATACCAGCGCGGCCAACCTGCAACGGTTGTGGGCCAAAGCGCTCAAGGTGGACCGCAAACGCATTGCTGAATATCGATCGACGCAGCGTTATACCGCCCTGGCCGGGTATTTGGCGGAGTGCCTCTACTGAGGCGGCCTCAAATGATCTGTTTGGGAATAGATTGCGGCACGCAGAGCACCAAAACCGTAGCGCTGGATTGCGACACGGGAAAAATTGTCGCTTCTGCCGCCCGTCAATACGACGTGTTGCCCGGGCTTCCCGCCGGCCACATGGAACAGGATCCGGGGACGTGGACCACGGCGGTGGATGCCACGGTTCAAAAAGTCCTGCAGGATTTGGGGAACCGGCGCAAAGAAGTTGCGGGTATCGGTGTCTCCGGGCAGCAACACGGATTTGTCCCACTGGATGGCGAGGCGCGGGTGATCCGCCCGGTGAAGCTCTGGTGCGATACTTCCACCGTCGAGGAATGCGATTTAATGCGCCAGCACTTTGGCGGCTCGAAATTCTTTATCGAGCGCGTGGGGTTGGACATGTTACCCGGTTTCACCGCGCCAAAAATTCTTTGGCTCAAACGCCGTGAGCCGGACAATTTCCGAAAATTGGCCACGGTCTTATTGCCTCACGATTATCTCAATTTCTATCTCACCAGCCAATTTCGGATGGAATACGGCGACGCTTCCGGGACTGCGTTGTTGAACGTTCGGACCCGGGAATGGGAACGCCAGATCCTGGAATTTATTGATCCGGCTCTGCCGGAAAAAATGCCGGCAGTCGGTTCCTCGTGCAAACCTGCCGGGACACTCAAACCGGAATTGGCGGGCCAATGGGGACTGTCTCCGGGCGTCGTGATTAGCGCGGGTGGCGGCGACAACATGATGGGTGCGATTGGCACGGCCAATGTGGTTCCTGGACGTGTCACGGCCAGCCTGGGGACTTCTGGCACCATCTACGCCTACGGTGACAAACCGGTGGTGGATCCCAAGGGCGAAATTGCCGGCTTTTGCGACAGCACGGATGCATGGTTGCCATTGCTATGCACTATGAACGTGACCGTCGCGACCGAGGCGGTGCGGAATCTCTTTGGCTGGTCCGTGCCGCAATTGGATGCGGCGATTGAAGGCGCGCCGCCGGGCGCTGAAGGGCTGCTCTTTCTTCCGTATCTTCAGGGCGAACGCACGCCGAATCTGCCCGCCGGCAGCGGCGTATTCCACGGCCTGAACCTGCGCAATATGAAACCCGGGCTGATGGCGCGCGCCGTTATGGAAGGTGTGACATTAGGGATGGCTTACGGGTTGGAACGCATGAAGGAACTCGGCATCGCACCGTCCGAAATCCGGCTCACCGGCGGCGGCAGCAAAAGCGCCGCCTGGCGGCAGATTTGCGCGAACATTTTCGATTGTCCGGTCGTTACGCTGGCTGAATCTGAAGGCGCCGCCCTGGGCGCCGCGATCCAGGCGCTGGCCACCGTTCAAACCTCAAAATCCATTTCCGAGTGGGCCGCTTATATTGTAAAAACGAAACCAGCCGAAAGAGTTGAGCCGGACAAACGGTTCGCCGTCGATTATGCCGCGGCCCGGCAAAAGCACAGGTCCTTGACACAAACGTTGGTTCAGGGACGATTCCTCTAATAAAAATATGCGCTCCTTCCTATCCACAGTCCTGCTTGCCTCGGGTGTCCTGATCCTGAACGCGTCGGCCCGCGCCGATGAAGAAACGTGCGCGAGTTGCGACCATGTCGTCCAGGCCGACGGACAATTCGAACATTATAAATGTGCGGACGACCTGGTGATTCGGGGAGCCGGCCAGGCCGGCGCGGCCGCTTTTCATGAAGAGGTGAACGGGGACAATTTCACCATTACAATTTCGCGCCTGCCCGCCGGAAAACTCACGATTAACATCGGCGAAGCGGAAACGTACTTCCAGCAAAAGGGCCAGCGCTCGTTTGATGTGACCTGTGACCGCGTGACCCTTGCGAAGAATTTTGACATCGTCGCAGCCGCAGGAGGTCCAAACAAGGTCTGCATCATCACCGGCCAACTGGAGCGTGCGGGATCAGATCGTGGTCCGGTCACGCTCACGTTTACGGGGGTCAAAAACCGGGCCAAATTTAACACACTGGAAATCCTGGACGCTTCTGGCAATTCCCTGGTCTCCATGAACGCGGCGGACCTGGCGAACCCGCTTGCCGCCGCCGCGAACAAGGCACCTGCGGTCACCGGCGCAGCGATTTGGAAGGACCCCACAGCGCCGCTCGATGACCGAATCCATGACCTCTTGAGCCGCATGTCGCTGACCGAGAAGGTTGAACAGATCCGAAATACGGCGCCGGGGATACCGAGGCTGGGAGTTCCGGCATATGACTACTGGAGCGAGGCGCTTCACGGAGTCGGATTTGCCGGCACGGCTACGGTGTTTCCGCAGGCGATTGGCGCAGCCGCCACATGGGACACGCCGTTGATGCACCGTGAGGGGGACGTCATTTCCACCGAGGCCCGCGCGAAATTCAATGATTATGCAAACCAGCATAACGGCGACAGCAAACGTTTTTATTGCCTCACTTTTTGGTCGCCAAACGTGAATATTTTCCGTGACCCCCGCTGGGGCCGCGGCCAGGAAACGTATGGCGAAGATCCCTTTCTCACTGGTTCATTCGCCGTGGCCTTCATTCACGGATTGCAGGGCGATGATCCGAAATATTTTAAAGCCATGGGCTGCGCGAAGCATTACGCCGTCCACAGCGGGCCGGAACCTTTACGACATGAATTCAACGCGGCGCCGCCCGAACGCGATCTCTACGAAACGTATTTGCCGCAATTCGAAATGGCCGTCCGTCAGGCCCACGTTGGCGGCGTGATGGGCGCTTACAGCGCGCTGGATGGCGTGCCTGACTGCGCCAATCAATTTTTATTGACCGACATCCTCCGCAAGCAGTGGGGTTTTGACGGCTATATCGTTTCCGATTGCGACGCCGTTCACGATATTTATTCGGGACATCATTACGCGAGTTCGTTGCCGGCGGCGGCGGCGGCAGCGGTGAAGGCGGGTTGCGATATCTGTTGCGGCGGCTCTTACAATGCGTTGCTCAAGGCGGTGCAACAAGGACTGATTACTGAGCCCGAAATAGACAATGCTCTTTATTATGCTCTGAAAACCCGTTTCCGCCTGGGACTTTTTGATCCGCCTCAGGACGTCCCCTGGTCGAACGTCGGAATTGATCAAAACGACACTCCTGACCATGAAGCGCTGGCGCTGAAAGTAGCGGAGGAATCCATCGTGCTGCTGAAGAACAATGGTCTCCTTCCACTAAAACGCGACAATATCAAACGCATTGCGATTATTGGTGAAAATGCGGATTCGGTTCCCGTGCTGGTGGGCAATTACAATGGAACCCCCGCGCGTCCGGTGACCATTTTGGACGGCATTAAGGCCGCGGCCGGGGCGGGCATCCAGGTCACCTATTCCCGAGGCTGTCCGCTGGCGCTGGCCAAAGACGATTCAAACACACCGACGCCGGACATGATGGCGCAAACGATTGCGGATGCCAAAGCGGCGGATGTCGTCATTTACGTAGGTGGTATCAGTGCTCAACTCGAAGGCGAGGAAAACAAGAAAGCCAACGGTTACATCGGCTTCTATGGCGGCGATCGCACGCAAATCGAATTGCCGTCGGTGCAGGCGGATTTGCTCAAGGCGCTCCATGCCACGGGCAAACCGATTGTCTTTGTCAATTGCAGCGGCAGCGCCATTGCGATGCCCTGGGAGAAAAGTCACCTGCCTGCGATTGTCCAGGCATGGTATCCCGGCGAACAGGGCGGACGCGCCGTGGGCGAAGTTTTGTTTGGTGATGTGAATCCTGCGGGCCGGTTGCCGGTGACGTTCTATAAATCCACTGCGGACCTGCCGGATTTCCAGGATTACGCCATGGCCAACCGCACGTACCGTTATTTCAAAGGCAAACCGTTGTTCGCTTTTGGCTACGGGCTGAGTTACACGGAATTCTCCTATAAAAATGGAGGAGTGGACCAATCGACGCTTGCCGCAGGTGACACGGTGAAAGTTTCATTTGATCTGGAAAACACCGGTGACCGGGACGGTGATGAAGTCGCGCAAATTTATTTTCGGCACGTCAAATCAGCCGTGCCGCAACCCAAACTGGCGCTGTGCGGATTTACCCGCATGCACCTGGCCAGGGGTGACACGCTCCACGTGACGATGGACATTCCTGCCGATCGATTTCGGTATTGGGATACGGCGACAAAGCAATACGTCGTGGAACCCGGCAAGTATCAACTTCTGATCGGGGGAGCATCGGATGATATTCGTCTGAAAGTGCCGTTCCAAATTACCGCCACAGGCGCCGGAGCGGCGGCCCGCCAGGCGCATATTGCCAGTCGCTGAACGATCTTACGTATTTCGAACAAACGCCTTTAGCGTGGCCGATTCTTTTGTGGCATCCATCGGTCGAACCGAGTAAGCGCCCGCATTCGCCGGGACGATGAACGTTTCCGCATAATGGATGGGGAATGGTTCGAACGCCTTATCGGGACTTTCGACGACGGCTTCTTCTCCTTCAACCAGATTGAGGACGTTGACCGTGCCTTCAGTATTGTGGGGCACGGCTTTCGTAAACCAATGCCGGCGCGTTTCGATAAATTCGAGCGGATGAAGGCCGGTTCTTTCTTCGCGCCAGCCGTCGCCGCTGCCCAATGGTTCGAAGCGGTTGATCAAATTCTGCTTTACCCAATTTGTTGTCCGGTCCCATTGGATATTTTTCAGGCCGTGCTCCAGGGAAATCGGGCGAGGCCGTCCGTCCAGTCCGAGCCGTGACCAATCCCACATTTTGAAGGTAAAGATGTAAGGAGTGGCGCTGATTTCCAAAACCATCGACTCGGCTCCGGAACAATGGACCGTCCCGGCGGGAATCAAAAAATGGTCGTGTTTTCGCGCGTCGAATTGGTTGGTGTACTCAAGCGCCGCAAACGGCGGTCCGCCGTTTTGAGCGGCCTCCAGGGCGCGCCGCATCGCGGCCCGGTCCGTATTTTCGCGGAGACCCAGATAAACTGACGCGCCTGGTCCGGCGTCGAGCATGTAATAGCTTTCGTCCTGGGTATAACTCATTCCAAAATGGCGGCGGATGTATTCGGTCAGCGGATGGACCTGGAACGACAGGTTGCCTCCGCCCACGGTGTCCAAAAAATCGAAGCGAATTGGGAATTCATCCCCAAACCGCGCCTGCACAGCCTCGCCCAGCAATGCCTTCGTTTGATCAAAAACCAAATTAATCGACGGAATCTCAAAGCGAATGTTTCCAAAACCCAATAGAAGGCTGTTTTCCTCCGGAACACAGTCGAAGCACCATCCGTAGTTGGACGTCTCGCGCGGCAGATCGCAAACTTCCTTCATCCACTGTCCGCCCCAGGGCGCCGGATCAAAAAGCGGAACCACTCGAAACGGCCGGGTCACAGCGTGCCGCAAGGCGTTGCGCACGGCTTCGCCCTCAGCCAGTTTCGGCTCGTTGGGATTGTGGGTGTCCAGAACGAAATCCCATTCGGCGATCAGGGGCCGTTTCCAGCGGTCGGCAACGCGCCAATCTACAAAGAAGGCGCGTTTATACTGAAGGTGCGCGGCGAGGGTGCGATTTTCGACGCCCAGGTTGCTGGACTCGTTCCGGCGAAAACGATTTTGCGCTTCCCATCGCGAAAGATCGGCGTAAACGAGGATATCGCCCTCCGCAATCATTCGCGCCCCACAGCCAACGACGAGGACAAGTCCGGTTTTTACGGCGGCAATGCGCGCGCGCAATTGCTCGACTCGCGCGGAATCAAAAAATTGCGGCAAGGTGAGGTCGCACAAAAACCCAAAGACCGGATTATCGCCACCAAGAAAAGGCGCGACGACCGCGTCAATTTTGTCCGCGCTGAGCATGGCGTCCGGGGCATGGAGCGAAAGTGCGGGTGTGAGGGCTTGCTGGAGTTGCCGCAGGAGCGCCGCCGAATCCACCCCGGGATAACACTCCACGATCAGAACGGTCTTCGAACCTTGATGTTCGGCAAGCGACCGGCGCAGGCGCGCAACGCAGTGTTCGAATCCGGTCACGCATGCGTTCGCGCCGTTTGGCACGGCAACGATCGGGAATTTATCGTAGTTGGATTTCCTGCCCAACGGATTCCTTGCCATCACATTAATCCTTCCGTCGGACATCCAGCGTGAGGGTAAAACGGGAACTCACATACCTGACCTCGGCGTATTCAAACGGCCGATTGCCGGCGTCGAAGACCGTGTGCCGGCGCAGCAAAAGCGGCGACCCTTTCTCAACGTCCAATTGTCTGGCCATTTGGGTCTCGGCGTTCACGGCCAGAAAATCCTCGCGCGCGTGGTTGGGGCGCACGCCGCTGGTCTTTTCGATCATCTCATACAGCGGCTGGCCTGTATCTTCATTTCCCTTGAGCCCCAATCGCGGATGAAGCCAGGACATCGTGAGCAAAACCGGTCGGCCGTCCCAGCCGCGGACGCGGTCGAGGCGCCACAAAATACGGGAACCATCCAATTGCAACGCTTGCAGCGCTTCCTTGCTCGCCTCCGTTTGGTGGTAAGCGACCCGAAAATTCTCCACTTTTACGCCTTTTGAGGCCATTTCCCGCGTGAAGCTATGCCATTCCCGGATGCCGGATTCGACGTTCCGGTTGGAGACGCGCGTACCCACTCCTGCTTTGCGATCCAACAGACCTTCAAAGACAAGTTTGCTGATCCCGGAACGAATCGTACCGCGGCTTACGCCCAATTGCGCGGCCAGGGCGACTTCATCCGGCAGCAATGCGCCGGTTTGATACTGCGGTTCCCGGATTAGGTCGCGCAACAATGCTTCGACCTGGGCGCGCAATGGGACGGGACTGTGATGATCAAGAGCTAACATAATGTACTTTTCAAATGTATGAACAAATATGGCTGGCTGTCAACTTTGATTTCTATAAACCCGGCAGGTTCGACCTCCCGCTCGGCCAGCGCGCACGGTGCTGTCCGCCCCGTTTCAACGATTCAACGCTTTTAACGTTTCAATGTTTCCATCTCGATCTCTTCAAGCGTTCGACCTTTGGTTTCCGGTACCATCGTGAAAACAAAAATAAAAGCTAGCGCGCTGCACAGCCCGTAAATCCAAAAGGTCACTGCGGGGCCAATTTTCGGACTGCTGTTTAACATCGGAAATGTCCTGGCTACAATGTAACAGGAAATCCAGATGACAAATGTGGCGACGGACATGGCGCGTCCGCGGATTCTCATGGGGAAAATCTCCGAACATAAAATCCAGGGAATCGGTCCCAGCGCCATGGCAAATGCGGCGATAAATGCGACAATGGACGCCAGAAGGCCAAATCCGCTTGCGTTCGTGTGAAACATCCAGCCCGCGCAACCCAGGGCGATCACCTGGGCCGTCAGTCCTGTCAGGAGCAGCGGGCGACGCCCCGCCTTGTCCACCAGCGCGATGGCCACAAACGTGAACAACAGATTCACCAGTCCAATCACGGTTGAGGCCGTAAACGAGTCCTTCACGCCAACGTGCGCCGTGGTGAAAATTTCCGTCGAGTAATACATGATGGCATTGATGCCGCTGAACTGCGAAAAAGCCATGAGCAGGACGGCAATGATCAGAGGGCGGCGAAAGCGCGCGTGGGACAATAA
>DASXFM010000430.1:0-13702 GCA_036489615.1 Verrucomicrobiia bacterium | reverse complement strand
GGAATGGAGTTGTTGTATTCCGGAGTCGCCAATAGAAGACCGTCGGCTTTTGCAATGGCGTCACCCAACTCGAGGACGGCGGCGGGAATGCCGCTGGAGGCTTCGACATCGCCGTCGTAGAGCGGGATGCCATGGATGGTTTTGGCGAGCAACTGCGCGCCCTCCGGCATCAGGGTGGTGGCGGCGCGCACCAGCGCCGTATTGAATGAACCGGAGCGCAGGCTGCCGGAGAGTCCGATGACATTGGTCATTGTTAAATTTCGGATGAGCGTCAGCCAAATGCCAGCCTGAAATTAGGCGGACGTTTATTGTTCATCAGATTTCCATGGACAAATCCAGAAACAAGAGTATCAAATATCGGCACTGTAAGCGGCAACTGTCATGGCAAGGACATGACCCAATAGCCAGCATTAAAACAAATGACGCCCGCCGACAAACCAGATTCTGATTCCGCCAATAAAGGCGTGGAGCCCCAGGCAAAAGCTGCCCCGATTACCAATAAACCCGGGCAACCACCGCCCCGTCCCAAACGCCATCGGCGGCTGATTATCTTTTTGATTTTGTCCGTGGTCATCCTGGCCATCGCTATCGCTTATTTTTTCAGGTTGGACATTCCTTACCGCTGGACAGATGACGCGTATGTTCACGGCAACGAAGTTTTGTTGGTGCCCCGCGTGACCAGTACGGTCGTGGCCATCAATGCTGATTATACCGATCTCGTGCAAGAGGGGCAGCCGGTGGTCGTGTTGGATGACAGTGACGCGCGCGTTGCCTTACTGCAGGCCGAAGGCGCATTGGGAGATACCATGCGCAAGGTATGCCAGTTCTATGTCAACGTCGTGGAATTAAAAGCGAACGTTGAGGCGCGCAAGGTTGACCTGGCCCGGGCGGAGGATGACTATCATCGGAGACTCACGTCGGAGTCCGGGACGGTTTCGGCGGAGGAAATCACCCATGCGCTCCAGGCCATGGATACTGCCCGCGATTTGCTGGCGGTCGCCCAACAGGAATTGGGCGCAGCCCAGGCCCTCATCTCCAATACGGACCTGGAACATCATCCCATGGTGCTCCAGGCTAAAGCCAATGTCCTGGACGCGGACCTGGCATTGCAGCGAACCGTCGTCAAGGCGCCGGCAACGGGATATGTCGTGCAACGGAATGTCGAAGTCGGGCAGCGGGTCACGCCCGGCACACCGTTGCTGGCGATTATCCCGTTGGATCAAATTTGGGTCGATGCGAACTTTAAGGAAGCGGAGCTTCGGTTTGTGAGGATTGGGCAACCCGTCAGTTTAAAATCCGATTTCTATGGGGACTCCGCCAAATACCGGGGGCATGTGGTGGGACTGGCCCCCACGACCGGCGCGGCGTTTTCGCTGTTGCCGCCCGATGAAGGTTCCGGCAATTGGATTAAGATCATCCAACGCGTTCCGGTGCGGATTTTCCTCGATGACACCAACGAACTTGCTAAACATCCGCTCCGCATCGGCCTGTCGATGCGGGTAACCGTCGACACGCGAGACCACACCGGCGAGGGTTTAACCCAGGTTCCTTCCGGAAAGGCCGTATACGCCACCGATATCTATTCAAACGAGTGGATTCAGGCCAATGACCTTGCACAAAGCCTGGTGTCATCCAACCTGCAGGCGCTGGCGAACCTCGCCAGTGATTCTGAGGCAATAACCATCGGGAAAAGCGGCAAAACAGAAACAGCCCATGAGTAATGCTGTCGCAGCATCGGACAGTAAACGGGCCAAATGGGCCGTCGGCAGGCTCCGTTTTGAAAGCATTGGATTTTTATTCGCGGTGAGCTTTCTGGTTTTGCTGGACGGCGTCAACGGCGCCATGTGTTCAACACTGAAAGCGTATTTGTCCGGCGGTTTGTCCGTGAATCCTGACCAGATTACGTGGGGAGCGATTTTCTATTATGTGGGGAAACTCCATATGCTCCTGCTGGCGGCAAAATTACAAATGCGTTTTGGACAACGCCGGGCATTTCAGACTGCGGCCATCGTTCTGGTGCTGGCGACTGCCGCCGGCGCGTTTGTTCCCACCTATTCATCGTTCCTGGTCGTGTTGCTGATCCAGGGTGGCGCCGGCGGCGCAATCATTGCCCTTGGCCAGGGCACCCTGCTGACCATATTTCCCCGGCGCGACCAGCCACTGGTGCAAGGCGCTTTCGCGCTCGCGACCGTCATGTATCCGGCAACCATCGTGCCGGCGCTTTTGGGCGGTTGGGCCTACAATTTTGATTGGCGGCTCGCTTATCTTGGAATAGCTCCATTCGGATTGCTCGGTTGCGGATGGCTTTTTTGGAAACAGAGATGGTTAAGCAATTCTACCCGGCCCACAGAGTTTATGCCCGGGAGGGTCATCCTGATTGTGACCGCGCTTTTTTCGATTGTTTATATTTTTCAACAGGGCGAGCGCAACCGCTGGCTGGAGTATCCGCCTATGGTATGGGCGTTGTTGCTCGCTGCGGCTTGCATCGTGAGCGTCGCCTTTATCGAAACCCGCGGCGGAGAAACTTTCTTACCCTACAGAGCATTTCGTTACGCCAACTTTACCTTTGGCACGTGTGTGGTCCTGCTTGCCGGTGTCGCTCTTTTCGGCAGCGGTTATGTCATTTCAGGGTTTGCGTCCGGCGTGCTGGCATACCCGGTCTCATGGAACGGGCTGGTCCAGCTTTCGGGCACATTCTTTGCCACGATTTCATTTTTGGCCGTGGGCGCTTTGATTCGGTACGCGAAATTTCCGCCGGTATTTTCCATTCTTACCGGCGTGCTCTTGTTTGGCGTTTCGATGTGGCATCTCGGCGATGCGCCATCCAATTTGAATTTTGAAGGGTACGCTTCCTGGCTCATCGTTCGCGGGTTTGCATTAGGTTGCCAATTTATCCCGCTGACGCTGATGGCATTGACCTGCCTGCCCGCGGAAGTAGATGTGGCGGCGGCAGGTCTGTTTAATTTCAACCGGCAGATTGGCGCGCTGGGCGGCATCGCCTGGTTGCAAACACTTCTCGAAACAAAAACGGACAACAATCAAACCATCTTTGGCAATGTCGTATCATGGATGAGCGCCAATACCGTGAGCTATAACCAGGCGGTGCAGAATGCGCTTTTACTGCACGGTGCGCCACCGGCGCAAGTTCCAGCCGTTTCCACGGCGCTGACGTTGCAGGAAGCGCACCGGCAATGGGCCAGCATCGCATTCAACGGCTGCTTCGAATCGCTGGCCGTGGTTTTCCTCTTCGCCTTTCCACTGGTCGTGGTGGTCCGCATCCTCACGACGCGCTTTCTTAAACCACCCGAATGCTAATCATTCACAAACATCTTTCGTCGTTTTTCCGAGTCTGCCCGGTCCTGGTGGCTGCGGCTTTTTTGATCCAGTCCGGTTGCGCGGTCGGGCCTGACTATCAGAAACCTCAAACGAGCACGCCGCCCGAATGGACCACGCCCCTGCATGGCGGCGAAACCAACGGCCCGGTGGATCTGGCGCACTGGTGGCGGAACTTCGGCGATACCAATCTCGACGTCCTCATGCTTACCGCCGTCCAGTCCAATCTTACCCTCCAAATCGCCGAGGCTCATGTCCGCGAAGCCCGCGCCCAGCGCGTGGTCGTTTCCGGCGCCTTTTGGCCCTCCCTTGGCACTGATGCCGGTTATTCGCGTAATCGTTACAGCACTCACGCCTTCCCGCCTCTGACCCCTCTCGGCGTGCCTCTGGATTACAATCTCTACAACGGCGACTTCGATGCCGCCTGGGAACTGGACATTTTCGGGGGCACTCGCCGGGCCATCCAGGCCGCCAGCGCGCAAATCGGCGCGGCCGAATATGGCCAGCGTGACGTGCTCATTTCCGTGCTGGCCGAGGTGGCGCGCGACTACATCGGCGCCCGCGCCTATCAAGAGCGTTTGGAGATCGCCCGGGAGAACATCCAGGCGGAGGAGAAAGTCCTGCGCCTGACCACCAATCTTTTTGCCACTGGACTGGGAAATGAATTGGACGTGCAACAGGCCAAAGCTTTGCTGGACAATACCGAGGCGCAAATTCCCTCGCTGCAAACGGGTTTTGATCAGTCGGTTTTTCAATTGTCGGTCCTGTTGGGACAGCCGCCGGGGACGTTGATGGATGATCTGTCCGCCAAAAGAGACATCCCCATCACACCGCCGATCGTGCCGGTGGGGTTGCCTTCGGATTTGTTGCAGAGGCGGCCGGATGTGCAGCAGGCGGAACGACAACTGGCGGCGGCGACGGCGCAAATTGGGGTGGCCAAGGCGGATTTGTTTCCAAAATTTTCGCTCACGGGGATAGCGGGCTTCCAGAGCACGTCGGCGGGGACCTGGCTCAACTATGCGAGCCACTACTGGACCGCGGGACCGACCGTGCAATGGCAGTTGTTTGAGGCCGGGAGCATCGTGGCCAATGTACACGTGCAGAACGAGCGGCAGAAGGCGGCGCTGGCGCAATATCAACAGACGGTGTTGGTGGCGCTACAGGACGTGGAGACCGCATTGACGGCATATGCCCGGGAGCAAGTTCGGCGGGAATCGCTCGGTGAATCGGTGGCGGCGGACCGGCGGGCTCTGGAATTGGCGACGCACCTTTACAAGAGTGGATTGGTGGATTTTCTTCACGTGTTGAGTTCGGAGAGCGCGTTGTACAATGAACAGGATGCGCTGGTGCAGAGCGACCAAACGGTTTCCCTGGATTTGGTGCAGCTCTACAAGGCCCTCGGCGGAGGGTGGGAAGCGGAAAAAGAATTATCGCTGCGATAATGGAAAACGAATGAGTGCGACATGCATCGCGCTGTATCCTGTGACGAGAACGTCTGGTAAATCGGCATTGGACATTTTTTAATTGGAGAGGCGGGAAAGCAAAGTGCATGCGTGAATGTTCCTTGCCACCATTTCTGACCGGCGATAGTGTTGGCCTATTCACCAGCGAATCGTGTCAAACTGTGAACCAATAGTCGGGATGATTTTGCAGATCATCAAATCCTGCTTGCTGCGCCGGCAAATAGGGATGGTCGCGGTTCTTGCGGGAGTTTGTATTTTCACCGGGGGCGCAATTCAATCAACGGCACAGGCCGATTCATCGAATTCTCTGGCTCAAAGTATTGAAGGCACAGTTGAACTCATCCAGCCAGCACCATCAGGCCAGTTGGATTTGCAATTGAGTTCAGGCACCCACCGAATTGATGTCACGGTGCAACATCCAAATGGCAATTGTCCGACGCGATTCAGCCGGATTCGGATTGATCGGCCTGCGACCAGCGCATCCGGCGCTGTAACTGTTACCAACCTGGATCAAATTCAATTCCTCACTGGTCTTCAACGTCCATTCGCAGCAACGGTCGCCGATTTGCGAAGATTGGGAGCGCTCGGGCAACACATCGCCTGTGTAACCCGCCTGGAAGGACAGGTGCTGGCGGCGAGTCCAGGCCGGGGAATGTGCGCCGTTGCAGACGGGACAGGTGTGGCGCTCCTGGAAATGAAGACCCCCGGCAAATTTGTTTCGCCGGGCCAGGAGGTTATTTTGGAAGGCAACTCGCTCGTGGAGGGAGACCGCGTCGTCATGCGCGATTTTCCCGTGGTGGACAATGACGACACGCATGGGATGATTGAACGGTCGGGAGGCGTTTTTCTAAGCGCGGGAAAGCATCCTTTCGAACTGTTATGGTTCAATTGGCTCCTGCCTTACGGGCTTGAGGTTGATTACGAAGGGCCGGAAGTGCCCAGGCAGACGGTGCCCGATTCAGCGTTGTTCCACATGGAAACCGGCCCGGTAAGCGCGGACGCGCGCATGATCCAGGGATTGAGGTATCGCTGCTACGAGGGGAGCTGGCTCCGTGTTCCGGAATTTGATCGTCTCACGCCGGTTAAGGAAGGGACGATCGCCAACTTCGACACGAGTGTGATTACCCGCGATATCAATGTCGGTCTTCAATTTGCAGGCTACATCGAGGTCCCACGCGAGGGAATTTACACATTTTCGACGAAATCGGATGATGGATCGTTGATGTATGTGGACGAAAAGCCGCCCTGGATTCAGGTTACCGGCACAAACGCGCTGCCCGCGCCCGCGCCCATTATCATGCATCAAAGTTTGGGGGCGGACCAGGACGATCGCTGGTCGGAGGCGGAAGGAACCGTCACTTTTGCCGGCGAAGATGACGGAATGCTGGATTTGGAACTGACATCCGATGCCGGCCAGATGCGGGTATCCGTGGCGGACAGCACCGGCGCAGCGCCGCAATATCTCCTGAAACACGAGGTCCGCGCGACAGGAATTAGCCTGTCCACTTACACAACCGAAGGCCAAAGGGTGGCCGGAACACTCGTAACGCCGGGGATGGACCAAATTCAAGTGTTGGATGAACCGGAGCCGGCGAGCGGCCAGCGGGCCATTTCAATTTCCGGTTCAACGAATTCTCCGGGAGCGGCGGCGTTACCGGTATTGGCGACGGTGGAACAGATCAAACAGCTAAACCGGCATGAATGGGACCGGGGTTATCCCGTGAAACTGCGCGGGGTCATTACCGCGGTCCTCGATAGCGGATTTTTTATCCACGATGCCAGCGGTTCCATTTATGCGCGCTGGCATCCACCAACCGATCCTGAAGTGCCGCGCGTGGGCGATTTCTGGGAAATCACGGGCACGACGTTCGCGGAGTTTGCGCCCAACATCCGCGTACAAACGGCAACCTACCTCGGCAGAGGAACGTTGCCGGAACCGATCCGGCCGACCTGGGACCAATTGATCAATGGGAGCCTGGACACCGACTACATTGAAGTGCCGGGCATTGTCACCGCGGTTGACACGAATGGCGTGACATTGCTGACGCGAACCGGAAAAATCAGCATCCAACTTCCGGACTTTGACCCACTGAACCGCTATGAAGGCGCCCTCATCCGCATCCGCGGCTGCGTGGTTCCGGCGCGAAATTTCCAGACCCAGCAAATAGAGTTGGGTCAGTTCTCCCTGATCAATGCGACGGTAAACGTGGATGAACCGGCCCCGGCGAATCCATTCTCCGCGCCGCTTGAGCATGCGTCGGACCTCTTAATGTTTGACCCGAGAGCCGGCGCTTTACAGCGCATCAAGATTGCCGGACAGATTATTTATAAAGGGGACGGTGAGTATTTCCTGATGGATGGCCATGACGGAGTTAGGTTTTTTCCAAAGACCAACATCGTACTGCAAGCCGGTGACCTGGTGCAAGTTGTCGGGTATCCGGAACTCGGCGGTCCGTCGCCTCTTTTGCGAGAGGCGATCGTGCGCCAGGTTGGGACCGGCTCGCTGCCGCTACCGCACCCGATCGAGGGAGATTCGCTCTTCAGCCGGCGCAATGACTCCACGCTGGTGCAGGTCCAGGCACACCTGACAGGCATCGTGCGCACGCTGTCTGACCAGGTGTTGGAACTTCAGACCGGGACGCGCGGATTTGTAGCGCGGCTCAAGACGAGCGACGGATTGCTGCCGGACCTTTCCCCGGGCAGCCTTTTGCAACTAACCGGCGTTTACGCCGGACAGGGCGGCGACCTGGCATCCGGACGTGAAATCGATTCGTTTGACCTCTTGCTCAATTCGAGCGCGGATATCACTGTGCTGGCGAGACCCTCGTGGTGGACATTGCGGCACATGCTGACGATCCTGGGCGCAATGGCAGTCTTGATCATCGCCGCGATGGTTTGGATTACGCTGCTCCATAAGCGGGTGGAGGAACGTTCGTCTCAACTTGCCGCGGAAGTGAGGCGGCGTGAACAAACGGAACGCCAGCGTGAACTGGAAACGGAGCGCGCGCGCATCGCGCGGGACCTGCACGATGACCTGGGCGCGACCCTGACGCAAATCCGGTTTCTCAGCGCGGTGGAAAGCCGGGACAGCCAGGTGCCCGATGCCACACGTGAGCGCATGGGCCAAATTTCAGAAAAGTCCCACGAAATGGTGGCGTCACTGGATGAAATCGTTTGGGCGGTCAATCCAGTCAACGATTCCTTGCCGCATTTGGCGAATTATCTATGCCATTTCGCCGAGGAATTTTTCCGGCCCACACCCATCCGCTGCCGACTCGACGTGGACGATTCGCTGCCGCAGGCTTCTTTCACGTCGGAAGTTCGCCACAATCTTTACCTTGCGGTGCGGGAAGCGATGAATAACGTGAGCAAACACTCGCAGGCCACCGAAGCATGGCTCCGAATCCGGTTTCAGCAATCGCAGTTGCGCATCCTGGTGGAGGACAATGGCTGTGGATTCACGCTGTCAGCAGCGCCTTCCGGTGAAGGGCTGGGGAATATGCGCCAGCGCCTCGAAAAGATCGGAGGCCATTTCGAAATAAAAACTCAGCCGCAGGGCGGGACCGTCTGCGAGTTTCGGTTGCCGGTCGACGTTGCCAATACAATCGGAGCGGAACAGAATTCAACACTATGAAATATCCATGCAAACGAGTATCGCGATAGTAGAAGATAACAAAGATTTTCGCCTGACGCTGGGACGTTATCTGGACAATGCACCGGGCTATAAATGTGTGTGCGCCTGCGGAAGCGCGGAGGAAGCGCTGGAACAGATTCCCAAGTTGCAGCCGGACGTAGTGTTAATGGACATCCATCTGCCGAACCTTTCGGGCGTGGAATGCACCCGCCGGCTCAAGGAAATGTGTCCGAAGACGCAGATATTGATATTGACGGTGTATGAAGACAACGAGCGCATATTCGGGGCGTTGAAGGCCGGGGCGGGAGGGTATCTGCTTAAGCGGGCCGACCCGGCGAATATTTTGTGGGCAATTCAGGAGGTCAAAACGGGTGGCGCGCCGATGAGCAGTCAGATAGCGCGGCAGGTGGTGCATTCCTTTCGCCAGGAGCCGACCGACGCAAAAGTGGAGGGCCTGTCACAACGAGAAGAGGAAATCCTGCAGGAACTGGCCAAAGGATATTCAACCAAGGAAATCGCCGATCGCCTGAGTGTGAGCGTAAGCACCATTCGCACGCATTTGCAGCATATTTACCACAAACTACACGTTCGTTCCCGGACGGAAGCTGTGATCAAGTACCTGCATTGAAAAGTCAAAATCATCCATTTGACGGATAGACGATTGGGACAAAGAATGGTTGATTGGTCAAAAGCCATTAAATTCATGAAAAAAACCATACTCTTCTGTTCCCTGATCAGCGCCTTTGCCCTCAATACTCATGCTCAGTCACAAATAACGTGGTCCTCCGTCCAATACATTTCGGGGGATTCAGACGTGAGCACCATGGGAACCTTGTTTGGCACCTGGTCACCCTACCTGGAAAACACCGGCGGCAGCGGTGTTACGGTAAATGGTGTGAACTTTGTTGCCAACGATTTGCCCGATTTTTCCGTTCCCAGCTATTTTTCGAGTACCTATGCGGGCTTTGGAAATCCCGGCACCGCGGATGCCAACTACAACAACCTGCTGGAGGGTGCTCAATTCAGCAATAACGGCACTGGTGGCACCTTTTCGTTTGGCGGTTTGAACGCCGGAGACACGTATCAGGTTGAAGTATGGGTGGAAGACACCCGCAATATTGGAAATCGCCGATGGGAGAATATCTACGAGAACAGCTACGGCGATTCCGGGACCTCCGGCGCCCTGACGTTTCCGGCGGACGGAAGCTCTCCCGATGACGGACAATACGACATCGGCACGTTTGTGGCGGACTCGACCGGGGGCGAAACCATCAATTTCGAGACATGGAGCAGCGTCGGTGGAAATCAATGTGCGCAGGTCAATCTTCTCCAGGTCCGGGATCTGACGACCCCGGTTCCCGAACCCTCCACCCTGGCACTGATGGCCGGTAGCGGCGCTTTGATCCTCTTACGCCTCCGCCGCCGCTCATGAGATTTGGTTTCTGTTTGGTTGCGGTGTGCCTCGGAATTTCGACGCGCTGTTTTTGCGCCACCACGCCCGGCGACGATTTCAATGCGAACACCGCCGCCGGTATTTCGGCCCTTCAACAATGGTACGACCCCGCCAATGGCCAATGGAATTCGACCGGTTGGTGGAATGCGGCCAATTGCCTGGAAGCAGTCGAAAACGCGATCTTCGTCAATAACAGCCGCCAATACCTGACCGTCATTAGCAACACGTTCGCTCAAAATTCCGGCGGCGACTTCCTGGACAATTATTACGACGACGACGGATGGTGGGCCAACGCCTGGATTCGCGCCTTTGACGAAACGGGTAACTCCAGTTACCTGAACATGGCGCAGACGATTTTCAACACAATGACCAATGGCTGGGACGGCCATTGCGGCGGCGGATTGTGGTGGAACACCAGCGAAACCAACAAGGGATCAATCGAAAACTGTCTTTTCATGCTTGCGGCTATTCGCCTGCATCAGCGAACACCTGGCGATGGAAGCGGTCCCGGCAGCGATTTCTTTTGGGCCACCAATACGTGGGCCTGGTTTCAAAACAGCGGCCTCTTCAACGACCTGAACCTCGTGAACGACGGCCTGAACATGACCAATTGCGAGAATAATGGCGAGCCGATGTGGACCTACGAGCAGGGTCTCCTGGTGGGCGGATTGACTGACCTTTACAAAACAACCGGCTCACGCGCTTATTTGAACGAAGCGCAAGCGATGGCCAATGGGATCATTACCTGGCTCACCGACGCCAACGGCGTCCTCACTGAGCCGCCGCCATGCAATCCGGTCTGCGGCGGTGGCGATGTTCCGCAATTCAAGGGCTGCTGCATTCGCTATATCGCGTATCTTTATGATGAGACAAATGCTCCGGCATATTATTCGTTTCTTTATACGAACGCTCATTCCGTTTGGTCCAGAGACCGGAATACAGCCAATCAATTTGGTTTCGTCTGGGACGGACCCTTTGACACAACGAATGCAGCGCGCCAGAGTTCCGCACTCATGGCCATCAGCGCCGTGGCTGAGCCGGTGACGACGCTACTGCCGTTCGCCAAAGGTTCCGGCGACCCGGCCTTCAATCATTCCACGGGCACGGCCACCGGAACCCTGGCCTGGTCGTGTGGCGCGGCC
This sequence comes from Verrucomicrobiia bacterium, assembly GCA_036489615.1. Lineage (GTDB taxonomy): Bacteria > Verrucomicrobiota > Verrucomicrobiia > Limisphaerales > UBA11358 > UBA11358. The sequence goes on along the minus strand of DASXFM010000430.1, from coordinate 2,677 downwards.
TCAACTGCGGGACTGATGCAATCCGGCCCATATCTGTCATCGCTGCCGGCCGGCGGGCATACGGCCCATTTCCGAATGGCTGTGAGCGCACTGAGCGTGTCCGCTTCGAATTTAGTTACGCTCGCGGTCACACAAAACGGAGCGACGATTGCATCCGCGAACGTGACCTGGAATTCATTCAGCGGCGCCAACGTATTCCAGGATTTCCCACTGACATTCACCAACTTCTCCAATGACCTGTTGGAATTTCGTGTTAACTGGAATCAATCGCCCGGCGCCCCGACCCTGACCCTGAGCGATGCGACCATCGATGGCGCGCACAATTGGCTGGCGGCGAATCTCACGCACAATATCGGCCGGCTCGATGGCCTCAACGCGTGGGAAGCCGATCCGGTGAGAGACACTGCCTCGGGTTTCATGATTACCGGACCGGATACCGCCGAACTGGGCGGTGGAAATTATGACGCGCAATTTGAATTGAAGGTGGATAATTTCGACTGGACGAATGATATCGTGGCAACGTTGTCAGTCGTGAACGCGGACACAGGCTCCGTAGTGGCCTCGCGCAGTGTGACGCGGGGCGAGTTCCCGGATACGTTGTATCATAGCTTTCGCCTATATTATCAGGCCGTCGCGGGCGCCCACTATAACTTCTGCGTCTATTGGAATTACACGCCCTATGCGCCACGATTGACGGCGCGCAGCGTAGTGGTTGCGGGTGTGACCGCGCCCGGATTTACGCCGGTTCGGTTGACCTCGGCGAGCTACAACGAAGATATGATCGTGGAATCAAACGCGCCGGCTGTTCCAAACGGGAGCTATACAACGGCGTCCATGGACAACGGCACGGGCAACACCGGTAACGGCTGGTATGCGCGAGGATACAATACGTCCGCCCCGGCCACGGGGTTTCCGCCGCCGGGCTCAACGATTACCAACGACGCCAGTTCAGACCATGTCTTCACCCTGGCGCCATCCTACACGGCAAACAATGTGGCCATGGTGGATGCAAGCCATAATGCGAATCTCATTCCCGCGGTCGCAAATTCATTTTCGGCTTTGTCATTTTTAACTGCGGCGGGTCATGGTCCAATTACGGTCGATTACAAGGTCCAGCATGCGGATGGGACCGTGGAAACCGGCGTCGTCTTCTCGCCGGACTGGTTCTTCAATGTCCCGGTCGCATTTGATACTCAAGGCCGGTTGGACGTAGATACCGGAGTATTCAACAACGTAAGCAATAACGAACCCCGGCTCTATCTTGAGGACATCCTGCTGACAAACATCGTGAGCCAGGTCACTAGCGTCGGCCTGACATGGGACCCCGGCAATGCCGCAGGCGGTCACGCGGCTTTTTTCGCCCTTAGCGGATCGACCGTGAAGCCGGTGCCGCTTGAAATTACGGGTTTCGGCGGGCAAGCGACCCTGACCTGGCCGTTGGGCCTGTTGCTTGAGTCGACCAATGTGAATGGACCCTGGATTACCAATTTCAGCACCGTCTCGCCCTGCTATGTAGCTCCCGTGGGAACAAGCCTATTCTACCGGGTCCTCGTGCGGTGAATAAAAATCATCCATTTGAACTATAGAAGCTTGAGCATGGCTTTCGTATGATTTAGGCAACCAGCACATGTCAAAAGTCTGCAACCATAGGAGTCGTTTGGAACTGTTGCATCCGGTAAAAGGATCCCATGCCAAAGGCGAATTTCATGCGTTTACCCTTGTCGAGTTACTCGTGGTGATCGCGATTATCGCCATACTCGCCGCCGTATTGCTGCCTGTCTTGACCAAGGCCCAATTGAGGGCTCAGGAGGCCGCCTGCCTGAACAACCAGAAACAATTTGCAACCGCCTGGATCATGTACGTTGATGACAATCGCGGTCTGATGGTGAACCTGGACACTGTTACGTCTGACAAGGGAGTCGGAACACCGTGGCGATGGGATACGCCTAACCCGATTCCGTCAATACCTCCGGGAACGTCCCCGCAACAAAAAGACATTCTCCTGCTTGAGGCGGAGTACCAACAGGGCGCTCTTTACCAATACGCACCAAACTTCAATGTTCTCCACTGCCCCGCTGATCGCAGGATGTACAGTCCGGTTCTTCCGGACCCCAACAATTCGCCGCCGGGGAATTTTGCGTACGGCAGTTTTTCAGGTGTCGCCACGTTGAACGGCCAGTATGCACAACTCTTTCAACAGTCGGCCGTCCGCCACCCAAGCTCATTATTTTTGTGGATCGAAGAAAATGATCCGCGCGGAGAGAATGAAAATTCCTGGGTCCTGAATTATGGATCATGGCCCACTTCCACTTCGGGAATTGGTTTTATCGACTCCGTGGCCTCGTGGCATGGAGATAACAGCACATTTAGCTGGGCGGATGGACATGCTACCAGCCACCGCTGGCTCGACGGTGCAACCATCGCTTACGCCCTGAATATGAATCCGTCCAAAGACAGTTCGCCGCCCAATGTTGCCCAATGCCCCAATGATCTCCCCTGGCTCGGCCAGGGTTATGCCACGACCCTCAATCCCTAATGGAGCGACAAACCAATTCGACGCCAAATCCCCTCTCAATCAATTTTCCCGAACATCCGATAACCCTACAAATCCGCGAAAGCGAAAATTATGAAAACCAAAAATTCACTCCGCTGCCTTCGCCACAGTCTATTGATTGCC
>DASXFM010000380.1:0-4883 GCA_036489615.1 Verrucomicrobiia bacterium | reverse complement strand
TCTTTATTTTGCGCCGCGCATTTTCGAAATGACCGGCCTTGGGGAAAAAGCCGCGTTGTTGCAATCAGTCGGCATCGGTGTGACCAACCTATTGTTCACCCTTGTCGGCCTTTGGCTCATTGACCGGCTGGGTCGTCGCACGCTGTTGTTCATCGGTTCATTTGGTTACATCGCTTCGTTGGGACTGACCGCATGGGCATTCCTTACCCAGCACTACAGTATTGTGCCGGAATGCATTTTTGCCTTCATCGCCGCCCACGCCGTCGGCCAGGGCGCAGTCATTTGGGTATTTATCTCTGAAATCTTCCCAAACCGCCATCGGGCGGAAGGACAAACCCTGGGCAGTTCCACGCATTGGGTTTTTGCGGCCCTGCTGACCACGATTTTTCCTATAGTGATTAAAACGTCTCATGCCGATGTACAGCCTCAGAACGGAGGTTACATTTTCCTTTTCTTTTGTTTCATGATGGTGTTGCAACTGGTCTGGGTTAAGACGATGGTGCCCGAGACGAAAGGAGTGCCGCTGGAAGAAATGCAGCGCAAGCTGGGCATCGAATTCACGCCGGAAGTGCCAGCCGGCGGGTCCGTGCGGGTGCATTGAAATTATTATGCGTTTTAAAGTCATAGGTCTTGGTGAAGTGTTGTGGGACTTGCTGCCTGCCGGGCCGCAACTGGGCGGCGCTCCGGCGAATTTCGCTTTTCACGCCCATCAACTGGGCGCGGAAGTCCAGGTCATTACCCGCGTGGGCAATGACGAACACGGCCACCAGGTGCTCCGGCGTTTTAGCGGTATGGACATCGATATTGCCACCGTGCAAGTGGATCAACAATTACCTACCGGCACTGCGAGTGTGGTTTTGGGACCCGATGGCACGCCGCGTTTTACCATTCGTGACCACGTAGCCTGGGATTCCCTGGCGCTCACCGGGGAAGCGCTGGAAGCCGTTCAAACCGCTAATGCGATTTCGTTTGGGACACTCGCCCAGCGTAGTGCTGCTGCGTCTTCCGTGATCCAACAATTGGTGTCCGCCACGCCGGCTGCCTCCCTACGCGTCTTTGACGTCAACTTGCGCCAGGGATTTCATAATCCCGAAGTGCTGGAACGCTCGTTGACCGCTGCCAATGTACTTAAATTGAGCGATAGTGAACTGGCTGTTCTCACGCCAATTCTCAAATTGACCGGAAACGTCACCCAAAGAATCGAACAATTGGCCGAACGATTCGATTTACTGCTCGTGGCTTTCACTCGGGGAGAACGGGGTAGCCTGCTGTATCAACGTGGTGAGTGGTCCGACCGCCCGGGCCAAAAGTTGCATATCGTGGATACCGTTGGGGCGGGCGACGCCTTTACCGCCGCTTTGGTCATGGGGCTGCTCAATCAATTCAGTCTCGAAGACATTCATCAAATCGCGTCCGACGTCGCCACCTTTGTTTGTTCCCAACCCGGCGCGACGCCTCTTTTCCCTGCCGATTTGCGCGCCACCTTTGCTCCCAATCTTACCAGTTTTTGAACCATGGGCTGCTCTGTAATGCGTCTAACCCGGTTTTTAGCCCTCCTCTTCCTGTTACTTGCGGGTCCGCTAAGTCTGACCCGCGCCGCAACCTCGGAAGAAATGGGTGCTCCACGAATCGTAAACATCTACAATTTCATCCGCAATTCTGATTTCCGTCTGTCCAATTCCGAAGACATTCTTTTCGATTGCACCAAACACCAAATCGAACTACTTAAAGAATCCGGCCTGCCGGCCACCTGGGCGCTTCAATATGACGCCCTCATCAATCCGCGCTATCAAAAGTTGTTAAAAGAGGAATTAAGTACGAACGATGAGATTGCCGCGTGGTGGGAAATTCCGCAACCACTTGCTGAAAAGGCCGGGCTGAAATGGCGCGGCCAGCATGAGTGGGACCCGGCTGCCAACGTAGGCTTCTCACCCGGTTACACTCCCGAAGAACGCAAGAAGCTGGTGGACGTCTACATGGCCGAATTCAAAAGCGCCTTTGGCTATTATCCCCGCACGGTTGGCTCGTGGTATATCGACGAAGTGACCCTTGCCTACATGGCCAAACGCTACGGCATTATCGCTTCCTGCAACTGCAAAGACCAAATCGGCACCGACTTTTACACGTTGTGGGGCGGCTATTGGAACCAGGCTTATTATCCCAGTCGCCTCAATGCCTATATGCCCGCCCAGACCCGGCACGGCCAGATCAATGTCCCGATTTTTCGTATGCTCGGCAGTGACCCGATTTATCAACATGGCACCACGCCGGGCCTGATTTCCCTTGAACCCGTCTATAAAAGTGGCGGCGGTGGCATGCCCCGGTGGGTGGATTGGTTCATGAATAATTTAGTCTCCCAACCTTGCTTGGCTTTTGCTTACACCCAGGCCGGGCAGGAAAATTCATTTGGTTGGGATGCCATGGAGCAGGGGTTGACCTATCAGATTCCCCTGATCGCTCGTTTGGCCAGGGCTGGAAAAATCCGCGTCGAAACCCTGGCGCAGTCGGGCCAATGGTTTCGCGAGCATTTTTCTGTAACGCCGCCCACCGCCGTGGTGGCGCTCGATGATTGGAAGAAAGAAGATCATAAGACCGTTTGGTATGATAGCCGTTTTTACCGCCTCAACCTCTTTTGGGACAGAGATTCTTTCTTCATTCGCGACCTCCATTGCTTTGATCAGCGCATCGTTTCACCCACCCACGATACCGCGCTAAAAGAAACTTCCCTGGCCTATGAGACTTTGCCCATCGCAGACTGGGCGCTTTGGTCGGATCACGGACGCCAACGCGCAGGCATTTGGCCGGTATTACTCAAGGCTGATGGTTCAGCGTTGCCGATGCAACCAAATGGCAAACCTGTCGTGAAAGAACTGAATTCCAGGGATCTGTGCCTTGACCAGCCACTTAAAAGCGGTGGAAACATCTCCCTTGTTTGCCGCGAAAATAAAATTGAGATAGCGGCGCATGATCCTAACGGAAAGCCAGCGCAGTGGGCTTGCGACATCATCGGCGGAGCTGGGCTTAAATCGGTCCTGAGGCAAGTCGGCGTCACCGCTGTTACCTTCTATCACTTGGGCGCAGAATATCAGTTAAAACTTGAAACCGGCTCATGCCGTCGGCTTGAGGACGGCAGCGTGCGCTTATCACCCGATAAAAAAGGAACGCTCATCCTGACGTTTGACACTTCAAACCGGCACTGAACCATTCTGCTTGCCGGACCATTTCGCAAAACAACGACGAAAAATGATTTTGCTTCAGCCAATAATTCAGGACAGGTGCGATTTATATTCGAGGTAAACTTCAGCAAAGCTCGACAAATGACCTTGGTTCCGGCAAAAAATTAATGACATGCATTGCTCTCGTTCAAGGTTTCGCCGGATGAATTTCTGCAACCCCTCCATCTTATCGGCACTCGTGATGCTCCTTTTGGGACCGGTCAAACTGTTTGCTTTCACCGCCACGGATGCGCAGGCCATGTTTAGCTCTTACACCCGCGCGTTTTATTTTACAGAAAATACCAATGGTTACTTTTATTCCACCACCGTTGGCGGCAAAACCGCGTTTTGGGAACGTGCGGAACAGATGGAAATGCTGCTCGACGTTTACGAACGAACGACCAACCCGGCCTGCCTTTCGATCTTCAACCAAACTTTCAATGGATTCGTTACCGAGCATACCCTGGACTGGTCGGAAAATCCCTACAATGACGACATCATGTGGATGGTCATCGCCTGCGCCCGCGGTTATTTGGACACCACCAACCCGATCTATCGCGACGCCGCCAAATCAAATTTTGACATGAGCTGCGCTCGCGCCTGGTCAGCCAGCCTCGGCGGCGGACTTTGGTGGACGACCACTAACGCTTCCAAAAACGCCTGCGTGAACGGTCCGGCGGCCATTGCTTCGCATTTGCTCTTTCAAATTACCGGTGACACAAATTATCTCGCCAAATCGGAAAGCATTTATGAGTGGGAACGTGCCACGCTGTTCGACACCAATAGCGGCGCGATTTCCGACGCGATTTCCGTGGATGGCCACGTCGGCCAATGGTCCAGCACCTACAATCAAGGCACGTTTATTGGCGCCGCGAATTTTTTGGGACACACTAATGACGCGCAACTCGCGGCTGATTTTACAGTGCATCAGCTTTGTCCCGATGGCCTGTTGCCACCATACCGCCAAAAAGGTGACCTCGGCGGATTCAACGGCATTTGCCTGCGCTGGCTTGCCAAATTTACCTATCAGCGCGGACTGCAATCGCGATACGAAAGCTGGTTGCGGCAGAATGCCGATGCTGCCTGGAACGCCCGCCGCAAATCAGATGGTTTGGCCTGGTCCCGCTGGCCGTCGCCCACTCCCGAAAGAGCTTTGTATTCCTGGGCCTGCAGCAGTGCAGTCGTGGCCCTGCATGTGATTCCTCCTGAGAAAAATTCCGGGCAATAAAATCTCTTGGTGATTTAAATTATCCACCAACTGCCGCATCCTTCATTCCTGCGCAGTTCCGGCAGGCTTATTTATTGGGATAGTTAAAATCAGAAATTCATTTTCTACCCGATACTACCCAAATTCTAAAGCTTAAAAGTTTGGGTAAATATCGTTGCTCGGGTGGAACTTGGGCTGATTTAATAGGGGAATCAATGAATCCATATTGCAAAGCCACCTCCCTATGGAGCTCCCCAAAAATGGCGTGATTTAAGGGCTAATGGACATGGCTTAAATGATGTTGATTTAGGGTGCGCCCCTTTAAAGCGAGCGCAATGCATCCAGCGTGAATGAACCGATGAGCAGCCTTGATTGGTCGATTATCGTGATTTACCTCGTCGCCGTGGTTGGCCTTGGTGTCGCTATGGGCTTTTTACGGCGCCAAGGTGAGCACGGTGGGG
>DASXFM010000281.1:0-6361 GCA_036489615.1 Verrucomicrobiia bacterium | reverse complement strand
CGCCGGAAATGCCGGCCAGGGCCATGAATCCAGCGTCACCTGCGGCGCAGGTCCAATCGGTCGGTTTGTGCGCCGAAGGATGGGTCAGTTGCCAATCCGCCACGCTCTGCATGACGTTGAGAACGGCTTGTGGGGTGGTAGTGAGTTTTGGTGCAGTTGCCTTGCCGTTTTGTTTTGGGTGGGTTTGGCAACCGGTGAAGAGCAGGGCAACGCAGGTTAAAGCGTTGAAGCGTTGAAGCGTTGAAGCGTGCGGACGCAAGCGCGAAATCGGAGACTTACGCCCCACATGCTCGGATTGTGATTCGTTCGGATTCTTCACGCGGTTTTGTTTAAAAATCATTTTGTGAAATCTGTTCATTGTGTCTAGATGCCGTTCTGTCCGCCACCTATTGCTCCAAATGCCGGTCGACAGCGCTCCGTTTCAACGTTTCAATTGAACGTCAACGCCTCCGGCAGATCAAAATTTTCGCTCAAATAAATATCGCGCGATGAACCGCCTATGAGAATTTTGAATCGGTCCTTTTGTGCCACCCAGCTTTTCTTGTCAGGATTGTAGTATCCAAAGGCCGTTTCATTCAAGGGTATGGCAATCGTTTGTTTTTCGCCGGGCTGCAGGAATACCCGTTTGAATCCCTTCAATTCCTTTTCGGGTCGGAACAAATCGGGTTTCCGTTCGTGAACATACAACTCGGCTACTTCGGCGCCGGGGAGTTTGCCGGTATTTTCAATTTCGAACTGCGCTGTCACAATCGCACGGCGTGAATTACCTCCATTGATTAATTTTAAGTTTGAGTATTTAAACTTCGTGTAGCTCAATCCGTAGCCGAAAGGAAATTGAGGTTCAATTTTTTTGGTGTCAAACCAGCGGTAGCCGACCAGTAATCCCTCTTTATAGACTTCTGTGCCGTTCTCGCCCGGATAAGCGCCGACGGCGTGGGCCGGAGAGTCTTCCAGCCGCTTCGCGATGGAGCAGGGCAACTTGCCGGCGGGATTCACGTCGCCAAATAGAATCGCAGCCAATGCATTCCCGCCTTCCATGCCCATGTACCACGCTTGCAGCACCGCCGGCACCCGGTCCACCCAGGTGTCCATTTCGGCTGGTGTGCCGAGCAGGACCACGATAGTTCGCGGATTTGCGGCCGCAACTTTTCGAATCAATTCGTCCTGGCCAAAAGGCAGTTTATAGTCTTTGTGGTCCGTTCCCTCCGAATCGTAATGCTCATGGAGCAGGCCCCCTATGTAGATAACCACGTCAGCGGCCTTTGCCGCCGTCACCGCGCGGTCGGCCACATCCGGGCCGGTGTTCGTGCCGTAACCTTGCGAAAATATAATATTCAGCCGTTTTCCCGCGCGATTCACGATGCCCTGCAATGGAGAAATTTCGAAAAAACTTTTGATGCGCGAACTTCCGCCGGCGTTATCCTGGAGAAGAACGGCATTGTCGCCGATGACAGCGATCGTTTTGATTTGGCTTATATCGATGGGCAGGATGTTGTGCCTGTTTTTCAGCAGGACAACGCCTTCCTCGGCCACACGGCGCGAAACCATTTCATGAGCGACGGTGTTGAGCGAGCCGTTGGTGCGACCGGGGTCAAAAACATGCGTCGCAAACATCACGCGCAAATTCCGCCGCACCTTGTCGTCCAGGCCGGCCATCGGAAATTCGCCGCTTTTCAGGCCGTCCAGGTAAGGCTGGGCCAGATAACATTTATTGTAGTTGTGCCGAGCGCCCATTTCGATATCCAGGCCGTTGAGGGCCGCTTCCCGCGTGTCATGCGTGCCGCCCCAATCCGACATGGCCAGGCCCTTAAATCCCCATTCACCTTTTAATATTGTGTTGAGCAGATAATCATTCTCGCAGCAATGCTGTCCGCGGAATTGGTTGTAAGAGCCCATCACTGACCAAACACCGCCTTGCTGCACTGCCGCCTTGAACGCGGGCAGATAAATCTCGCGAAGCGTCCGCTCGTCGGCCTCCGCATTAATGGTCACGCGCTCATGTTCCTGGTTATTCAATGCGAAATGTTTTACGCACGATGAGACATCCTGCGATTGCTCGCCGTGAATGTAGTCAACGGCCATCTGTCCGGCCAAATAGGGGTCTTCGCCGAAATATTCGAAATTTCTTCCACAAAGCGGCGTGCGGTAAATATTGACGGCGGGGCCGAGCATGATGTCCTTGCCTCGCGCGCGGGCTTCCTCCCCAATGGTTTCACCTTCCGTATAGGCCATTTCGGGGTCCCAGGTCGCAGCCAGACAAATGCCGGCGGGCATGGCGGTGGAATAATCAGTGCCCAGACCCAACGTGTGGTAATCAGGGCCCACCAGGGTCTCACGGACACCCAGCGGACCATCTGAAAAGTATCGTTCGGGAATTCCCAATCGCGGAACTCCAGCCGTGGTGAAAGCAGAATTCGCATGGACGATTGACACTTTTTCTTCCAGCGTCATTCGTGAAAGCAAATCATCGACGCGCGCTTCGATGGGCTGGTTCGGGTCCTGATAAATCGGGTGGGAATCTGCGGCAGAGGATTTGTCAGTGAGCTGAGAAATGAACAAAAATGACAACAATGGAGCGAAACAGAAGCGTTTGAATGAAAACATGATGTGATTTTTTAATATCCACGTCGGTCGGCGTCAAAGCTAATCTAATTAGCAGACGTTGCGTTGCGCGACAAAGTAACAGGGGAATTGCGTAGCGTAGGCGTCTCGCCGCCAGTTTCATGCGACTGGCACCGAGACGGTGCCGGAACCGGCAGTCCCGAAGGCTCGGGACTGCGCTACGTCCTCTTTTTGTGGCCAACCGACCGGTCAGCCCAACTGAGTTCACAAACGGAAGTCCTTGTCTCTTTCCAATCTGTCAGTTTAAGATTCAGGCCCAAGCTTATATGAATAAATCGTATTCTCCGTTTCGGTTCGCATGGATTCTCTTATTGTCACTGTTCGCCGCGTTTGGCGTTTGCCAAAATGTGCGGGCGGACATTCGGTTGCCGCAGGTATTTGGCAGCCACATGGTATTGCAACGGGACAAGCCCATCATCATTTGGGGTTGGGCAAACCCGGGCGAGACGGTAACGGTGCAACTCGGCCAGGAAAATGAGAGCGCGCACGCAAACGATCTCGGCGAATGGAAAGTTACGCTCCCGGCCATGGCGGCGGGCGGTCCCTTAACGCTGACGGTGAGCGGGTCGAGTACGGTGACCTATGACGATGTGATGGTTGGCGAGGTCTGGCTGTGCTCCGGCCAGTCGAACATGGAATTCGGCATGGGAATGGTCAATAATTCGACGCAGGAAATCGCCGCCGCGGATCATTCCGGCATTCGGTTGCTGCTGGTGAAGCGCAGGTGGCTGGGACAGCCGACGAACGATATCGACGGCACATGGAAACTTTGCACGCCGCAATCCGTGACGGAGGGAGGCTGGAACGGTTTTTCCGCTGTAGCTTACTTTTTTGGCCGGGAATTGAATCAAAAACTCGGCGTGCCCGTAGGATTGATTGAATCGGATTGGGGCGGAACACGAATCGAATCATGGACGCCGCCGGAGGGATTCGCGACCGTTCCGGCTTTAAAGGATGAATACGAACGGGTCGAAGCCGGAGACCCTCATAACCCGGTGCATCAGCAGCTTTTGGGGCAGACGCTTGACCAGTACGACCAATGGCTTGCGGCCGCGCGGGGCGCGATGACAGCGGACAAAGTGGTGCCGGTGGCGCCGAAATATCCCGACGAACTCCAGGGACCGCAGGATTTGCAACAGGCCACGGCGCTTTACAACGGGATGATTTATCCGCTGGCGCCGTTGGCGATGCGCGGGGCGATTTGGTACCAGGGCGAGGCGAATGAGTCCGAGGGGATGAAATATTATGAACGCATGAAGGCCCTCATCGCGGGCTGGCGCAAGGTGTGGGGCGAAGGCGATTTTCCGTTTTATTTTGTGCAAATCGCTCCCTGGAATTACGGTGATAATCCGCAGAATTTGGCCCGGCTTTGGGAAGCACAAACCGTGGCGGCCAACACCATTCCCAACGCCGGAATGGCCGTCGTTAACGACATCGGTGACCTGCGCAATATTCATCCCAAAGACAAGCAGGACGTGGGGCATCGCCTGGCGCTAATGGCCCTGGCCCGGACATACGGGCAACCAGGTTTGGTGGATTCCGGACCGACGTTTAAATCCATGAAGATTGAAGGGAATACTATTCGGGTCAAATTCGACAACACCGGAAGCGGGCTCGCGAGCCGCGATGGTGGCCCGTTGGACGATTTTGAAATCATTGACCGGGACAGCGGCGGTTATGTGAAAGCAGATGCGCAGATCGATGGCGACAGTGTGGTGCTATCGGCGGCGGGTGTTTCGAATCCCGTGGCGATGCGTTTTGCGTGGAGCGGGCTGGACGAGCCGAATTTGATGAATCGCGAAGGGCTGCCGGCGGGCGCTTTTCGAGCGGGGACGATCCCGAAACGGGATTGGTTGGGCATGAATGTGCCGGAGGCAAAGGATTATCACGTGGTCTATAGCCTGGATTTGACCAAGCTGGCGCGGACGATTTCATATGACGTGGATAATCATCGCAAGATTCATCGGCCGTTCGATCGCATTGCCTATTTCCTGGAATTGCAGGAGCAGAACGGGAATAACCAGGATGTTTTTGTCTCCATGGACGCGTTTACGAGGAAGATTAACAAAATTGGCGTTCCCTATTTTGGTGCTGGTGAGTTTTTTCAGCAGAACGTGGCGAACATGGACGTCTTTTCAAATGTGGGGAACATCGTAACCGGAATGGGGTTGTCGGGCGGAAACATCGAATTTTGGCCGAACAATTACGCGCAAAACAACAGCGCCAACGTGCCTAACGCGTCGAGCACGGAGTTTGATTTTGGCGATCAACCGACCGATCCGTCGGATGGTTACGGCTCGATGCAGGTGCATAACCATGACGCGCGCCAGACATTGTTTGCAATCAATCACTGGAGCGAAGGCCCGCACGCGGATGTGGGCATCGGCAGCCAGGGACAGGGACAAGGGAACCCGGACTGGACGTTCGCAGCCAACGCGGGCAATTACGCAGCCATGAAGTTGGTGGTAATGGTGAGATACAAGTGAAGAGTGCCATGAGTGCAAGTGCACATCGTCATCCCATTCGTTGGCAGCGCGTTCCGCATCTTCGATGTAAACAATTAGATCGTTGTAATCCAACAATTTGTATGCGTTGTAAACAGTTTGTAAACGATGTGTAAACATTTAAGTCATTGATTCGCAACGATGTAAACAGTGTAAACACTTTAAACGTCATATCACTCTCGTGGCGTCACCGAAGACCATCGCGAGCCGATCCGCAGCATCGAGCGTATGGACATTTCCGAAATTTACATTCACGACGGTAAACTTCTTCGAGTTGTTGAAGATACTGAGTCATCGACGTTGACGATGGAGTGCAAGTTGCCGGCTACTGAGTGGAGCGATGATCTGGTTCCCCGCTTTTTGGTTTTTGAGGGCGTTTATAATTATAGGGTATGTGAGGGGGCGATTGTTGGATGCCCAACTTTGCTCGACATGACGGTGATTGGCGAGCGAGGGTGCAGGGTGTGCTTGCGAATCGATACGACCGCTGGATACCGGGAGTTTGAGTGCACTTCCGTCAAGATTTGTGATCCTGACCGTACTGCCTGAAATGCACTGCTTTTCAGTTTTTAGACTTTCCCAGCCACAATAAGCTGTCGATGACCAGCCTGTCCTGGATTTCATCGGCGAACGTAAATGACAAAGTTCGGTTTGTTTTGTCGTACTTGTGTTCGTAATCCATGTCGTTGTGGCCCCAGTTAAAATAAATCATCCGGTATTTTGTATTGGTCCATGCGACTGGATAATAGCCGCTGTGCCATATTTCGTATGGCTTGGGTCCTGTGCCCAGCGGAAAACTGGCGGGATCGATGGACAGCAGAATTTTGATATCAGGATTTTTTCTCAAATCATTTTTCCATCGATACCATTCGTTCGGCGCGGATTTGAAGGTTGGCGGCAAATGGCGCGTCGCCGGAAAATCCGGGTCTTCCACGCGCAGAATGGCTGAAGTGGGCCGCCAGGTATTGCTGACGTATTCTCCCGAACCCAAAAAATCATTGTGATACCAGTTCCAATTTTGCGGATAGTCGGAAGGCGTTAATGCAAATGCGGAAAAATGGAATCCCATCCAGGCGCCTCCGTTCTTCATATATTGCTCGAAGGCTGCGCGTTGAGCTGGATCTTCCGGTCGGGTATCTAAAAAGATGACCACCTGATAATGGGAAAGGAATTCCGTATTTAAATCGCTCCAATTGGTTGTTGAGTCATAAGCGAAATGATATTTCGGGGCCATT
>DASXFM010000172.1:0-13073 GCA_036489615.1 Verrucomicrobiia bacterium | reverse complement strand
CGGCTAAAGCATTTCGCCCACATATGTGATGAGCGCGGCCTTGTGCTTTTCAATGAAAACTATTTCCAGCACAACGTTCTTGAGGACGGGGCGCATAGGGTGGATTGCCCATGGCGCTCGCAAAACAACATCAATGATACCGGTTTTCATGAACCGCCATTTGAAGTCGCAAAGCGAATCACCATTGCGCCACAATTTTACGACGTCAATAACCCTGTCCGCCGCGTCCTTCATGCCAATTACATCCGGCAAAATTTGAATGATTTCACGAACGATGCCAATGTAATCCAATTCACCAGTGGCGAATTCACCGGCCCACTGGCATTCGAGGAATTCTGGCTGGATACGATCGCCAATTGGGAAAATGAAACCAAATTGCATCCGCTCATCGCATTGGCAGCGGCGAAAGACGTTCAGGATTCCGTTCTAAGTGACAAAAAGCGCGCGGCGATCGTGGATGTCATTTGCTTTCGTTACTGGTGGAAAACGGGCAAAGGCTTATTTGCGCCGAGGGGCGGGCAAAATGAGTCCCCACGCCAGTTCGAACGGCAATGGAAGGGTGGCACGCCCACAGACAAAGACCTGGCCTCCATGGCGGCGCAATATCGCCACAACTTTCCGGCGAAAGTCATCATCGCCAGCGGCGAAGATGTGAGTTTTCGCGGCGGCTGGGCATATTGCTGTGCCGGGGGCTCCATGCCGGATTTGCCAAAAACAACTGATAAAACTTTGCTCGCGGCAATTCCGAAGATGCAGCCCTGGTTTGCGGAGGAGGCAAAAGCAGTTTGGGCATTGCGGGAACCGGGAAAGCAAATGCTGATTTATGCCGGCGAAAACGCAGAGCTCGACTTGTCCGATGAAACCGGTGCATTTCAGCTTCGCAAAATTAACGCCACCACCGGTGAGATCGGTCCTGAAATCCAACGGCTCCACGCCGGCGGAAGCTTTCCCTTGCCCGCCGGCATCTTTTGGCTGACGAAAGAATAATTTATGCGCTGGAAAGCACAAATAATCGGGCTAACAATTGCGCTGATCATAGTTTGCGGGGGGCAGGCAACCCTTCGCGCCGCGACCATTGCCATCGTGCTCCCCACTAACGCCCCGCCGCGCGTGGAATTTGGCGCCGAAAAATTAGTGGCAGCGCTTAACGTCGTGAAATTGAATGCGGCAATTGTTCATACCGAAAATGTTGGCGGCGAAAAAATCTATTTGAATCAACCACCTGATTCATCAATCGGCCCGGAAGGTTTTCGATTCACTTTGATGCAAAATAATGACCTGACGATTTTATCCCGTGACCATTCGGGCGCCCTCTATGGATGTTTGGAATTGGCCAGGCGTATTCGTGCCGAGGGCAAATTGCCGACTGCTGAGATTGCCAATTTCCGCGATGCGCCGATGATGAAACTACGGGGCACATGCATTGGCCTGCAAAAAACCTATATCTTGCCGGGCCGCCATGTTTACGAATATCCAATCATGCCCGAACTATTTCCCTGGTTTTACGATAAAAAAATGTGGACGGAATATCTGGATTTTCTCGTCGAAAATCGCATGAACACGCTTTACCTGTGGAGCGGCCATCCGTTTGCCTCGTTGATAAGACTGAAGGATTATCCTTACGCAGTCGAGGTTCCCGACGATGTGTTTCAAAACAATCAGGAAATGTATCGCTGGCTGGCGACTGAATGCGACAGGCGCGGCATCTGGCTGGTGCAAATGTTTTATAACATCATCGTTTCGAAACCATTCGCCGAGACGAACCACATCTCCACGCAGCTTTCCACGCCAACGCCGCTCGTTTCAGACTACACGCGCAAATCCATCGCGGAATTTGTGAAAGAATATCCAAACGTCGGCCTGCTCGTTTGCCTTGGCGAAGCCTTGCGAGGCACCGCCAATCAAGTCGAGTGGTGCACTAACGTCATATTGCCCGGCGTGATTGACGGGATGCGGGCGGGGCATTTGCAGGAAGAGCCGCCGATTATCATTCGCACGCATGCGATGGATCCTTACGCCGTAATGCCCGCGGCATATCAGATTTATTCCAATCTTTTCACAATGACGAAATACAATGGTGAATCGCTGACGACCTGGCAGCCGCGCGGAAAAGATCAGGCCCTTCAATTGGCCATGGCACGGCTTGGGCCCCATTTGGTAAACGTTCATATTCTCTCAAACCTCGAACCATTCCGATACGGCGACGTGGAATTCATCAAGAAATGTGTGCAAGCTTCGCGCGACCGGCTCGGCGCCAACGGAATCCATTTGTATCCCTTGTCGTACTGGAATTGGCCCTATTCCCCGGATATTGCCACGCCGCACGAATTGCAATGGCAACGCGACTGGATCTGGTTCGAGGCGTGGGCGCGTTACTCGTGGAATCCGGATATTCCCGAAAAAGAGGATCATGCCTACTGGATCTCCCGGCTGGCAGAGTATTACGGCGACACAAATGCGGCGGAACACATTCTGGATGCCTGCAACGATGCCGGCGAGGTGGCTCCACGATTGATTCGCCGCTTCGGAATCACCGAAGGCAATCGGCAAACATTGTCGCTCGGAATGACGTTGGACGAATTAGTGAAACCAGGCAAATACGGCGCGATCGATGATCTATGGCTCTCTGAATCGCCCCCGGGGGAACGGCTCGATGAATTTGTCAGCAAGGAATGGAATCACCAGCCGCATGTCGGGGAAACGCCGGAATCCATCCTTGCTGAGGTCCTGGCCGAATCCAGCAATGCCGTCGTCGCGGCGGATGCGGCGGAAAAGTTCGTCACCAGGAACCGCGACGAATTTGAGCGTTTGCGTAACGACACGCGATGCATCCAGGCATTGGCCGAAAACTATTCCGACAAGGTACGCGCGGCTGAATTCGTTTTGCGATACAATTACAGTCACGACATCATTGACATGGAACAAGCGGAGAACTTTCTCACAGCCAGTCTGCTCGATTATCAAAACCTGGCCGAACTGGCGAAATCAACCTACCTCTATGCAAATTCGATGCAGACGTCACAGCGTAAAATTCCCGTGCCCGGAGGTGTCGGTGGACATCCGGCAAATTATCTTTGGTCGCAGCTCGTGCCGCTTTACCAAAAAGAACTGGCTGCTTTTCAGGCAAAAGTTGCCCAATTGAAAATCGGCACGACCGTGATGGACGAATCCAAAATCAAACCGTGGCCGGCCGCGCCTTTCCGGCTTGTTTCGACAAATGCGGAAATTTATCAGGTGGAAATCGGCGCGAAGGTATTTACCGACCGGAATTTCGAAATCGAGAAGCTTGCGCCGGAATTGAGCGGGTTGACTGGAATCCGTTTCTCGCATGCGGCTGCGAAGAAAGGACGCTACCAGCCGGTCGAAATTGAAGTTGCCGAACCGGTGCGCGTCCTCGTCGGCTATTTTAATAGCGATGAGAAAATCTGGCTGCAAGTGCCTCAACTCGAAACCGACGCGCGGGCGGATGATCGCGGCGGCGTCGAAGCCGTGATTCAAAATGCCGCGGCAATTTCTGACTGCCCGAGCGTAGATGTTCACGCGTTTCGTTACGAAGCAGGCCGACACCAACTGCAATTCCCGGGAAAAGGCAGCTTTGTGATTCTTGGAATTGTGCCGGACACGGCAGAATTGAAATGAACATATCCGCAATCCATTCTGCCGCGCCAGGTTCCGAAAAGAACATCACGTTCCTGCGCCGCTTCTGCGTTGCTCCCGCGGTCCTCCTGCAGCTTTTCATTTCATTTTCTGCGATTGCCGAAAAAGGCGTAGCCGACGATTCGTCCAGCGCCTTCGCGCAAGTCCGCACAGTTGGCCTGGATGAAGCAAAGTGGACAAGAGGCTTCTGGGCCGACCGTTTCGAACTTTGCCGCACCCAAATGGTTCCGAGAATGGAACATTTGATGGAAGGAACAGATCATTCTCAATTTTTCCGCAATTTTCAAATCACCGCCGGGTTGGTCACAGGAGAATCTCACGGCGCGACGTTCAACGATGGTGATTTCTACAAATGGATCGAAGGCGCGAGCGCAACACTGGCCATTACGAACGATCCCGCGCTCAACCAACATCTCGATGAAATCATCTCAGTCATCGCGCGCGCACAGGAGACGAACGGTTATATCGATACGTGGGTCCAGCTTCATCAGCGCAAAGGCGATACGAACGTCACGCCATTCTCCGTTCCGGAGAATTTTGAGATGTATAATTTTGGCCAGTTAATGACGGCGGCGTGCATTCACTATCGCTCGACCGGAAAGACCAATTTGCTCTCCGTTGCCTGTAAAGCCGCTGATTTTCTTTGCAATGAATTCAAAAACCCCACGCCGGCGCTCGCAAATAATTTGATCTGCCCGTCCCATTACATGGGAATCGTGGAACTATATCGCGCGACCCGCGATCCGCGCTATCTCGAGTTGGCCAAACGCTTTCTCGCAATGCGGGATTTGGTCAAAAACGGCGGCGATGATAATCAGGATCGCCTTCCGCTCGCGCAGCAAAGCGAAGCGGAAGGCCATGCCGTTCGCGCGAATTATCTTTATGCCGGCGCGGCGGATTTATTTCTGGAAGATGGCGACCGGAGCCTGCGCGACCCGCTCCTCGAAATTTGGACAAACGTTGTGACAAAAAAGATGTATCTCACCGGCGGCTGCGGTGCCCTTTACGACGGCGCATCGCCGTTTGGCAGCAAGGACCAAAAGCACATCACACGCGTTCATCAGGCTTACGGGCATAATTATCAATTGCCGAACACGACGGCCTACAGCGAAACATGCGCAAACATAGGCAATGTTTTATGGAACTGGCGGATGTTTTTGGCGACCGGCGACGCGAAGTTCATGGACATCGTCGAACTGGCGCTTTATAACAGCGTGCTTTCCGGTGGTGGGCTCGACGGCACAAATTTCTTCTATACAAATCCGTTGCGCGTCACAGACCCAATGCCGCTGGAGCTGCGTTGGTCGCGCACCCGTCAGCCATTTTTCAGTTCCTTTTGCTGCCCGCCAAATCTCGTTCGCACGATCGCAGAATCGGCAAACTATGCTTATGCAAAATCGGGCGATTCAGTTTTTGTAAATCTCTATGGTGCCAGCGATTTAAAAACGACCCTGGCAAATGGCCAAAAAATTGAAATATCGCAACAAACACAATATCCATGGAGCGGCCGCGTGCGAATAAGCATATTGGACGGTGGAAGCTTTTCATTAAAGCTGCGCATTCCCAGCTGGGCGAATGGCGCGACCGTGCGCATAAATGATTCGCCCGCAGACGTTTCTCCACAGCCCCAGAGCTATTTCGAAATGAGTCGTCTGTGGAAGACCGGTGATTTTGTGGATCTAGATTTGCCGATGATGCCGCGCTTGATGGAAGCGAATCCGCTGGTCGAGGATGACTTGAACCAGGTCGCGATTCAGCGTGGGCCGATTGTTTATTGCCTCGAATCACCGGATTTGCCGCACGGCGTGAGAATCTCCGATATTCTAGTCCCGTCGGACCTGAAATTGACGGAGCGTTATGACCAAAGATTGCTGGATGGAATTGTCGTCCTGGCAGGCGAAGGCATTATGCGATCAAATGAGAACTGGGACGGCAAACTATATCGCGAATTTTCGCCAGCACCCAGCCAACCGCTTGAATTGAAATTCATTCCCTATTGCGTCTGGCAAAATCGCGGGCCCTCAGAAATGACCGTGTGGCTGCCCTTGTCCGATGACCTTCTATCTTCATCCCGACAATGAAAAAGCTCATTTTCATCCCGGCATTTCTACTGACGTTTCAGACGGCTTTGTTTTCAAGCGATTTGACAGTGTGGTATCGGCAGCCAGCAGGAGCGCTCGCTCAGCCTGCCGCGATTCACTCGAGCAAGGTTCCGGCTCTCGCAAGCGGAGGCAAATCCTCGACCTTCATGAATGAAGCGTTGCCCATCGGAAACGGCCGCATCGGCGGATTGATTGGCGGTGACGTATTACGCGAACAGATCGCGTTGAACGAGGATAGTTTATGGACCGGGGACGCAAATCCATCCTGCAATTACGATACGATGGGCGCGTACCAGGCCTTGGGAAATCTGTACGTCTACCTGCCCAATCAAAAAGCATTCACCAATTACCGCCGCGATCTCGATATCGGCGACGCGCTGGCGCATGTCGACTATGAGGTGAACGGCGTAAAATTCTCCCGCGAATATTTTTGCAGCCATGCTGATAACGTGCTAGTTGTCCATTTGACCGCTAACAGGCCTGGCAGTTACTCCGGCACCATCGAACTTCAGGATTCCCACGACAGCCAGACACTCGCTGGGAAGAGCCATCTCGCATTTTCCGGAACGTTGGCAAATGGCTTGAAATATGAAGCGCAGCTATTAGTCCAAAATGGTGGCGGGACACTACAGTCAAACGGCTCGGCACTCGAATTCACAAACTGCGACAGTCTCACGCTCATTTTTGCCGCCGGAACAGACTATGCCTTCGATGACGCGACGGGGTATCGCGGCAAAAATCCGCACGAACGTATCTCAAGGCAAATCCGAAACGCTGGAAAAAGAAATTATGATTCCCTCAAATTCAGGCATGAAGCAGATTTCCGTTCTCTTTTCGAACGCATCGCGCTTAATTTGGGAAAATCGTCCCCGGAACAGGCCGCCTTGCCAACGAACGAACGTAAGGTCAGAGCCGCTGAGACGGTAGACCCACAACTCGAAGAATTGCTGTTCCAATACGGCCGTTATCTTCTCATTTCATGCTCGCGCCCCGGCGGTTTGCCGGCGAATTTGCAGGGACTTTGGAACGATGTAAACAATCCCCCGTGGCACTCAGATTATCACTCGAACATTAACATCCAGATGAACTATTGGTTGGCCGAGCCGGCGAATCTGGCCGAGTGTGCCGAACCTTTTTTTGATTTGGTGGATAGCCAGATTCCTGTCTGGCGCAAGGCGACGGAGGCCTCGACCGAGCTTAAAACACCATCGGGCCAAACAAGCGCCCGCGGTTTTGCTATTCGCACATCGCATAACATTTTCGGCGGCATGGGTTGGAAATGGGACAAAACGGCGAGCGCCTGGTATGGCCTTCAATTCTGGGAACATTATGAGTTCGGACGCGACACGAATTTCCTCAGAACGCAGGCATATCCTTATCTCAAAGAAATGTCCGAGTTTTGGGAAGACCACTTGAAACAATTGCCTGACGGCAAGCTGGTCGTTCCGGATGCGTGGTCGCCGGAGCACGGACCGGTCGAAGACGGTGTGAGTTATAGTCAGGAAATTGTTTGGAATCTGTTCAACAACTATGTGCATGCCGCGGACGCGCTCGGCGTGGACAAAGATTACCGCGATAAAATCGCCGCCTTGCGTGATCATCTTGCGACGCCTGGAATCGGCAGTTGGGGACAATTGCTTGAGTGGATGCACGAGCAGCACAGCCCGAAATACCCTGAACTCGATACACCGAACGATCATCACCGACATACGTCCCATTTGTTCGCTGTTTATCCGAGTGATCAAATCGGTATGCAAAAGACTCCGGCGTTCGCCGCGGCCGCGAAAGTCACACTTGACGCCCGTGGAATTTCGCCGGACAGCGACGTGCGCGAATGGTCCTTTGCCTGGCGTATTGCGCTTTACGCGCGGCTTGGTGATCCCCAGGACGCCCACAAAATGCTGCAACAACTGTTTTATAACAGGAACACCTGCCCAAATCTGTTTGGTTT
Organism: Verrucomicrobiia bacterium; assembly: GCA_036489615.1. GTDB lineage: Bacteria > Verrucomicrobiota > Verrucomicrobiia > Limisphaerales > UBA11358 > UBA11358. The sequence goes on along the minus strand of DASXFM010000172.1, from coordinate 5,363 downwards.
GCATCCGCCGATGCAAATCGACGGGAATTTTGGGGTCACCGCCGGCATGTGCGAAATGCTCCTCCAATCGCAGGATGGAGAAATCGATTTGCTGCCGGCGTTGCCGAAAGAATGGCCGGATGGCTCGGTGACGGGCCTGCGCGCCCGTGGAGGCTTCACCGTTGGCATTAAATGGCAGAACGGACGATTGGTTTCGGCAACGATTTATAGCGTGGACGGCGCGCCCTGCCGGCTGCGCTATGGAAATACGAGCCGGGAAATTGCTTTGAGAAAAGGCAGTGTTTTCCAATGGAACGGCGAACCGGAAACGACGAATTAATGCACATGAAAAAACTCCTCTCCATCCTCGCAGCGGTATCGGTCGGCTTTTCGGCGGCAGCCGCCAAAGACCAATCAGCGCAAACCAATTTAACAACGGGACAAATCGAGGCCAATTACACCAACGCCATTGAAAACCGTACGGCGAATATCCTGGCCGCGCTCGATCTGGCGGACTCAAATAAGACGGCCCGCGTACACGACATTATTTTCGCACAGTGGCAGGCATTGCGCGCCTGGCACGACGAAAATGATCCTAAATTGAAAGCAGCGAGGTCCAACACGGATGCTGTTGCCCAAATCCAGGCGTCATTAAAACAATTGCATAACGAGTTTATCACAAAACTTTCCGACAACTTGTCGCCATCCCAGGTTGAAACGGTCAAAGACAAAATGACCTACGGCGTAGTTCAGGTCACATACAATGCCTATCTTCAAATTGTTCCGAATTTGACCGGGTCTGATAAAGCGAAAATTCTTGAATTGCTCAAGGATGGGCGTGAGGAGGCAATGGACGCCGGAAGCTCAAAAGAGAAGGCCGCTATCATCAAAAAATACAAGGGCAAAATAAACAACTACCTCAACGCGCACGGTCACAACGTCGCCCAGGCCTATAAAGACTGGGGCGCGAAACAAAAAACCAAAAATGCGGCCGCTTCCGCATCAAACCAATAACGCTATGGCCGAATGGAAATCTGACACCGAACTTTTTGCCCTTTGCACGCGCGATCTCTACACGCCAGTCGTTGGCGACATTCTCGACGACGCCGGTTTTACCCACCAGTTCTTGCCACAGCCGATCCAGCCTTTGCGCGACGAAATGAATCTCGCGGGCCGCGCAATGCCCGTAGTGATGATTGATGTATTCGGAAAACAAAAGCAACCGTTCGGCAAACTCACTGAAGCTCTCGATCAGCTCCAGCCGGGGGAGATTTATCTCGCAAGCGGTGGGGACATGCGTTGCGCCTACTGGGGCGAAATTCTCACGGCAACGGCCAAAAAGCGCGGTGCGGTTGGCGCGGTCATTAATGGTTTTCATCGCGACACGCCGAAAGTGCTTGAACAAAATTGGCCTGTATTCTCGCGCGCGCGTTTCGCCCAGGACTCCGCTGTGCGCACGCAAGTCGTGGATTTTCGCAGTCCCATTGAAATCGGCCAGGTAACAATTCAACCGGGTGATCTGATTTTTGGCGATTTGGATGGTGTCGTTATTGTGCCGAAAGAGGTTGAAGGTGAAGTCATCGAACGCGCTCTCGCCAAGGCCCGCGGCGAAAAGCTCGTCCGCAAGGAAATCGAAGCCGGCATGAGCAGCTCGGCGGCGTTTAAGAAATATGGCATCCTATGAGCGCGAGAAATCCGAACCCAAAGATCACCGCCTTTGAAACCTGGCGCTGTCGGCGCAAAGAAACACTTTTTGACACCGCCCGCACCGGCCGCAGCCCAATGAATTGGGACGTGGTCGCCCTTCGCTTGCATACGGATGCCGGGATATGCGGTCACGCCACAGCTATCGCGGCGCGCTCGAGCAACGTCACCCAGGCATTTTTGCAGGAAACTATTGCCCCTGTCGTGTTGGGCCGCTGTGTTAGCGAACGAGAAGCCATTTATCACGAGCTGTGGACAATTGACCGGCATATTACATTTTTTCCCGTATACTTGCCTGGCCCGGTGGACGTCGCGATGTGGGATATTGCCGCCCAGGCCGCCGGTCTGCCGCTTTACCAGTTCATCGGTGAATGCCGTACAAGTTTGCCGACATACGCCAGCAGCTTGTTCATGCCGAACGTCGAAGACTATCTCAAAGAAATGCGCGCGTACAAAAAGCGCGGTTTTCCTGCTTATAAAGTCCATCCACCCGGCCCATGGCGCAAAGATATGGAAATCCACCGGGCAGTTCGCAGCGCCGCCGGCTCAGATTATGTTTTGATGAGCGATCCGGTCGGAGATTATTCCCTGGGCGAAGCGATTCAGGTCGGGCGGGATTTGGAAAAGCTGAATTACCATTGGTTCGAAGAACCGTTTCGCGATTTTGAATTGACCAAATACGCGAAACTCTCCGCCGCGCTCGACATAACCGTTCTCGGGACTGAAACCACGCGCGGCGGCCCCTGGGGCGTGGCGCAGGCAATTGCATTTAACGCCGTGGATGCTGTCCGGGCCGACGTCTCCTGGAAGCCGGGCGTCACCGGCACTTTGAAGATTGCTCATCTGGCCGAGGCGCACGGAATGCGTTGTGAAATTCATTGCACGACGATGGGCTTCATGGACATCGCAAACCTGCACGTTAGTTGCGCGATTAAAAATTGTGAATACTTCGAGTTGCTCGTGCCGGAAGAGCCGTTTCGGTTCCCGATGAAGGACAAATATCCAATCGACAAGCATGGCATGGCGCACGTGCCGCAGAAACCAGGCATCGGCGTGGAGTTGGACTGGGATGCGATTGACAATTCCTGTGTCGAACACAAAATTACCAGGGCACGATGAGTTCACGCGCGTTCCAAATTCAAATAAACGACAATGTCGCAACCTTGCTCGATGATGCCAATGCCGGCGAAATCGAGATCATTGGAGCACGCACGGAGAATCTTCATTCGCTCGAAGCCATTTCACGGGGCCACAAGATCGCTTTGCAGGAAATCGCGGCCAATGACGCCATAATAAAATTCGGCGTCCGCATCGGCCATGCCACGAAACCAATCAACCGGGGTTCATGGGTTCATCTCCACAACCTCGCCAGCGATCTGGACGAACGCTCCCATACCCTGGATTTGCATTCCGGCGCGCCGACAGACACCAATTCAGCATATGTCTGACCTGCTCGCAAAATCGTGGCAGGGATTTCTCCGCCCCGATGGGCGCAAAGGCGTCCGCAATCTCGTGCTGGTCATTTACACTGTCGAATGCGCGCAGCACGTGGCCTATGCGGTTGCAAACGGCGAAGAAGACGTTCACGTCATCGGATTCCCCGGCTGCTATGACAATGCCTACGCGATTCGTCTGATGCTCGCGCTCGCCCGGCATCCAAACGTCGGCGCCGTTTTAGCCATTGGCCTGGGATGTGAATATACGCAGCCGGAAAAGATTGCCGAAGTCGTTCGCGCATCTGGTCGCCCGGCTGAGTGGTTTTTCATTCAGCAATCCGGCGGAACGAAGACTTCTGTCGCTAAAGGAAAAGAAGCCGTCCAGCGCATGCGCGAAAACATTCGCAAAGAAACTCCCCGGGCGCCGATGACGCTCGCCGACTTGGTCATCGGTTGTGAATGCGGCGGGTCGGACGGAACTTCCGGACTCGCCGGCAATCCGGTTGTCGGCGCGTTTTTTGATTTACTCGTCGACGCCGGTGGCCGGGCGATTTTTGAAGAAACGGTTGAGATGATTGGACTCCGCGAGCATATGCTCACGCGCGCTGCAAACGCCGAAGCAAAACAGCAACTTGCCGCCGCTTACGACAAAGCCGAGCGTTATTGCCGGACTGTTCGGCAATGGTCCGTGTCGCCGGGAAATTTCGCCGGCGGTCTGACGACCATCGAAGAAAAAAGCCTGGGCGCATTCGCAAAATCCGGCACACGGCCGATTGAAGGCGTCATTCGCGTGGCCGAGCAGCCCCGCGGGCCGGGACTCTGGATTCTCGATAGTGTGCCGGACGAACATTTCATGCAATTCGGTTATACGAATCCAAACGACACCGAAGGTATCATGGACCTAATCAGCGCCGGGTCACAAATCGTTCTGTTTGTTACCGGCCGGGGCAGTGTCATCGGCAGCCCGATTGCGCCGCTCGTGAAAATCACTGGCAACAGCGCTACCTTCCGCACAATGCAGGAGGACATGGATTTCGATGCTGGCCGCGTGCTGGCGGGTGAATTAACCTTGCCGCAGGCTGGCAGCCAACTGGCTGAGATGCTCGTCCGGATCGCCGGCGGCGAGTCAAGCAAGCCCGAGGCGCTGGGTCACCGTGAATATTTCATCATGTATAAACATCAAAACACGCCTTCGCTCGCTCAAGGTTGTCACGCATGATTTTCAGGCGTCGTGGACGTTTAATATTCTCTTTGACTGAATAATTTATGAGCCGCTCACAATCGAGCTTTGCATTCGATCTTACTGGCCAGACCGCGCTCGTCACGGGCGGCGGCACCGGGCTTGGTTTGGGAATGGCAAAGTGTTTTGTCGCGTCGGGGGCCAAAGTCGTCCTCGTCGGACGGCGCAAGGCAGAATTGGAAAGGGCGAGTGCCTCACTCGGCAAAAATGCTTTTGCGCTTGCCGGGGACGTAACGCAATTGGAAACTGCCCCGGAAATAATCGACAAAGCCGAACAACTTGCCGGGCCAATTTCCATTCTCGTCAACAACGCCGGGGTACATTTAAAGAAGCCGGCCATTGAAACTTCCGACTCCGAATTTGCCGAAGTACTAAAGACACACGTTTTTGGCGCCTTCGCATTGACGCGCGAGGCCGGCCGCCGCATGATTGCCCGCAAATCCGGCTGCATCGTTTTTACAGCTTCGATGGCATCGTTCATGGGATTGCCGTTGATTGCAGCCTATTCCGCGGCGAAATCGGCTTACGTCGGAATCGTACGTACCCTGGCAAGTGAATGGGGAGCGCATGGCATTCGGGTCAACGCTATCGCGCCCGGTTGGATCGCGTCTGATATGCTCAATCAGGCGCTAAACGGCGATCCGGGGCGCAAAGCAAAAATTCTTGGCCGAACACCGTTGAACAAGTTTGGGGAGCCCGACGACATTGGTTGGGCGGCGGTCTATTTATGTAGCCCGGCGGCAAAATTTGTCACTGGCGTTGTCCTGCCGGTGGACGGCGGAGCGGCGATTGGATTTTGAAAAATAAACGTATTAACGACTAATCACCTATGGAACGAATTGGACTTGTCGGGCTTGGCCGCATGGGGGCAAATATGGCCCGCCGATTGAAGGATACCGGCTACCCGGTCACTGCAGTTTACGACGTTCGGAATGATGTCGCCCAAACTCTTGCCGCTGAAATCGGCGCGGAAGCTTGCGTAAATTTGGCACGCGTTACGGAAT
>DASXFM010000168.1:0-15524 GCA_036489615.1 Verrucomicrobiia bacterium | reverse complement strand
TTATAAAGGGTCGCAACGTTACCAGGTCGGTGATTGGCAAACGGTCAACGGACTGTAACCGAATCATTTAATTCCACCGGAAGTCTGGCGAGACGAAAGGCTCAGACATCTGTGTCGCCAGTTTCTTTGCGCAGCTCATCAATGCGCGTAAGCAATTGCTGGGTCAATTGCGCGTAACCGGGCTGGCCGTACAGGTTATGGAGTTCACCGGGATCTTTTTGCAGGTCGTACAATTCAAATTCCTCCGGCTCGTCGGGAAAGGCCGGTAGTTTGTAATAGTGGATCAGTTTGTAGCGTTCGCTGCGCACTCCCCGATGCGGGCGCACATGCTCCCATTGAGGATATTCGTAGTATTCGTAGAGCCAATCCTTACGCCAATTTTCAGCTTCCTCCCCGGCAAGCAGCGGGACCAGGCTCCGGCCATGGATGGAATCAGGCAGGCGCACACCCGCCAGCTCCAAAACGGTGGGCGCGATGTCCACGTTCAATACCATCTTATCGCTGGCCGTCCCCGCTTTCACCAATTTGGGATAACGGACCATGAAAGGAACACGGATGGACGGCTCGTGCATGAACCGTTTATCATACATCCCCCATTCGCCCAGAAAGAAGCCGTGATCGGAAGTCAGGATGACAGCCGTATCATCCAGCTTGCCGGAGCGTTCGAGCAATTCCATCACGCGCCCCAGATTGTCATCGTTATCCACCACGCCGGCGTAGTGGTTCTTAGCCACTTCTTCGAGAGTGCGCGGATCATCATTCCCTAAAATAGTGCTGCCGATCTTGTTATTGGCATTGGCGAGGGCACGGGGTTTTCCAGGATAACCTTTCAAGTCATCGTCGAAAGTAGCCGGTTTGGGGATGGTGATTCCGCTATAAAGATCCAGGTACCGGCGCGGCCGGTAAAAGGGGGCATGGGGCGCAAACGGATTGAGCAACAGGCAAAAGGGCTTATCCCGTTGTTGTTCCATCCAAGCCAATGCCCGGTCGGCGACGATATCATCCAGGTATCCTTTGCAGGCGTGCTGGGAATATTTGCCAGCGATGCCCTCGGTCAAAACCGGATCATAATAATTTGCGCTGCCATTGAATCCGAAATAGTAATCCCAATAACGGTCCTTAAGTCCCCCGGCGATGTGGGCCTTGCCAAAAAAACCGACTTCGTAACCCGCTTGATGGAGGAGTTCAGTAAAGAGTGGAATGTCTTTCGGAATAGGACCGTTCCCCTTGCCATCGTCATTCGCTTCATTACCAGTGGCATTGATGGAATGAGAATAAAGACCCGTCAACATGCTGGCCCGCGAAGGCAGACAGAGCGCATTGGTGGTGAAAGAATTGCGAAAGGACATGCCTTCGCGCGCAATCCGGTCCATGTTGGGCGTCCGGACAAACGGATGGCCCATGCAGCTCAGTTCATCGTAGCGGAGTCCTTCGCCCAGAAAGATGACCAGATTTGGTTTAGCCCCCGAAGAAACATTTGGGGTCGCAAAAGCCTCGAGCGAGCTTTGGGCAAAAGCCAGGCCGCCGAGCGCACCTGCGCCCAACTTAAAAAAGGAGCGGCGGGATTGGTTGAGATTACCGGATTCTTCTATCTTGCCAGATTGCATTCAGAAAAATTAGAACGAATTTTCTGCGCGACAATAGAAAATTTGCGCAAATGCGGCAGGTTTTGCGCAAGCCGGTTTGGCCTGGGATCACAGATGCCAAAAACCATCCGGGCATCATCCTGTTGAAAGGCATGAAAAAAGAACTTTCTGGCAGGGCTTTACGTTATGGGGCCCTGTGGTTTGCGCAATTTATCCCATATTTGCGCGAAATGTTTGTTGGTGCGCGGGATGACGCGTAATAAGTTAAAGGGAAACTCTTACAAAGTGTTGTCAGGCCTATTAAATTTTCTCAACGCTCTCAAGCGGATGCAGATGATAAGTTCCGTTTCCCCATGGAGAAAGTTGATGGCGTTTATGCCGGTTTTGACGCTGGCAACCAGCTCGACCCATGCGGAACCCGCTGCCAGCGTGGTAGTTTATCCCGCCCCAACGGGAGCGGCGTTGAACGATACCTTTTCTGTGGCCGTGCGCACGCCGGGCGGCCAGTGGCAAAACGTAGACGTCTATGATGTCCGCGTGGATGTGAATACATTGAGCCACGCTTCCTTCGCTTATTTTGATTTTAACGGCCAGGTCGAAGTCCGGGTTACTGATAATAAACTTCATGTGTACCTGACGGAAATCCGTCCGGCGTCATACCATCTTCACACCCAAACGAGTGGCCAGCCACCGGACACGTTTACCTTCACGCTGGACCGCCCGCGAAATCTATCAATCGAAATCAATGGCGACCGGCTGCATAATCTCCATCTCTTCGCCAATCCAATCGAAGCGGACGTTCCATCGTCCACGGATACCAATGTAATCTATTTCGGCCCGGGATTTTATGGCCCGGACCCGACGACCAACCGGCGGGTCATTCACGTAAGTTCAGGAAAAACCGTCTATCTGGCAGGCGGTTCGGTGGTCCAGGGCATCATTGTCACTGATACCGGCGCGACGAATGTAGTCATTCGTGGCCGGGGCGTCCTCGACACCTCACCCTGGAACGATACCAAAGGCGTTTATGTCAAGGGACACGACTGGCAAACCTCCTCGATCAACTTGAAATGGGCGACCAATGTCCTCGTGGAAGGAATTATTTTAAAACAGCATGTGGATTTTGGAGTCCTCGGCGGGGTGTGCGATCATGTGACGATTGATAATCTTAAGTCGTTCAGTTCGCAGGAATGGGGCGATGGCATCGACATGAAGGCCAGCCGGCATATCAAAATCCGCGATTGCTTCCTGCGCACCTCGGACGATTGCATCGCCGTTTATGGAAGCCGTGGCGACTATCACGGAGGAGCTTCCGATTGGGATGTGGGCGATTCAGTTCTTTGGGCGGACAAAGCCCATGCCGTCATGATCGGCATTCACGGCAATTACCAGGCTGATGGCGATGTGGTTGAGAACCTGCGTTTTCACAATCTGGACGTGCTGGAAGAAAATGGGTTTGTGCCTAATTTTTATGGAACTTTGGCGATCCTCTGTGGAGATAATAATATCGTTCGCAATGTGGATTTTGACGATATCCGTGTGGAACACATCCGCGAGGCGGGCGGCAACCTAATCCGCTTGGCGTTTAGCCACTTTGGACCATCTACCACCCTGGGACGGGAAATCGATAATATTAACTTTAAGAATATCACCTATTCCGGGATGGCGGATTCAGTCATCCTTGGCAGCGTCGGGCATCCCATCCAGGGAGTCACCTTTGATAACCTCGTCATCAATGGCGAGCGGATAACCAGCGCAGAACAAGGGAAAATTTCCATAGGCGAAAACGTCACGGGCGTGTCGTTCAAATAAAACTATTATCAACCGGCATTCATGGGGCAGATCAATCTATCGTTCGCTGATTTTATCGTCATGGCCATCTACCTGGCGGCCATCGTCATTTGGGGTTTTTGGCACAGTTCGCGCGCCAGTTCGGAGGGCTATTTTCTCGGCGGCCGGGGGATGTCGTGGGTGATTGTCGGGCTGTCGATGTTTTCCACCCTGGTTTCGAGCGCCGCCCTGGTGGGTTGGGCCGGGGACGCCTACAGCACGGGTATTTCGGTCTTCAACTACGGTTTATCTGGTGCGGTTCTGCCGATTCTGTTCTTCCTGGTTTTTTTCCTGCCGTTTTATCTAAGAAATAAGATCTACACCCTGCCGGAATTTCTTGAAGGCCGTTACGATGTGCGCAGCCGCGTTTATTTGTCCGTGCTGACGATCGTTGGCTATACCTTTGCGGACCTGGCAGTGACCCTGTATGCGAGCGCCCTCATGCTCCATTTCGTTTTCCCGTCCGTCAGCTTTAACGTCCTCGTCTGGGGATTAGCTTTGCTGGGCGCTTCCTACACCATTGTCGGCGGTTTGTCGGCGGTGATGTGGGTGGAATTAGTGCAGGCTTTTGTGCTGCTGACTGGTTCAGCAATCTTAACGTACATTTCCTTTTCGAAAGCCGGCGGATGGAACGCAGTGATGCACGCTACGCCACCCGGTCATTTGGATTTGATCCGTCCGCCTAACGATTCATCTGTACCGTGGCCGGCGATATTTATCAGCCTGCCTTTGCTGGGGTTTTATTATTGGGGTTTAAGCCAGGCAATGGTGCAGCGCACGTTGAGCGCACGGAATGTCGAGCATGGCCGTTGGGGAAATCTTTTTGCCGGGGGACTGAATTTCGCCGTGTTTTTTCTCATGGTGCTGCCGGGGATTGCCGGACGGGTTTTGTATCCGCATTTGGAGAAAGGCGACCAAATCTATCCCAAGCTCGTTTTCGAAATGCTGCCCGTCGGCATCAAGGGATTGGTGCTCATCGGGTTTGTCGCGGCCATGATGTCGGTGCTGACCTCGACCTTGAATTCGGCGCAGACGTTGTTGACGATGGACATTCTCAGCAAGCTGCGGCCCGGGATGAATAGCCGGCAACACGTCGTGGCCGGCAGTATTTCCGGGTTGATCATCATCACCATCGCGGCGTTTTGGGCGCCCGAGATTCAAAAATTTGACTCGATCATAAAATACTTTCAGCAATTGCTCGCTTACATGTGTCCGCCGGTAGTGTCGGTATTTTTATTGGGCTTGTTTTGGAAGCGGGCCACCGCGTCAGGAGCATTCATCGGCCTGATTTCAGGACTGGTCATCGCGATTGGGCTGCTTTTCGGTATTAAATACACGCCGCTGGTAAACTGGAACTTTCTTTATGTCGCACCGCTGGTCTTCGTGCTCTCGTTGAGCATCGTCATTGTCACAAGTCTGGTCACGCCGCCGCCGGCGGAATCCAAAATCAAAGCTTATGTTTGGAACCTCCAGGTATTCAGGGACGAAACGTTCGCGCTGGCGGGCGTGCCCTGGTTCAAAAACTATCGGGTTCTGGCGGCAGCGCTGCTGGTTGCTACCGGGGTGTTTGTTTTCATATGGCGTTGATATCTTATGAAACTCGATAAATTTTCCAGTAATCCCATTCTTTCGCCGAACTCCCGGCAGCCCTGGGAAAATCTGGCGGTCTGCAATCCCGGTGTTATCTACGATCGAGGCACCTTCTACATGCTTTATCGCGCCGCCGGCAAAGACCCGCAGCATGTCATCCGTTTTGGCCTGGCGACGAGCAAGGATGGTTTTAATTTCAAGCGGGCGCAGGCGAAGCCAATCCTTTCCCCCGCCCTGGACGGTGAAGATGCCGGCTGCATCGAAGATCCGCGGATCGTAAAGATCGATGGCCGTTTCTTCATCACCTACGCCTATCGCCCTTATGCCCCTGGCAGATACTGGCTCCAGGCCGGCAATGCCGCGTACAACCCGCATGACCGGAGCCAACCCAGAGCTTTCGGAGAAAACCTGACTTCTTCCGGGTTGCTGATGTCGAAGGATCTCAAAACGTTTCGCCGCCTGGGGCGCATCACGGATCCCACGCTCGACGAACGCGACGTGATTTTGTTCCCCGAAAAAATTAACGGTAAATACGCGTTGCTTCGGCGTCCCATGCAGTGGGTTGGGCCAAAATATCGCACCAAATATCCCGCCATGTGGATTTGTTTTGGCGACGACATGCTTAAGTGGGGGGAAAGTTATTTCCTGGCTGGGAGCAAATTCCGTTGGGAGCGCAAGATCGGCGGGTCAACTCCCCCGGTCAAGCATCGAAAAGGGTGGCTGGTCATTTATCACGCTGTGGATGCGAAGAATGTCTATCACGTGGGCGCGATGATGCTGGATTTGAAAGATCCGCGCAAAGTCCTCGCCCGCGCGCCGGAGCCAATCATGTCGCCGGAGGCAGACTATGAATGGCAGGGGCTTTACCCGCATGGAGTCGTGTTCCCGACGGCCAACGTTGTTCGCAACGGCAAATTATTTGTTTATTACGGCTGCGCCGACAAGTTCATCGGCGTGGCTACCGCAAACTTCGACCGACTGGTTGATTACGTTTTGCGATTCAAAACCTGAACTATGAAACGAATTTTTTTCATCCCTGCCGGCGGTCGTTTCGGCCAATGCCGATACGCCAGCGGGAAAATCGAAGAATTATTATGAGTAAAGATAAGGGCAATAATGGGAGCAGTCATAACCGGAAATTGAGAATTTCCAAATCACTGAAACAGGTGAATGCAATACCTTCGCAGCCTTTGCGGTCACGGAAAGTGGCGGACGCGGCGAAAGCGTTTAGTCCGCAACCCTCAAACGGGTCAAACGGGGTATCCAAAACAGCGTACGAACATCCTTACGGACATTTTAATGAGAATGGCACGGAATTTATCGTCACAAACCCGGATGCCCCCCGCGCGTTCGACAATTTTCTTTGGAATGACGCTTGTTTTTCGATCGTGGAGCATACGGCGGTAGGATGCCTTGATTATCAGCCGCAAGACAAAGAAGCGATTCAACTGCTCACCGGCATCGGACGAATCTGCGATTTCGATGTTTTTGGCCGCGACCATTTGATGAATCGTTTGATTTATATCAGGGATAACGAGACCGGCGCATTCTGGAATTTAAATTGGGAACCGGTCTGCCGTCCGAGTGACAAGTTTGAATGCCGCCAGGGCCTGGGCTATACGATTCTGAGCAATACGACGGATGGGATCAAGGCGCGTTTGCGTATCTTTGTTCCGCCGGGCAAGGATCCGGTTGAACTTTGGGACCTGAAAATCGAGAACTGCGGCCCCAACGCCCGCAGTCTCTCTATTTTCACCTATGTCCAATTTCAATTCACCTTTAAATGGGGTTTCAATAGTTATGGCGATACGATTTATCGCGAATCCCATTTCAATCGCGAACAGAATGCGGTGGTTGCGACCAAACATCCGTTTTGCCGGCCGCACGATTTTCTGACCGGTTTCCTCACCAGCGACCAACCGATTGCCGCTTATGATGGTTCGCGGGATGCGTTCGTGGGGGTCTATGGCACCTTGAAAGATCCAGCGGCCGTTAAGCGGGGCCATTGTTCCAATACGCCTGGTTCGGCCGATGCGACGGCAGGCGCACTCCAATTTGATTTTAAGATCGCTTCTGATGAAGCGAAAAAGCTGACTCTCATGCTGGGAGCCACCGATCACGAAAGCAAGGTAGCTACTTTTCGCAAGCGTTACCTGGGGCATACGGATATGTTTTTCGATCAACTCGCCGCTCAAAATTCACAGATGACCGCGACGAACCGGGTCAAAACTCCCGATCCACTTTTTGATCGGATGGTAAATGTCTGGATCAAGCAAGGGGCCAGTTACGGCAGCCGTTGGTGCCGCTGGGGTTGGAATGGTTACCGTGACATCGTCCAGCATGGCCTGGGCGTCTCCGCCCTGAACCCATCCCGTACCCGCGCCATCCTGCTGGAATCGCTGCGCTATCAGTTTCCCGGCGGCCAGGCTTTGCGCGGTTGGAATCCGGTGGACGAAAAACCTTACAGTGATAGTGCGCTTTGGCTGGTCTTTACTCTTTGCGCCTATTTGAAGGAAACCGGCGACCTGGCTTTGCTGGACGAAAAAGTACCTTATTACGGCAGCAATATTTCGGCCACGGTCCTGGATCATATCCGCACGGCCCTTGATTTCCTGGAGCGAAACAAGGGAGAGCATGGCCTGTGCTTGATCAAATTCGGCGACTGGAATGACTCACTCACGGGTGTCGGCAAAGAAGGACGGGGAGAAAGCGTCTGGCTTTCGATCGCCTATGCCGAGGCCATGCGTGAAATGGCCGGATTAATGGAGCATCTTTCCCGGCCGGAAGCCCGGAATGATTATTCCCGCCGCCGTGATGCCATGGTGGCCGCGATCAATACCCATGCGTGGGATGGCCAATGGTACCGCCGCTGTTATGACGATGAGGCGCACCCGATCGGTTCGCACGAAAATCGTTTTGCCCGTATTTTCATGGAGCCGCAATGCTGGGCACTGATCGCTGGCATCGCTGATCCTGAACGCGCGGCGCAATTGATCGACGCTTGTGATCGCCTCTTACTTACGGAAGTTGGCTATATGCTCCTATCTCCGCCTTACACGGAACTGGATCCGGCCATCGGCCGCATCTCCAGCATGGAGCCGGGCATTGCCGAGAACGGGACAATTTATACCCACCTTAATATCTGGATGATTCTTGGTCTGCTCCGCTTGGGCAAAGCCGACAAGGCCTATGACGTTTTTAAACGGATCACTCCGTGCAGTCTTTCCGGGCCAGAGGATCCCAAGCGCAATGCGTCCTTCCTCTATGCCAACTGTTATTACGGTCCCCAGCATAAAAGCAGTCCCTTCCAGCAACAGTACACTTGGATCACGGGCTCTTATGCCTGGCTGAACACCGTCCTAATCAACGAATGGATCGGGGCCAAACCCGAATACAACGGCTTACGCATTCAGCCCTGCCTCCCGACGAGCTGGCCGGAAGCCAGCATTACACGTACGTGGCGCGGCGCGACCTATCACATTCGGGTTCGCAACCCGCACGCCCTTGAAAGCGGCCGCGTGGAATTGCTCGTAGATGGGAAGCACTTCGCCGGGGATTTGCTGCCTGCTTTCGCGGACGGCAAAACTCATGAGGTTACCGCCACCATGCTGCCACGGGTTGAACCGGAGGTTTCGTCCAAAGGAAAAATCAAAACTAAAAGCGCTGCCAGAAAGTTGACCGCCGCCGTGGTTGCACGGTAACGGGCCATCAACTGGCATTTGAATCATGGGTAAAGCTGTTCGGCGAAGCATTGAGCAGGCGTCGAAAAGCCGCCCGCAAATTTTTGCCCGTACCGAAACCGCAAGCGCGGGCGATTTCTTCGATCGGCTTGCGGAGGCGATCGGTGAGCATCGTTTTGGCCTTTTGCAATCGCAGGTTGATCAGGAAAATCGCCGGGGAGGTTTTTCGTTCCGCGCGAAAGCGCATTTCCAGCAGGCGGCGGGAGACGTTGACCGCATCCGCGACAGCATCCATGGTGAACGACTTTGAATAATTCTGCTGCATGAATTGAATGGCGCCTTTGACCGTTGGGTCGTCTGAATGCAGCACATCGGTTGACGCCCGGGCTCTCACTTCAGACGGGTCAATGAGGACCGGTTCCGTTGGTGGTGTTTCCTTTTGCATGGCTCGATCCAGCAATCGGCCCGATTCATAACCCATCCGGTAGGCATTGATGCATACGCTAGTCAAGGTCGGGTTGGTAAATTCGCACACCATCAAATTATTGTCTGAACCGATGACGGCCACATCCTCAGGCACGCGCAAGCCGATTTCGTGGCAGCAGGTTAAGATAATGAGGGCGCGATAATCATGAACGGCAAAAAGCCCGATCGGCAGCGGCAGGGCCTTCAGCCAGCGTTTGATCGGTTCATAGCGCTCATTCCAAAAAGCGTCCCTGGTCATATGGGGCAGGAGAAAGCTGCGGATCTCCAAATTGGCTTCCTGGGCGGTTTGCTTGAAACCCATCAACCGTTCTTCGGAATACTTCCGTCCCTGGACCCCATGATAGGCTAGATTTTTTAATCCCAAACCAATCAAATGTTCAGCCGCCAACTGGCCGATGCGGCGATTGTTCAAGGCCAGCCGGGGAATTTGGCAATTGAAATCCAGGTCTTCCCCGATGTTGACCGCCGGGATGCGCCATTTATGGAGCCACTTCAATTGCTTGAGGTTGTTCGCATGAACAATGATCCCGTCCACCTGCCATGACTTCAAGCGGGACAACTCCAGGGGAAAATCATCACTGCTTTCGGGATTCACCGGACAGGCCGTCAAAATCCATTTGTGCTTGCTCGCATAATCATTGACCCCGTTAAAAAAATGCGTAATGCCCCATGGTTTCGAGTCAGGCAACGCCAGCGCGATTCTTGGGCGGTGTGTTTTCATGTACCTTGAATATGCGTAAAAATAACAGTTTGCGCAAAAAAATACCAGATTTGCGCAAAATGTCTATTGTAAGGCTGGAAATTCACTTTAAGTTAGAACCTAATAATATTCACGGCCGATAAAATTAAACACGCTATCACACTGGCTATGACCGTCGTTAAGCAAAGGAAAACAAGTTGACGAAAACGGTGACATCATAAGTTCCAAAATCCCGGTAGAAAGAAGTTGAACAATTTATTTAGTATGCAAACGGTACTTAAACTGCAAAAAGAAAACGGATTTCGGCGGCGGTGGTTATGGACGATTCTGTGCCTGGTCGCCTCGTCCACCCTGGCTTTCGGCCAATTAAATTTTAATACCACGCTGTATTCGCTGACCAATCATAACACTTCGGCGTATTCCAATTATACCCAGAGCACCTATGGGGCGAACTTTGGGACCACCAGTTGGGCAGACACCAACGGCGATACCATCGCCATCAACCCGGCCCTGCTGGACAAGTCATTGAATCCGATCACGCCGGGACACGTATCACACGTGGACGTGCATACGTTGATCCCCAGCCGGCCTGACCTGCGCTGGTTTGCCAATGGCACCTGCTGGTTTGGTGAGAGCTCGCATATAAATATCGGGGTAAACAATAATACGACGGCCTATGTGGCCTCGATGATTAATGACCTGGAAAGCCGTGGCTTTAATGGACTTATTTTTTCCTGGTATGGCAAGGGAGATCAAACGGACGACGTAGCCCAAAAGGTCAAGGCATACCTGGCCAGCAGCAGCAACACCAATAAAAATTTCAAGTACATCATCATGGCCGTCTTTGGCGATTTTAAAGGCGGGGAAAGCGTCACGAACCTGGAAGCCAATATCAATTATTGCGTTACCAATTATTTTAACGACTCCAACTACGAAACGGAGCCTGTCGTCGGCGGGAATCCGCTTTTGATGTTTTTTAACGTACGCAGCGGCACCTACATGAGCGAGTCCGACATGGAGACCATCAAAGCGGCTACCGACCCTAACGCTATCTGGGTGGATGAGCATGATGGCCATATCACGGAGCCCTGGGTAGACATGACCTATCAATGGACGGATTGCTACGATACCGGAAACACCAATGCCCTGGCCACCAATCCATACAACTTGAGCACCGTCATCAGCGAATATCCCACGCTCAAGGCCCATCCTACCAAGCAGGCATTTGGGGCCATGTGCGCGCACTTTAACGGTACTCTCACAAAATCTTATGGCTGGTCGTTGGGAAAATACTTGCCCAGCGGCAACGGCCTGTGCGAAGTGGAACGGGCTGCTGAAATCAATGCCTCCATCCCTACCAACATGACTCGCATGCAATGGGCGACGTGGAGCGACTGGGAGGAAGGCACGGAATGCGAATCCGGGACGGAGAATTATTTTGCCCTGAGCACTCAAATCGCCACTCCCAATATCCTTTCGTGGACGAACACTTCTGGAGATGAACGCACCGTTGACCATTACGAGATCTATGCCCAAACGAACAATGGGAATGCAGCCTTTCTGTGTTCAGTGCCTACCGGCATATACCAAACCAATGTCAGCCTGCTGGGTTTGCAACCCGGGATTTATCAACTCTACGTAGATGCCATTGGCAAACCTTGTATTCGGGATCATATGAGCACGCCGGTGTTCTATGCCATTTCCCAAAATCCCCTTGTCACTTCGGATCTACAACCGTTGATGCAGACCGTAGCGCAGGGTACCCCGCTGTCATTCACCGTGGGAGCGACCGGTCAGGCACATCTAAGCTACCAATGGACGCTTAACGGCCAGCCCATAACCGGGGCCACCAATGCCACCTACTCGTTTAACGCGGCAGGCGGGACGAACTATTATGCGGTAACCGTCAGCAACAGCCTGAACAGCGCCAGTTCCAGCACCGCGGAAGTCGTAGGCACAGTGCCGACATATCTGACGGCTACCGGCAATTATTATGGGATGCACATTACGTTTAGCGGTTACACCAACACAACAATTCTGCAAAACTTCCCCGTGCTGGTTCGCCTGAATCCCACAAACCTCCCGGGATTTTCGTATTCACAATTTGTCTCGCCCGGCACCGGGGCTGATCTTCGGTTCACGGATGCCAATGGTTTGGAATTGCCATTTGAAATCGACCAATGGAACCCTGCTGGCGAATCAGAGGTCTGGGTACAGGTGCCTTCACTTGCGACGACCAACGATTACATCAACGCTTATTGGGGTAATCCGGCAGACAGCGCCCTGCTCCCTTGCAACACCAATGGAACGACTTGGACGGCCACGGGCAGTACCAACAATTATCTGCTGGTGTACCACTTAAGCCAGAGTGGATTCCCCTATCTCGACAGCACGCTTGATTATACATCGGTCAACGGCCTCGCGCCGCGTTTGACGAATGGGATCGTTGGTTCCGGTGAATATTTCTCACGCTCCCCATGGATGGACGCCGGCACAATTAATCTGGGTAACGCTTTCACTTTGTCCACGTGGGCGAACGTATCTTCTGGCGTATCAGACATTCAATGTCTCTGGGCGAACGGACCGGGCGTGGCCGATTCGGCCCAGGTTTTCTTTTACGTGAACGATTACAAAACGAGTGACGGGGCATTGATCTTCACCACAGGTGACGGAGGCTCGACCCAGGATCAAATCATAGCACCCACCGGGACAGTCAGTTTGAATCAATGGCATTTGTTGACTGCGACAGTCAATCGCGCGGGGACGTCCGCAGCCTTGTATGTGGACGGCAATCCAGTCGCTTCCGGCGCGGCGATGAGTGACTTTCCCACGAACAATGACGTGGATCTGGGCCGGGACACTGGCGGTTCTTTTAATTTCCTGGGCTCACTGGATGAAAGCCGAATCCATTCCGGTGTGGAATCTCCGGCTTGGGTCTGGGCCAGCTATATGACAGTTGCAGCGACCTCGTCATTCGAAAGCTATTCTGTCGTGAGTGACCCGATCGCCGCGCTTAATATCCAAAGCACCAATGGCAATGTCATGCTGACTTGGCCGGCAGGTACCTTGCAATCGGCCCCTGCCCTCACGGGGCCTTACGCGGATATGACCGGCGCTACCAACCCTTACACGCTGGCGCCTACTGCCGCACAACAATTCTTCCGTATCAGGGTGCAGTAACAAAAGTATCTTTTCGAAGATCAAACAAACTTTCCCGGGTTCAAAATACCGCGCGGGTCCAGGGTGCGTTTTAATTCCGCATGCACGGCGCGGACTTCCGGCGAGACGGCCAGCGGCCACCAGCGTTTTTTCGCCAGGCCAATACCATGCTCTCCCGTGATCGCCCCGCCCTGCATGATGACCCACTGAAATAATTCGTCCAACGCCTTCTCACTGCGTGCCTTTGCGCCGGGCTGGTTGTAATCCACCATGATGTTGGTGTGAATGTTACCGTCGCCGGCGTGGCCGAAGCAGGCAAGTTGCATCCCGAATTTCTTTTGCAGGCGCGCGGCGAACATGAATAGGTCTTCCAGCTTGCCGCGCGGTACGACGATG
This sequence comes from Verrucomicrobiia bacterium, assembly GCA_036489615.1. GTDB lineage: Bacteria > Verrucomicrobiota > Verrucomicrobiia > Limisphaerales > UBA11358 > UBA11358. The sequence continues at coordinate 2,097 of DASXFM010000168.1, read as the reverse complement.
TCCTCGTTCAGTTTGGTCAGGCCGGTTGCACGAAGTGAAAACGAGAATTCACGGCGGATTTGCCAAATCTTTTCACATTCGGCATCACCAAAACCGCGGTCCACGAACAACGGTTTGAATCGGCGAACGATCTTTTCAACCATGGGCGCTTCGCCGCGCACGGATTTTTCCTGCCCGTCCAGTTCCACAATCAGATGCGCTTTGCACACGCCCAGTCGTTTGCTCCTTGTGTAGGCAGCGGCGGCGGCCAGGGTGAATTGGTCAGCCAGTTCCAAGGCCGATGGCAAAAATCCAGCAGCCAAAATGGCCTGCAGGGCGTGGATGGCATTGGGCATGGAGCTAAATCCAGCCGCGAGCGTGGCGCGATACGGCGGGAATGGGATCAATTTCAACGTCGCTTCCGTGACAACGCCGAGTAGTCCCTCTGAACCGACAAACAATTTCACGAGGTCAAAGCCGGTTTTATTTTTGTGCGTGCGTCCGCCCAGACGCAGAACGCGTCCGTCGGCCAGAACAACTTCGAGCCCCAGCACATAATCACGCGTCACGCCGTATTTCAGGCAGCGCGGACCGCCGGCGTTGGTAGCAATATTGCCGCCGATAAAATTATGCGCGCGACTTGCCGGATCCGGCGGATAAAACAGTCCCCGCTTTTCAACGGTATCCTGAAGTTTTTCCGTGTTCACCGCCGGCTGGACGACGGCGACAAAATCCTTCGCATTGATCTCCAGGATGCGGTTCATGCGTTCGAGTGAAAGCACGATGCCTCCGTGCATCGGGACGGCACCGCCCACGTAGCCGTAACCGCCGCCGCGGGCCGTCACGGGAACCCGATGGCGGTTGGCGAATTCGAGGATTTTGGAAACGGATTGGGTATCGCGCGGCAGCACGACCGCATCCGGCTGATGGACGGCAAACCACTTATCGCCGGAATAATCGGCCAGCTTTATTGGGTCTAAAATGATTTCCCCGGCCGGCAGAATTTTTTGGAACTGCCGCAGCCATTGAACGGAACGTTTCGTCATTAGTCGTTCATAAGCATTGGCAGTTCCCTCGGGCCAATCAAGAACAACTGGAGAGAAAAGCTTTACTCGTCAATAGCCTCTGGCGAAGCCGCTGCCTTACCCACAGCTTTGGGCCAGGAAGCCATGGCATCGTGAAGCTGCGTTTTAAGCCGGTTCAGAGTATCAGTATAGGCTGTGGCGTATTTCGGATCTTCCGCCAGATTCACATACTCTTTGGGGTCTTTCGCGAGGTCGTACAATTGGACGCCCTTTTTGCCTTCGTCCCATTCGGTGTAGCGCCACTGCTCAGTCCGAATCGAACGTCCCATGTATTTTCCGTCATGCTGTCCCAGATAGGTTGAGGGACGCTGAATCTGGGTGAAAGCCGGGCGATCCCAGGCCTGTAGGGGGTTCTGAAGCAAAGGAACCAGACTGGTTCCTTGCAGACCGGCAGGCAGGGACAACCCTGCTAATTGAGCGAGCGTCGGGTAAAGATCCACTGATTCCACCACGCGAGAGCAGCGCGCATTCGCCTTCATGCCCGGCGCGGCGATAATCAGCGGCACGCGCGCGGATTCATCAAAGTTGGATATTTTATGCCACATCCCACCGTGCTCGCCGAGATGGTAGCCATGATCAGCGGTGAGGACGACCACAGTATTGTCCCAAAGATTATTGCGATCCATCACGTCCAACAACAAACCGAGTTGCGCATCCGTAAATGAGATGGAGGCATATTTGGCAGCGATGCCTTCACGCCGCTTCTGCGGAGGGATTTCCAGCTTGGCCGGATCATAGGTCAGCGCCGCGCGCGGAATATGCTGCTGTGACAGATCAGGTTCTTCCGGCAGCGTGATTTGGTCCACTGGATACAGGTCAAAATATTTTTGCGGCGCGGCGTAAGGATCGTGAGGACGGCGAAAGCCGACAGCCAGAAACAACGGTTTATCCATGGGTCGATATTTATCGAGAATATCCGCTCCCAAACGGGCGACGACTCCATCGGGCGTCTCGACATCGGAAATATTCAGCTTATCCCATCCCCAGGAGGAGCGATATTCCTTATCTTTTTCCTTATCTTTCGCGCCGACGG
>DASXFM010000140.1:0-15359 GCA_036489615.1 Verrucomicrobiia bacterium | reverse complement strand
GCCCAACTCCTGTTGACGCACTGGACCGGTCCGCTTGAGCGCCGTCAACACGTGGTATTGGGTCGCCCCCGTGAAGCCCGCGCTCCGGAATTCCTCTTCATAAATGCGGGTAACTGCCCGAGTGGCGCGGCGCAGATTTGCACAAAAGCACGGAGTGCTTAATGGCCTTTCACACGCTGGTTTGGACAATTCCCGAACGCTCATATTACTTGCATATACATCTTGTTGCCCGATCCGTCAAGGAAAATCTTTTATCCTAAAGCACCAGCGCCAGCGCAAAACCGTCATAGCCCTTCCCCCCAACCATCTGAAGCGCCGTCGCGCTGACCCGCGGTTCGGCCGCCAGCATTGAAAGAAATTGCTGCATCGCTTGCACCGCCGGGTCTTCGCTCGAAGGATCGGCAATCGCGCCTTTGCGGACGACATTGTCTACGATGATGATTGAGCCCGGACGCGACAATTTGAGCGACCACTGAAAATAGGCCGGGGTGTTCACTTTGTCAGCGTCAATGAAGATCAAATCAAATGGCCCGGCTTGCTCTGATACCAAAACGGGAAGCGTTTCCAGCGCCGGACCAACGCGCAAATCAACCACCGGGTCCAAGGCCGCGGTACGGATGTTCGCCTGCGCCACTTTGGCGTGAAGCGGTTCGAATTCAAGAGTAATCAAGCGCCCGCCGGCGTGCAATGCCCGCGCCAGCCAAATCGTGCTGTACGCTCCCAGGGTCCCGATTTCCAAAATGCGCCGCGCCTTGATAGACCGGGCAAGAAGATTGAGAAGTTTGCCTTGCACTGGAGAGACCTGGATTGGCGGCAGACCGGCCTGCTGGCTGGTTTTCAAGGCGTTTTCGAGCGCTTCATCGTCCGGAACCAGCAAAGAGCCGAGTAGCTCATCTACCTTTGTCCACTGTTCTTGCATCATTGCCGTAATGATTGGTTTTTATTATTAGTAGCGCAAGTGCTACGAATGAAAATCACCGACGGCGGCCTGGACGATTCTCGAGTGCAGGCGCTTCTCAGGCATCATTTCGAAACCGCGCGCGCCGAGACAGGAGGCGGCAGCGCCCACGCGCTTGACTTAAGCGGGCTGAAGTCACCGGACATCCGGTTTTGGTCCGCATGGGCTGAAGATCGCGTGATTGCGATTGGTGCTCTGAAACGCCTGTCAGAATTCCACGGCGAGATCAAATCAATGCACACCGACAAAACGTACCGGCGGAAAGGCGCGGGGAGCGCCATGCTCCAGCACACGATTGCGGCGGCCCGGCAAATGGGATTGTCTCGCTTGAGTCTCGAAACGGGTTCATGGCCCTATTTCACTCCGGCCCGCGAACTATATAAACGGCATGGGTTCGTCGAGGGCCCGCCTTTTGGCAGCTACGTTCCCGATCCGAACAGCATTTTCATGACTCTGGAACTATAAACACGAGCTCGACTGGTTACTTTCCACGTTTCGCTTCCTTGTCCCCTTCCAGGCCGACCGAAAACCGCACTGTGGTCCCTTTTCCGGGCTCACTTTGAAGGTCCAGTTTTGCGCTCATCGCGGCAGCACGGCGGCGCAGGTTACCCATGCCGTTGCGCCAGCCCTCGACCAGCGACGCCGGGTTAAACCCTTTTCCATCATCCACCACGGAGATCTCAAGGGTGCGCCCGATGATTTTTGCCCGTACCTGAACCTCGCCGGCCCCCGAATGTTTGAATGCATTCGTCAACGCCTCTTTGACGATGAGAAAAATGTTGTGCCGCATGTCCGGCGGCAGTGGCCAGGCCGGCAGATCATTTGGCAAATCCAGCCGGCAACGCGCGCTGCTGCCGTCGAAGAGTTCGTTTGCGAAGTGCGCGATATAATCCATGAGGCTCTGCAGCGTGTCGCTGCCCGGACGCACCGCCCAGACAATTTCCTCAAGGGCGCGTACCGTCTGGTCAGCCGCCTGCGACAGCTTGCTGGCATGGGCCTCAACCTGTTCCGGGTTGTCTTTGTCCGCCTTCACCAACCCGCTCAACAAGGTCAATCGCGTCAACGATGATCCCAAATCGTCGTGCAAATCCTGGGCGATTCGTGCCCGTTCCCGTTCCAGCGTGCGTTCCTGTTCCGCCAACTGCAGTTGGCGCAGATATTTTCGCCGTTCCATGACCCGGACAACCCCCACGACCCACACCATCAATCCTGCCGCGACCATCGTCCTGAACCACCACGTTTCCCAAAACGGAATAACGATAAAGTCGTCAAACGAAGTTGCCACAGCCAAATCACTGAATACCCATCCATCGCCATTGCCATGGTGACGCAAGTGGATTTGATTAAACGATGCGTTCGCCTTGAATTGCGTCACCAGGTTGGTCAATTGGTTTTCTTCCGTAGCGCCGGGGGTCAGCCTGGGATTCATCCACACGGTCACCAAATCTTCACCGCCGGGAACAAATTGCACCTTAAAGACAATCGTACGCTCAAAGCCACGGCGCGGAAATTCGTAGGATAAATAGCGCCCCGGCTCATAGGATTCCGGGCTGGCCGAGTGCAAATCCACGTCCCCGGGGACTTTCTTGTTCGTGCCTGTTTCCAGCGTGTTGAAAGCGCTATATGCCCAGGCTTCCAGGGAATTGCCCACCCCCAGGCGCTCCTGGTCGCCTAGAAACAATTGAAATCCGGCCGAGTACGGTTCCATGCTCGCGTCCGAAAGTGGGTTCACGTGAAACTTAAAATAAAGAGCATCGCTGGCCGTGTTGTCCCGACTCACTGCGGCCTGAAGAATGTCCGTGCCCTCGCCATTTTCGTGCGCCAAAATCGGGCCGACGTTCTGCCACAGAACAGCTGCCCGCGCAGGCGAACATAGAATCACGACCAATACAATGGGCGCAAGGATTGCCGTGGCACGGGACATAACCGGATTATGCCGCGCGTCTGCGTAGCACACAAGCCGGGCCGTCGATAATTCCCTTTTCTCGCCGCTTTACTGGGACAAATGCAATCTGCGCAATGCAAATCGCCAGACATTTTTCGAGTACCGCAACCATAACACTTTCAATTCCTTGCAATTTCCACGTTGCGCCTTGCGGCATTCGTCCTGCTGAACAATTCCACACACAAAGGGCAAATCAAAGTTCTATCGTTATGACAACTCAAGAGTCTAAACTGGCACAGGAATTGGAACACCGCCTTCAGGAACACGCACTGAAAGCTAAAAAAAGCGTATACCGGTCTGAAATGAAGGCCGAAGGTCTGGACAATCTCGTACGAAATCCCTTGCGAATTCACCAGCAAATGATTCAACGGGCGCAGTTCTACACAGGGGACGCGTGAGTACAGTAATGGGCCATGAGCGATAACAAATTTGCTCAAATCCTCAAAATTCGTCAGGTCCGACAGCAGAAGAAATAAAAATTGATTTGATTTTCCGTCTCTGAAATGGCAAAATGCAACCGTTAACAGGCAAGAGTTAACGGGTTTTCAATGGTTTGATTGCATTTTGACTCTTTTAGCAGGCATTACGTGAGACGGAAAGTGTTCGACATTCGCAGCAGAAGCATTTTGATTGGTTTTTCCATCCTGTTTTTGTCCCTTTATTCTTCATTACAGGGAAAACAGACCGGTCTAACCACTCCAATTTCGCCAAAAAACTCAACCCTTCCCACGGTGGTAATTGGTTCGACAGCCGATTCCACGTTCTCGGACCGGGTGATTCACCAGGAAAACGTCGGAGACTGCGCCTGCGGCCCCTGCGCCATCTTCGATGCCTTCCAATTCGGCAACTCGGCGCTGACCAATATGGCCCGGAGCCTTCGGGGTGAAACACCGGCTCAAAAGGTCCGAAACCTGATTTCGATGTATGGTGGAAAACCCTCCTCGATCGCCCACGATCAACCGCGGTACCTGGAAAACGGCGGAATGTGGGACGATGACATTGCGCCTTTCATTAACGATTGGCTCAGGGAAGACGGGTCCGGTCCCCGCGTGCATGGCGAGCGTCTGGTGCTGAAAAGAAGAGAAACGCCCCAGGAACAATTGAAAAGAGTTTATCACGACCTGAGCCGTTCTCTGGCCGAGGGTTTTCCTCCCGTGGTCAATTTGCAATCCTATGCGGCGGACGGCAGCTCTTCGCATTACAATTGGAACTGGCTGGACGGCCATTTCGTAGCCGTCGTTGGTGTCCAGGACCCGCTCCCGGATGGCAGCGGATTTTCAATGTGGGTCGCGGATTCCCAATCCGGCCACGTATTGCAGGTTTCTGTCTGCGCAGGCAGCACTCCGTTCCGCGCTATAACTGGCAAACGGGTCCGAAACGGCAAAGAATTCGATCAATGGACCGGAGGCTACCCGTATCTAACCATCCGCTCCCCCAAACTCGAGGGCATCCTGGAAGGTGACGCGGCAAGATCGCACCCGCAAATCATTTGCGTTCTGCAGTTTGTCGTCCACCGGTAGGCTCGTGACGTTAAAGGGTTAAAAGCCCGAAGGGTTTAAGCGCCCAAAATGTTGGGCAGCAGATCGGCGTATCCACACATTGTTCTTACGTCGGTGGCGGTAGGGACGGCGCGCTGCGCCGTCACCGCCCGCGTAGAGCGAGCGGAATCCCGCAATGCGGGACGGTCCAACGTCCGACCACATTCGTTGCGCCGCTAAACGCGGCACGGACAGCGCAGCGCGCCGTCCCTACCAGGAACAGTGCTAAGATGCGCCCGCAGCAGATGAACCGCGTTTTTACCTTTTTCCTTTCTCCTTTTTCCTTTTTACTCTCCCCATGTCGTTGCTCGAAATCAAAGATTTGAAAATGGACTTCGGCAAGAATGCCGGCGCATTGCGCGCCATTGACGGCATTTCGCTGACCATCAACGCCGGCGAATCGGTTTGCCTGGTGGGCGAAAGCGGTTGCGGCAAAACCGTCACCGCGCTTTCCATCGCAAAATTGGTGCCCACTCCGCCGGCCAATTACGTGGGCGGCGAAATCTTGTTAAACGGGCGCGACGTTTTAAAAATGTCCCGGACGGAACTGCAAAAAATCCGGGGCGGCGTTGTGGGTTACATTTTCCAGGAACCGGGCGCGGCCTTGAATCCGGTATTTCGCGTGGGCAACCAGATCAAGGAATCGCTCAAGTTACATCGTCCGGACAAGGCGAACGACGCGGAAGTAATTCGCCTCCTGAAACTCGTGGGCATTCCTGCTCCGGAATCGCGCATTCGCAATTATCCGTTCGAGATGTCTGGCGGGATGCAACAGCGAGTCATGATCGCCATGGCCCTGGCCAGCGAACCGAAATTGCTCGTCGCCGACGAACCAACCACGGCGCTCGACGTAACCATCCAGGCCCAGATTCTCGACTTGCTTCGGGAATTGAAGCAACGCCTTGGCATGGCCATTTTGCTGATTACCCATAACCTGGGCATCGTCGGCGACATGGCCGATCGCGTGGCTGTAATGTATGCCGGACAGGTCGTTGAGATGGCGCCTGCGCGTGAGCTTTTGCGGCATCCGTTGCATCCCTATACGAAGGCTCTGATGAATTCGGTTCCCAAATTGCAAGGCGGTGCAGAGCGTTTATCAGCGATCCCTGGAAATGTCCCCCGAATTGGAAATTTCCCTCCCGGTTGTCGATTTTATCCCCGCTGTCCCAGCGCCCGCTCCGAATGCGCCAGTAAGATGCCCGCCTTGATCGAAGTTGAATCCGGACGCTGGTCGCGGTGCCTGTACGCCAAAGAATTGAGCTGACTTGGGTCTTTTTGACACAATCTCAGCACTGGTTGACAAATTGTAAATCTGCGCCATATTGACACTTCCGATTGGCGGTTGTTTTTGTAATGGTCGCACCTAAATCCAGTTTTCTCGACAAGGTTCTTGGCCGAATCAGCCGGCTCGACGCCGAAGGTCTGCAAACCGTCGTCCAGCGTCTCGCGCGGGAACGGAATTTTCTCGAAACTCTTTTCAACACCATTGAGGACGGTGTCCTGGTGGTGGATGAAAACGGGCGGGTGCTCTATTTTAACCACGCCGTCACCCAGCTCATTGGGCTTCACGCAGATGATAGCGAAGGCCGGCACATCGCCGATTTCCTGCCCGAATTGGATTGGGAAAAGATTTCCAAAGCGGACGCGGCCGGCCAACGGGTAACGCGTCACGAGTTCGAAATCCATTATCCTCGCCCACGATTTTTACGGCTATACGCCGCGCCCCTGGATGGCGATGCCATCGGGAGCTCCGGCGTCGCGCTGATTTTGCACGATGCCACGGAAGCGCGGCAGAAGACGTTTGAAGCCATTGAAAGCGAACGCGTCCAGGCGTTGACCCTCCTGGCAGCCAGCGTGGCTCACGAGATCGGCAATCCGCTCAATGCCTTGCATATTCATTTGCAACTCATGGAACGTGGGCTCAAGAAGCTCAAAAATGAGGGGCCGGCGGCCAGAAAAGGCGCCACGGACAATTCTTCGTGGCGGGAAGTATCCGCCAAACTCGATCAGTACCTGGAGGTTTGCAAAGGGGAAATCGCCCGGCTCGACTATATCATCACACAGTTCCTGCAGGCGATCCGGCCGGCGCCTTTGCAGTTGAAGCTTGCGTCGCTCAACGACGTCGTGGATCAAACGCTTGAATTGTTGCGACCGGAACTCGAGAACCGGGGTTTGAACGTAAAAAGTCGCCCGGCGCGGCACCTGCCCGCCACGCCGATTGACGCCACCCAAATGCAACAGGTTTTGGTGAATCTTATCAAAAACGCGATGCAAGCGACGTCGCGAGGCGGCACGCTCTCATTGCAAACCGGCGAAGGTGCTGACGGCGTTTGGGTGAGCGTTGCTGATACCGGCGGCGGTATTCCCCCGGAGGAAATCACCCGTATTTTCGAGCCGTTTTATACTACCAAGAAAAAGGGAACCGGTCTGGGACTCATGATTGTCCAACGGATTGTCCGGGCGCATGGCGGCAAAATCGATGTCGAAAGCCGCGTCGGCCGCGGAACCACATTCCGCATCTGGCTCCCCTCGCATGAACGCAAACCCAGGTTGCTGCAGGAAACCTCCAGTCCTTGAATCGCCGTGGCCGAAAAACCGACATTGTTAATTGTGGACGATGAAAAGCCGACGCGGGATGGTCTGCGCGCGGCATTGGAAGAGCGTTACGATGTTTATGTGGCGGATGACGCGAAATCGGCCATGGAACTTCTGGAAACGGAGGATTTCAGCGTTCTGATCACGGATTTTCGGTTGCCGGGCGAGGACGGTTTAAAACTCATTGCGCGCGCCAAATCGCTGGCCAAGCCGCCGATTTGCATTTTGATGACCGCTTACGGCTCTGAAGAACTTGCCGTAGACGCCATGAAGCGCGGGGCTGACGATTACATTGCCAAGGGCCGGCTCCAGATTGATGAATTGGAAATGCGGATCGCCCGCGCGTTGCGCCAGCAAACCCTGGAAACCGAAAATGTTTCCCTGCGGCGGCAGTTGGCAACGCAGTTTGGAATGGAAAATATTGTCGGCAACTCGCCTGCGATGAAGGAGATTTTTGATGTCGTGCAACAGGTCGCGCCGACCCGGGCGACAGTTTTGCTTACAGGCGAAAGCGGAACGGGCAAGGAAATCTTTGCGAAGGCGATCCATCAATTGAGCCCGCGCGCCAAACAGCCTTTCGTTGCTGTCCATTGCGCCGCCCTGGCCACGACGTTGCTCGAAAGCGAGCTTTTTGGGCACGAAAAAGGGGCGTTTACCGGAGCGCACGAGCGGCGCATCGGACGGTTCGAGCAGGCGCAAGGCGGGACCCTGTTTCTGGATGAAATCGGCGAAATTGACACGGCTATTCAGGTGAAACTGCTACGGTTTCTGGGTGAGCGGACTTTTGAGCGAGTGGGGTCTAATAAAACCCAGACGGCCGACGTGCGCTTGATCGCCGCAACCAATAAGAATCTCGAAGAGCTTGTCAAAACGGGCATATTTCGCGAGGATTTGTTCTTCCGGCTGCGTGTGGTGGAGATTATGCTGCCGCCATTGCGGGAACGGACGGGCGATATTCTGCTGCTGGCCCAGAGGTTTTTGAAGGAATTTGCCGCGGAAAATGAAAAATCCGTGAACGAATTCTCGGTGGATGCGCTCGAACTGCTGATGCGCTATCCCTGGCCGGGCAACGTTCGGGAATTGCGGACGGCCATCGAGCACTCGGTGGTTTTATGCCGGGGCGGGAAAATTACGGCGCGGGACTTGCCGCCGTCCATCCGGTCGGGCGGGTCACCGGTCGGGGCGCCGGAGCGCAATTGGGCGCCAGCCCAACCGGCAGATACTTTGGGAGCAAATGATCTGACGGTGAAGGAAGCGGAAAAACAGTTGATTGTGCAGGCGCTGAAGGAAACCAATGGCAACCGGACGCTGGCGGCAAAAAAAATCGGGATGAGCCGCCGAACGTTTCATCGGAAATTGCACGTTTATCATTTGGAAGGATTTTAGTGCGGTGACCAATAAATTTCGACACCAGCCATGAATTTGCAGGACATCATACATTATATCGAAGTGGGAGCCGGCAAACGTTACCTGCGGTTTCTCCTGCCCTGTGTCCTGGTCCTCGGGCTGGCCATCCTATATGATTTTCGCTGCTGGAAAGACCTTTCCGCGCCGGATGCCATGGACTCCGCGCAATTGGCGCGCAACATCGCCGACGGAAAAGGCTACACCACTCAGTTCATCAGGCCCTTAAGCATTTATCTAATCCAGGCAAAAAATCAGGGCAAAGGCGCAGCCGCATCATTCGACCAAACTCCCGATTACGCGCGCCTCAAAACGGCGCACCCCGATTTGGCCAATCCGCCGGTTTACCCCGTCATTCTGGCCGGCCTGATGAAAATTGTGCCGTTTCAATACGCCATAAACCTCAAAAGCAATTTTTGGGCAACGAACGGATTGTTCGCGCGCTTTCAACCGGACTTTGTCATTAGCATTTTCAATCAATTGCTTTTCCTTGCCGCAGTGGTGGTGTCCTTTTTTATCGCGAGAAAGCTCTTTGACAACGGCATCGCGCGCGTCGCCGCCATTTTAATGCTCGGCTGCGATTTGCTGTGGCGATTTAGCGCCTCCGGTCTATCGACCATGCTGCTGATGCTGGATTTTCTGGCGCTGTTTTGGTGCATCCTTAAAACGGATGAACTCGCGCGCGAAGAGCAGCCCGACGCCACTCGAATTGCATACTGGTCCGCCGGGGTGGGCATTTTGACGGGAGTGGGCGCCCTCACGCGCTATGCCTTCGGTTGGACAATTATTCCTGTGGCGCTATTCCTTATTTTATTCAGCGGTCCCCGAAAATGGCTAAACGCCGCGGCGGCATTCGCCGCCTTCGCGATCATCCTCGCGCCGTGGATTGCGCGCAATGTCGCCGTCAGCGGCGCCCCGTTCGGAACGGCGGGCTACGCCATTTTCGACGGAACCGGGCTGTCGCCGATGCCGTTGGAGCGTTCTCTGCATCCGGATTTGCTGGAAGCGCTTTGGCCCGCGCTCTACTTCCATAAATTCGCCATAAACGCGCTTCCGCTTTTGGAGAATGATTTATTGAAAATCGGCGGAACCTGGCCGTCCCTTTTGTTTTTTGCCGGGTTATTGCTGGCGTTTAACCGCCCGAGCCCGCGGCGGATGCGTTATTTCCTCCTCATGTGCCTGGGGACATTTATCTTTGTCGAGGCTTTGGGGCGAACATCCCTTTCCGACATCTCGCCGGAAATTAATTCGGAAAACCTCTTCGTGCTCGCAGCCCCATTCGTCATTATTTTCGGCACGGCGTTCTTTTTCATTCTTCTGGATCAAATGACCCTGCGCGCGACGGAATTGCGTTACGTCGTGATGGGCGTTTTCATTCTGTTGTCGTGTTTGCCCCTGATCTCGGCGCTATGGTATAAGAAAACGCCAGTCTCTTTCCCGCCTTATTTTCCGCCGGACATCGAACGGACCGCCGGCTGGATGAAGCCAGGCGAGTTAACCATGAGCGACGTGCCCTGGGCTGTCGCCTGGTATGGAAACCGTCAATGCGTGTGGTTGACCGATGACGCCCAGGACTCATTTTTCGAATTGAATGACTACGTGAAGCCGGTCAACGCCCTCTATCTGACGATGCGGACCATGGATGACCGCTTGCTGACCGACTGTTTCCGCAGCGGAAAGGATAGTTGGGGCAACTTCGTCATGAACGCTTTGGCAAAACAACAAATTCCCACAAACTTTCCCTTGCGCCATTCGCCCTCCGGATCGGCGTCCGTTGAATCAGGAATGTTTTTGACAGACGTGGACCGCTGGAAGCTGGCAACCGGAACAAGCCAGTAAAAAGTTTCAACGCTCACGCCGCCCCGCGACGCAGACGGTCGCTGATCCCGGCCCATTCAGGCGCGTCCGGAGGCGCTTCAACCACGATCGTTTCGGCGCCGGCATCGTCGCAATTGTGCAGTTCCGCGTAAATCGCCCGCGCAAACGCTTCGACATCGTGCGGAATAACGCAAACGCGCGCAAACGGCTCCGGGGATGGGATTCGCGCATGGGCGATCACGTGGCAATTTTCAATTTTTAAGTTTGAGTTCTGAATTTTGGATTTCAATTCCGAATCATCATCCCATCTCAAAATAAGCAATTTTGCCTTCGGCGCGTAATGCTTCTTTAATTGGCCCGGACTTTTAAGCGTACCGGGTTCATCCATCGCATCGGCATTGGTGACCGGGAAACCAGCCGCCGCCAGAGACTCACGATGAATCATCCCCGGCCGCAAAATCTTCGGCGGCGAAACCGTCAAGTCGACCACCGACGATTCAATGCCGACTGATGACTGGCCACCGTCTACAATCGCCGCAATTTTGCCCTCTAGCTGCTTGCGAACGTGCGCGGCGTTCGTGGGCGAAACCTGATTGGACAAATTTGCGCTGGGCGCGGCCAATGGAAAATCACATTCGCGAATGACCGCCTGGATGAGCGGATGCGAGGGCCACCGAACACCCACCGTTTCACCGCCAGCCGTGACAATTTCCGGAATAGCGCCCGCGCGAGGTAAAACCAGCGTGAGCGGCCCCGGCCAAAAAGCCTTTGCCAGTCCGTTCGCCAGCGCGGGAAAGCCGGTGACACAACGTTTCGCCATTTCCAGACTGGCCACGTGGACAATAATGGGGTTGTGCGCCGGACGCCCTTTTATCCGAAAGATCTTCCCCACAGCCGCCTCGTCGAGCGCATTGGCCGCCAGCCCGTACACAGTTTCCGTCGGCAAAGCAACTACCTCACCGCTGCGCAACAATTCAGCGGCGCGGCGGACAGCCTTTTGAAACAGCTCCGGCGTGTGCGCCGGCAGGACTTCGGTGTGCATTTTCGTTGGAACAATGGCTTGGGACGGCGCCCTCGCATGCGGCGCTGTCACCGCCGCCTATTCATACCGCAAGGCATCAATCGGGTCGAGCCGGGATGCTTTGCGCGCGGGGTAAAAACCGAAGAAGACGCCGATCGCGGCGCTGACCAAAAACGCGGCAACAATCCACATAATCGGCGTTTGCACCGGCCAGCCGTTTAGCGCCGAAATGGATTTGGAAGTCCTGAGGCCCGCTATAATGCCTATCACTCCGCCCAGGGCGCTCAGCGCGACGGCTTCAATCAAAAACTGAAGCATAATGTCCGAGCCGCGTGCGCCCACCGCCATGCGAATGCCAATTTCCCGGGTTCTCTCAGTGACGCTCACCAGCATGATATTCATGATGCCTATGCCGCCGACCACCAACGAGACACAGGCGATGGCCGCCAGTAAATACGTCATGGTCGTGGCCGTTGCCGTGGCCATCTCGGCGATTTCCTCCTGGTTACGGACGGTGAAATCGTCGTCCTGAAAATTATGCGTATGATGCCGCTGGCGCAGCAAATCCACAATCTGGTCCTGAACCGGCTGCAACAGCGCAGGCGTGGCTGCCTGGATATCCATGGCGCGCAACGAATTCGCGCCCAGCACCCGTTTCATCGCGCTGGTATAGGGCATAATGATAACATCGTCCTGGTCCGACCCCATCACCGAAAGCCCCTTGGGCCACAAAACGCCGCAGATGGTAAACGGCACGTTCCGGATGCGGATAATCTGGCCGAGCGGATCGTCATCGCCAAAAAGCTGGTGGGCCACAGTTTTACCGATAACACAAACCTTGCTCATGGCCCGAATATCCCGCGGCCCGAACGGGGCGCCCTCGGAGAGCGGCCATTGTCGCAAATCGAAATATTCATCGGATTCGCCCATGACCGTCGTGTACCAGTCCTCGTCCCGCGCAGCCACCTGTTCAAAACCTCGAACTTCGGGACTGAGAATAGTAATCCCCGGAATCTCCGTCTGAATGGCCAGGGCGTCTTCGAGGGTCAACGTGCCGGCGCTGCCAAAGCCGCTATGGTAACCCCCGCGAGTGACGTTGCCGGCCCAAACCAAAATGACATTTTGACCCAGGCTGGCAATTTGCGACTGGACCTGCGCCTTCGCGCCGTTTCCAATGCCCACCATCGTAATCACAGCGGCCACCCCAATGATCATGCCCAGCATCGTCAACAGTGTCCGCATTTTGTTGCGGCGCAGCGCGCGCAAGGCGATTTGCAATATGGCAAGAATTCTCATTTCGTTTTCTCAGGCCAATTTTACCGCCTGCTGCGCCTCGCGCAACTGGACCAACTCCCGTTCAGCGATCAACCGGTCGCCGACCATTTCATCGGTCACAATTTTACCGTCACGCAACACCACCATGCGCTTCGTATAACGGGCTATATCCAATTCATGCGTAACCATCACGATCGTGATCCCTTGCTCGTTCAATTTCTGAAAAACCCCCATGATCTCGATGCTCGTCTGGCTGTCCAGGTTGCCGGTCGGTTCATCGGCCAGCAAAAGCGAGGGCCGATTCACCAGCGCACGGGCGATGGCAACGCGTTGTTGCTGACCACCCGAAAGCTGGTTGGGATGATGCCCGGCGCGCTTGGCCAACCCGACCAATTCAAGAGCTTGCAACGCTCGCTCGCGTTGTTCGCGCGACGGTATGCGGCGATGATTATAAAGCATCGGCATTTCCACATTCTCCAGCGCCGACGTGCGCGACAACAAATTGAACCCCTGAAAAACAAATCCGATTTTTTCGTTGCGAATCACCGCCAGGGCGTCGCGATCCAGCGTTGAAACGTCAATGGTGTCCAGCCAATAACCTCCGCGGGTCGGACGATCCAGGCACCCGATCATGTTCATCAGCGTGGATTTGCCCGAACCGCTGGAACCCATGATGGCAACAAATTCGCCGCGCCCGATGTCCAGCGAAACGCCCTGCACCGCGTGAACATCCACTTCTCCGGTGTGATAGATTTTGTGGATCTTGTCGAACTTGATGACGAGATTATCCTGCACGGCAATTTCAAATGTCCATTAGAAGCGGCGAAAACCTCCGAACGGGTTCGACGAAGGCCGCGAATTTGACGAACCCATCATAAACGAACTTGTCACCACCTGGTCCCCTTCCTTGAGACCCGAAACGACTTCGGTATAAATGCCGTCACTAATGCCCGTGTGGATTTGGACCGGTTTCAATTTCACATCCCGGCCCTGGCCCGACAGCACATACACGGTATGAACCGATACCTGGCGCGCCGCCTTTTGGCCGTGCCCATGTTGCCCGCCCGACGCGAAACTGCCGCCGCCGAAACTTTGCGCGGATTCCGGACCTGCCATGCTGTTGGTCTCATCATCCGGATGGAACCGCAACGCGGCATTCGAAATCTTGAGCGCGTCATGGCGCTGGGCAATGACGATATACACCGTCGCCGTCATGCTCGGACGCAGCTTGTAATCGCTATTGGTCACGTCAATCACGCAGTCATAAGTGACCACGTTATTGACGATCGTCGCGGCGTAGCGCACCTGCCTGACCTTGCCGCGAAATGTGCGGTCGGGATACGCTTCCACGGTGAAATCCACGTCTTCGCCATCTTTGACACCGCCCATGTCCGCTTCGGCCACGTTCGAATCAATTTGCATTTCTTTCAGATTATTGCCGATCTGGAACAATTCGGGCGTGTTGAAGCTGGCGGCCACCGTTTGGCCCACTTCGATGTTGTTCACAATCACGACGCCGTCCACCGGCGAATAAATTTTGCAATATCCGAGGTTGACCGTGGACATGCTGAGGGCCGCCTTGTCCAGTTGCACCGTCGCCTCGGCTTCGTGAAGGGTCGCCACCGCCGTATCGTAGTCCGAACTCGAAACCAATTTATTGCTGAATAATTCACTCTCGCGATTGGCCTCCACCTGTTGCAATTCCAAATTGGCCCGCGCATTGGCCAGATTGGCCTCAGCCTGGTCCGACTGCGCCTTATAAGTCGCGGGGTCCAGCTCCGCGATCAACTGTCCGGCTTTCACGAGCGAATTGTAATCCACGTAAATCTTCCTGATCGTGCCGGACACCTGGCAACCGACGAGGACATTGGTGAGTGGATTCAGCGTTCCTGTGGCCGTCACTTCCTGCGTCACATCTCCCCGCTCCACCGGCACCGTCTGATACATGGGCATATCATCGCGATCACGGTTAAAATGCCAAATGCCGCCGCCCACCACCGCCACGGCAACAATAACCACCACAACCCATTTGCCCCAACTTCTCTGTCGTTCAGCCATAAATTTATTTTAATCAATGCGCGCCTGATCATTAGACAGATTGCGCATCATCCAAGTTACGAAAATGTCCGTCTGCCCGCACCTTAATTTATTGAGATTCATGGCGAACCTTAATGATTTCATAAATCGCGCATCCAGCCATGGACCTCTTTTGCGTAGCAGCGGACATGAGTCCGCTCTGACTATTTCGCGGAAGAATCGTACGACCCTGCTCGCGACCCAAGCCGCCAACCGGCGTGACGGTTCATCGAAACGGAGAATCGTTCGAACGAGATAATCATGCGTTCACGGAAAGAAACTCCCCCTCCCCCAAATTTTCGCGTTTCACGTTGGGCGTTTCAATTGTAAAATTCTCCCGTGCTTCAAAAGTGGATCGAACAACTCAATGCCGGACGCTCGCTCAATGACGACGACGCGCGCGAGGCCGTGGAACAACTTTCTAACGAGAGCGTTTCAACGGCGCTCAAGGCGGATTTTCTCGCCGCGCTTGGCAACAAAGGCGAAACCCCGGTCGAAATCGCCGCCTTCGCCCGCGCCCTCCGCGACAAAGCCGTGGAACCACCCCTCGACCTGGAAGTGCGTTCGCGGGAAATTCTCGACGTCGTTGGCACCGGAGGCGATCGCCTGGGCACATTCAATATTTCCACCGCTACCGCCCTCATTTGCGCCGCCACCGGCGTGACCGTGGCCAAACACGGCAACCGCGCCGTCACATCCCAGGCCGGTAGTGCGGACGTTCTCCAGGCC
>DASXFM010000556.1:0-19990 GCA_036489615.1 Verrucomicrobiia bacterium | reverse complement strand
TTTCCGTGCGGGCAGAGCCGCTGGGACGCAGTCACCTTGCTTTTTGGGGCGCGGCGTTTTTATTTCTCGTCATCTTTGCGGCACGGACGATGCCGTCTTACGGAAGGAACTGATAAAATGCGGAAGCATCAGGACTTAATTGCGTGTTTCTTTTCCGCGGTAAATTTGTCCCTTGATTTCGGAAAGACTGGGATGCAGTTTTGAGCCGGTAAACCAACTGTGCCGTACAAGACTGACAATGCCACATTCTGTGGCAAGTATGCAAAGTCCGGCGATAAGCGCTCGCTTTGTTATCAATGATTGGCCTAACCACTGTTAGGCGTCGTTAGCGTACTTTATTTTCACATGAACACACCAACCATGAATCCCCACTTCCAGGGTCTTCGCACGGTCATTTATCATGTGCCAGACCTCGACAAAGCCAAAACTTGGTATTCAGCCGTGTTGGGCATTCAGCCATATTTTGACCAGCCATTTTACGTCGGCTTCAACGTGGGCGGCTATGAGTTAGCCCTCGACCCGGACGCTTCGAGCACACCCGGCGGCAAGGCGGGAGCTGTCGCTTACTGGGGAGTCGCCGATGCACAGGCGGCTTTTGCGCGTCTTATTTCCTTGGGAGCGATTGAGCGCTCAGCCCTGCAGGATGTTGGTGAGGGCATTCGCGTCGCCACCGTATTCGACCCGTTCGGAAACATATTCGGCATCATTCAGAATCCGCACTTTAGTCTTCCCAGGATATGACCCGAATCAATTTTGTTCCTTGATTTTGGGATAGTTGGGGAGCAGCTTCGAATCTCTGGCTAGTTGCCAAGCCTGAAAAATGGATACCATGGTGAAGACTGCTGCAATCCTTACAATAATTCTGGCGTCAGCTTTTTCGGCCTTCGCTGATTTCCCCACTATTGAAGGACTGACCTCGCACTTGTTCACCAATGCGGTTATCGTTTGGCAGGCTCCAACGAATGAGTTGCCTCGAAATTTTTGGATTTATCAGCGGACATTGCCACGAGTTTTTTCTGAGAGGGTAATTTCCAAGGCCATCGTACTTGGTTCGCTTCAACAAAAAGCCTTGCCGAGACTCTCCACGAAAGATTTTTATATCCCTGAAGATCTCCCCCCGAATTGGCCAGGACCGGTACCCGTCGTTTTTGGAGTCCAGCCCGATGATGCCTCACTGTTTTACGAAATGCCTGGTTATGCCAAAGCATCAGACGATCCGGCAAAGGATATTCCCACGGACAGAGTGATTGCGGCACGGGCGTGGAAATATGCCCGTCAGCTCGGCCTTGATACGAAGAAAATGGCGCTGAAAAACTTCTACACCCATTTTTGTAACGCTGACCAAAACCAGGATGAAGAGGCTCATGGAGTTTGTGGCCGAGGGGTTTTTCTCTCGCGTGAGCTTGATGGAATTCCCTTTTTCTCTGCCGATGAACAAGGCGACGGAGCGGAAGGCTTCTCCGTTGAGTTTGGTGGTTTTGGAAAAACCTGCTCTTTTTCCCTTTGTTGGTCAGATGTTCAGCGTTGCGAAAGCCTGCCAACCGACGACCCGCGGAAAATCATCCATAACATCCAGATGCACAAAATCCTCGTTTTGCCGGATGCCAACGAAACGGATTATTTTACAAGGCTCAAAAAGCTGGCGAGCGCAACGAAAGTTGTCGTCACAAGAATTACGCCGTATTATTTTAAGGGTGTCTTCGGCCAAGTACCAACAAGTGGTGCGCCAGCTAAATTGATTACACCCATGGCTCAATTGGAGGCCATTGCCGATTGTGGAGATGGCAACATCATCATTCGCATGGTTACGCCGATTATTCCGTAATGACGGATGACACCGGGGCACGTTGACTGGCGCGCCCGGCCTGGGACCCGGCGGGCACAATGGCTGGTTTTGAATCCGGCACCGGCCGATAACGGCGCACCGTCTCGCGATCCAGATCCAGTTCGCGCGCGATCTTCCGAGACGACCAGCCTTTGGCCGCCAGCGTTGCGATTGATTGTTGCAGGCTCACATTGAGTCGGTTCATCACGCATCATTGCGGCTTTCACCGCATCCTGCGCAATCCCACTCTCAAAGTGGCTGGTTTTCATCCGCCCATCACTGGTTGGTTTTGAGTGCCCGATGACATATTCTGGAGCATCCTAATTCGCCGGCGGAGATTTTCGTATTAAGCCTTTGGACGCAAAAATGAAGAACAATAACCCAACTATAATAGTTGGAAATCCTGACCATGCAACCAGATTGGGGAAGTATTGCATCGCTAATACGCCGACGCCGAAACTCATAAAAACTCTACCCAGGATAAACATCCAAATTTCCCAAGGAGTGAGATTTTGGACTCTTCTCTGATTCCATTTCAATAGAGACATTTCGTTTCCTTTCTTTTAGGTCTTCCACGATTTGAACCTGTTCGGCTAAACGTTCGCTTCCCCTGCCCATTCCGTCAAGAATTTCGCAAAGCCCAATATAATCAAGGCTTTTTCACTGCTTGACTTCCCTCAGGAAATTTAGGAGTTTGTGTAATGCTGGTCACAATGCCCGCCCGCAAGTTCTACATACTGCAATGGTGTGTGAAGCACTTCATGATTTTAAGGGGACGTTCCAAAGCTGGAACGTCCCTGCATTCCTCATTGATTAATCTGCGAAAATCCGCGAAATCTGCGGATGAAAGTTTCAGGTGTTTTTTCATGCTCAGATTAACCCGACCGCAGCGGTAACGTTAATGTAACGCTTTAAGTAATTGCACTTCAACAATGTAACGGGTCCCCGACGATTTGTAACGGGGTGTGTAACGCACTAACATATTGCAAATCAACAATGTAACGTCTGTAACGGGCTAAAACTTCATCCCATAGGAGGTGTCATGAGTGAGTATGGATCTACCCTTATCCAAACGCCTTCGGCTTGCTCCCGTTTGCTTGTCATCAAACCATCGGCGAATAATTTCCCCTGGTGGCCGCGGTGCAAACCGCACTCGACGCACCACGCACTACGCATCACGTACCTCATGACATTTTCTTTGTAAGAAAACCCCTTCCCAAGTCACTATTTAGACAGATGGATTCAGCCTCAAAGACTGCCCATGATCGGGAATCGGTTTTCCGACAATGGCTTGACCGGCACACCGGTCTGATTCTGAAGATCGTCCGGGGCTATGCCATTACGCCCCAGGACCAGGACGACCTGTTCCAGGACATCTTGTTGCAACTGTGGTCGTCCATTCCTTCCTTTCGCGGCGAAGCAAAAGAAACGACCTGGATTTATCGCGTCGCCTTCAACACAGCGTTGGCGTGGAAACGCACCGAGCGGCGGCGGCGGCGAAAGCACGAAACCTTCATTCAATTCGATACTTCGTCCCAGGAACAGGCCAGCCACGTGGATTCCATGGTGGAACGCGAAATTATCGACCAGCTTTATGCCGCCATTCGCGGCCTGCCGCGCGTGGATGCTTCGCTTGCGCTGATGCACCTGGACGGCATTAGCTATCAGGAAATGTCCGAGGTATTGGGCATGTCCGAAAATTACATTGGCGTGAAGCTCAATCGCCTCCGCAAACAGCTTGCCGACCAAATGAAAGGAGTGACCCCATGAACTTTGAAGAACTGCAAAAGACATGGCAATCCTCGACCCCGGCGGCCACGATTACCATTAGCACGGACGCACTGCTCAAGGAAGTCCGGCGCAATCAACAGCAGTTCCGGGCGGCCATCTTTTGGCGCGATGCTCGGGAGATCGGAACAGCAGCTTTCCTGACTGTCTTTTTCCTGTTCTTCGGCGTCTGGCACGACGATTGGACGTTTGATTTGCTTGGCCTGGCGGCATTGGGCGTTGGTTCGTTCATGGTGGTGGACCGTCTGATACAGCGCCGGAAACGGCCGGTGGTAAACGGTTCTCTCAATGATTGGATCGTTCGCTCGCTCTACGAGGTCAGTCACCAAATCTGGCTCTTGAGAAATGTCGGTTGGTGGTATTTATTGCCTCTGACCGGTGGCCTCGTTGTTTCTGATTTTGCTGTTTTCTGGCGTTCCGATCACCATTCGGCGGCGGTAATCCACTGCTCCATAAAGCAAATGGTGAATGTCCTCCTTTTCTTGGGCATCTATTGGCTCAATCAATACGCCGTCCGCAAAAGCCTTGTGCCGCGACGGCAGGAACTCGAAGGCCTGTTGGCCAGCCTCGAATTAGACTCACCACAACCTAAAACCCATAATACTATGAGATACCAAATCCTGTTCAGCATCCTGGTGGTTTTCGCCGTCGCAATCGCCGTTACCTTTGCTTCCACGGGGCCATTCACTACCCGGTCGTCTGGGCCCGCGGCATCCGATGACCCAACCCAGGCGATCGAAACCATCCAAAAAAAATATAAATTGCCCGCCCTCGCCGTCGTCGTCATCAAAGACGGTGCGATTTGCGACCGCGTCGCCGTCGGCGTTCGCAAAACAGGCGACCCCACGCCCGTCACGACCAACGACGTTTTCCATATCGGCTCCTGCACCAAATCCATGACCGCCACGTTGGCCGGGATGTTCATTGATGAGGGCAAATTGAGTTGGGACACCACCATCGCTGATATCTTTCCTGAACTGAAAGGCAAAATGGATCCGCAATACGAAGACGTTACGCTGGAAGAACTCCTCACTCATCGCGGCGGCGTTCCGTCTGATCCGCCGGGTGCCGCATGGAGGCAGGCGTGGAAACAGCAGGGCACTCCAATGGAGCAACGGCGCCAATTCATCGAGGCCGTTCTCAACCAAACGCCTGCCGCAAAGCCCGGCACCAAGATGATTTATTCCAACCAGGGTTACGCGATCGTCGGCGCCATGCTCGAAAAAATTTCCGGCATTCCTTGGGAAACATTGATCACGGACCGCCTGTTCAAACCGCTGCATATGGATACGGCCGGCTTTGGTCCGCCCGGGACTATCGGCCAGGTGGACGAGCCCTGGGGACACGTCCACAAGTTGTTCATGAATATTCCGATACAATCGGATAATCCACCGGCCATCAGTCCGGCCGGACGCGTCCATTGTTCACTCGATGACTTCGCGCGCTACGCCATTTTTCACATGGAGAACCAGCCAGCTCTGTTAAAACCCGAAACATTCGCCAAACTGCACACACCACCTCCTGGCGGCCAGTACGCTTGCGGATGGATCGTAATGAAACGCGGGTGGGCTGGCGGGAAAGCTCTGTATCACAACGGCTCAAATACGATGTTTTATTTCCAGGTTTGGCTCGCGCCAAATAAGAAATTTGCCGTTATCACCGCCACAAACACCGGTGCGGACAACGCATTCAACGCCTGCGACGACGCGGACGGCTACATGATCGAGCATTGGCTTAACGTGAAATTATGAAAAGCGAAGGCTTAAATCAGGTGGATGAAATTTAAGATTTCGGACTTGAAACAGGTCGGCTGGATTTGAAATTCAAGAATTCCGACAATAGCCAGGTCTTGTCATCGGGCAATCAAACGACGGCATTATTTTTGATTGCAAAATATGTCGCGGCCCATATACTGGCGTCATTCTCATGAGGACTTCGCTGTTTCGTTTGGGGACATTGAATTGATATGCCGATTAGACGTGAACCTTTCAAATTGAGCCGCCGCGGATTCTTGCGTTCGGCTATCCTGGCGGGCGCGGGTGGTGTGCTCGTTCCCTGGGCTTCACTGGCCGACGAAACCATTACCATGCCGTTCGCCAACGGCCAGCGCCGGATGGTCGTATATCCGCAGAAAAAGCCGCTCATTTTATTGACGTCCCGGCCGCCGCAATTGGAAACGCCTTTTTCCGTATTCAACAAAAGTATCCTGACGCCGAACGACGAGTTTTTCGTCCGGTATCACCTCGCCGGGATTCCGACTTCGATTGATACGGACAAATTCCGCATCGAAATCAAAGGCCAGGTCAATTCTCCGCTCTCGCTCTCGCTGCATGATTTGAAAAAACAATTTGAGCAGGTCGAAATGGTGGCCGTCATCCAATGTTCTGGAAACGGCCGCGGATACTTTAATCCGCGCGTCCCCGGCGGGCAGTCAGGCAACGGCACCATGGGCAACGCCCGCTGGAAGGGCGTTCGCCTCAAAGACATCTTGAACAAAGCCGGTGTGGCAGCAGACGCCAAACAGGTTTCATTTCGTGGAATGGACAAGCCGATTCTCGACACGACGCCCAATTTTGGCAAAGCGCTCGATATTGATCACGCCATGGACGGCGAAGTGATGGTCGCTTATGAGATGAACGGTGAAGACCTTCCGATGCTCAACGGATTTCCCTTGCGCCTGGTTGTGCCGGGCTGTTACGGCACGTATTGGGTCAAGCAACTGCATGAAATCACCGTGCTCAACGAGCATTTCGCGAGTTTTTGGATGGATGCCGCCTACCGCGTTCCGGACAACGATTGCGAATGTGTCCCGGCCGGCTCTCCTTCGCCTAAAACTCGGCCGATCGGCCGGTACGATGTCCGTTCATTTATTACCAGCCTCGCCGATGGAGATAAAATCACCGTCGGAAAGCGGACCAGGATCCGGGGCATCGCCTTCGACGGCGGCGCCGGAATTGAGACGGTGGAATTTTCATCCGATGGCGGCCGTACGTGGACGGAGACTACTTTGGGTAAGGACTACGGCAATTACTCCTTCCGAGAGTGGACCTGCCATTTTACGCCTCAAACCGCGGGCAATTATCAGCTTCAATGCTGTGCGGTCAGTCGCAAGGGCGAAACGCAACCAAAGGACCCGCGCTGGAACCCTGCCGGCTACATGCGTAATGTCATTGAATCAGTCCGGGTGACCACAGCGTAATTCGACAACATGAAAACGAGAGCGCAAATAATTTTTACGGTCGCTTTGTTCATCGGACTGGTGGCGATCGGGTCCCGTATGGGCGCCGAAATTGTGTCCATCACCTTGCCGCCGGAAACCGGCACCTACAAGAACGCATCGGGTGTTGCCCTGATGAACGCCCAATGTCTGACCTGTCACTCAACTGAATACGTGCAAATGCAGCCGCCCTTGTCACTCAAAGCGTGGACGGGCGAAGTTGTAAAAATGCAGCAAAAATACGGCGCGCCCGTTCCGACCAACGTGATACCCGATATCGCGTACTATCTTGCCGTCAATTACGGTACCGGTGCGCCCGCCCAGGTGCCCGCGACGAATCAGGTTCCCCCGCCGTCGGAAATGAGTGTTGAGAAGATGGCCACCATCTATGGCTGCCTCAGCTGTCATAAACAGGACGTCAAAGTCGTCGGCCCCGCCTACAAGGACGTTCGCGCCAAATATCTCCACGATCCGGATGCCATCGAAAAGATCATGACGCAAATCCGCCATGGCGGCACCGGTAAATGGGGCACGGCCGTCATGCCGCCATTCACCGCCGTGAGTGATGCTGATGCAAAGCGCCTGGCCGAATGGATCATGTCCGGCGATGGTTCGAAATAGAGTGAAGAAATGAAGCCAACCGCGAAAACCTGTTAAGAAAACAATAGATCCTGCAGGGTACTAATTCAGTCTTTCTCTCCATTTTCTGAAATGTTCGAGAACTGCTGAAATCAAGCAGATCGCTCCGGACACCCCCGAGAAAAGCATGCACGCAACGACGATAGGGCCTTCCCATTCCGGGCCAAATTGGGCGCTTATAAAAAACAGTATGATCACCGCCCACAAAACAGAAAAAAACGAAGCCACCAGGCCGGCCCATTGAGATATTTTACTCATTTTACGTTTTTCCCTTCATATTTTCGGTCACCCCATTCGCCGGGGAGCGGGCTTTTTCTTTTTGCCGAAGGCCTTCAGGATCGCTTCAAGCCTTTTGGGATCCAGCATCATGTCCGCAAAGGATCGGCCTTTATTAGCCATGCCGTTTGCGCGGTTCGTCAGTCGAAAGAGGGACGGCAGCAACGGTTCATCAAACACCGGGTTAGTCTTCATAAGATTCAATTGATATTGAACTATTAGCAATTCGTATGCCGGGAATAGTCATAAACCTTTCTTGTTTTATTTTTCAAAACTCTCACATCTGCAAATAGATACGTCGGCGAAATCTGCTTTGGCGCTGGCGAGAACCACGAAAATTGAGGGCGTTGCATCATTTTCCTTTGCTTTGGGACGCGCTGCGTTTTCAATGACACTGTGATTGCAAAACGTGTTATCCCGTGCCTGGACGTTCATGACGGACAGGTCACTCGCGGCGTCCAATTCGGCAAGGCTGAGGCCGGCGAATTGCGGAACGTTGGCGACCCAGTGGAACTGGCGATGCGCTACAATGAGCAGGGTGCCGATGAAATGGTTTTCTTCGACATCACCGCCAGCGCGCACGGACGGGCGACAATGGTGGATGTCATCGAGCGAACCGCCAATGAGTGTTTCATGCCTCTCACGGTCGGGGGCGGCATCAAATCGGTGGACGACATGTTTACGATGCTCCGTGCCGGCGCGGACAAGGTGAGCATCAATTCCTCCGCGCTGGCCAATCCGGATTTGATTCGGGCTGGTGCGGAAAAGTTTGGCAGCCAATGCATCGTCGTTTCGATTGACGCCAAGCGGGTGGCGCCCGACAAATGGGAAGTCTTTTCTCATGGCGGCCGAAAATCGACCGGACTGGACGCCGTGGATTGGGCGCGCAAAGCCGTCGCGCTCGGGGCGGGCGAAATTGTTTTGAACTCGATCGATGCGGACGGTACCAAGGCCGGGTTTGACCTGGTTATTACGCGGCGGGTCAGCGAGTCGGTGGGTGTGCCGGTGGTAGCCAGTGGCGGCGCGGGCACACGCGAACACATGGCCGAAGTCCTCATTGAGGGCAGGGCTGACGCCGTCCTGGCCGCGAGTATTTTCCATTTTGGCAATTATACTGTGGCCGACGTAAAACAATTCTTAGCCGGCCAAAATATTCCCGTTCGTATTATTAGACCATCCGGGTAGATTTTGTTCGGTCGCGGAGGTTAAATTTGTGTGACGATCCCCTCATTCGCGATTTCCGATTTACGCGTCGCAGGAACCGACGTCAGGAGACTTTGACTAAACGCGGCTCGGTTACCGGTCCCTTCCAATCCAGCCGGACAAAATCTTCCGTCCCTGCCACTCTCGTGGCGCACCATGTTCCACTTTTATGAGCAGGTCCGAAATCACATTCCGGTTAAAACGCTTGTGATGAGCGCCTTGCGATGGCCCTGTTCCTTTTTAAAAGATTTAAAATAATTGTTGACGCAAATGTCATGTCGTGATATAAAATACTACAACTCCACCGCGAGAAACGTAATGAGAAAGAATTAACCTGTTCGACTTTATGAAATTGCACTTCAAAACCCTGTTAGCCACAGCCCTCGCCGCGTCCGCAATTTTTTGCGGAGCTTTTCGTGGCAATGCGCAAACGCAATTGCTCCTGGATCCAAGCCAGAATTGGATTGGCTATATGAACGTCTTTGCCCTTCCGTCGGCGGGTGGTGGTTACCAGTTCGGCAGTCCGTGGGGGACGGGATCGCTGACGGCCTATTACAATTCCGGCACCAACGACTTGATCCTTTTACCTTGTACTAATGTTTGGGAAACGACCGACGGATATTGGTTCCAGACCAACAACGCTGACGCGCCCAATGAACAAATGGACGCGAGCTATTATATTCAATTCACCGAATCCGGCGCGGGGCAAACCATCACGTTTACCGGAAATTGCGTTAGCAATACGTTCAACAGCAGTTACACTTCTACCGTTTTCATCAAGGAATTCACCAGCAGCTACTCCCTTATTAATTCTGCCGTGGGAAATACCACAACCGGGCAACCATTTAGCATTTCGCTCACGACGGCTGGGGGCACATATATTCAATATGGCTTTGAAACCGTGGGGCCCGACCAGAACCCAACAAACGGATACAACGAGGGAGAAGCGATTTATCAGGTCCAGCATCCCACTATTGAACCCTCAGCCATCGCGAGCCAGGCGGCAGTAGCGGGACAGAGTGTGAGCTTCACTGAGACTCCGACGGGCACCGGTCCCTTCCTTTACCAATGGCAACTCAATGGGACAAATATTAGCAACGGTGCGAACTTTTCAGGCGTCACTTCAAATGTCCTGACCGTGTTAAACGCCAACTCGGGCGATGCGGGAACTTTTACGGTGAACCTGACGAACTCCGCGGGGAATGCCCTGGCCAATGCGTATTTTGCCGTCATTCCGCTGGCCGTGGCCGAGACCAATTGTTGCATTGATCCCAGTTTCGAGAGCGATGCGTTCGCGCCGGACCCGGCGGTGGGATGGTACACGTACGGCGGCACGACATTCTTAAATACCAACGATCCTTATTCAGATTTTGAGCCGTTTACTGATCCGAATGTGTCGGTCATTGACGGGACAAATTGCATCGAAGAATACAGCGCCGGATCTGGCAGCTATACGGGAGTATTTCAAAACCGGCCCGCGTTCCCGGGACAAATCTATACCGCCAGCGCCTGGTTCTTTACGCCGGATGCCAATGACGGCTATCCCATCGTGAACAGCGCCAGCGCCAATCTCCAGGTCCAATTTTATAACAGCAGCGGTGGACTCATCTGCGACTATGAATCCGCGCCCTTCACCACAAACTTTCCGCAGGACGTTTGGATCAACATGCCGGCGACCAACAAATATGCCGCGGACTTCGCCACTCTGCTCAGCACCGGTCCGCTCATTGTTTCTCCGCCGGGAACGGCTTCGATGCGCATCCAACCCGGTTACCACGCGCCGGATGGAGTCAGTGCTGGAGATGTTTTGATCGATATGGTGAATGTGACCCTGCACGAGCCGACTGCCAGTGTGATATTGAGCGGCACGACGTTTAAGGTTTCATTCCAAACGTTGTTCGGGCCCCAATATAACGTCCTTTACACCACAGACCTCCTGCATGGACCGTGGCAAACGTTAACGTCCGTCACGGGTGATGGCACCGTAAAGACCGTTTCAGATACCGTGGGCTCAACGCACCGGTACTATATCATCAACACTCAACCGTAAAACACACCAACATCCGGGTCCGGCCGGCCTGGCCGGGCCCGGTAATCATCGAAAATAAATTTGAGGTTTGTGACTATGTTATCGCGGGCCAATCAAGTCGGGATCGGAAGGCGGGCGCCACATCGGGCCTTTACGCTCGTTGAACTGCTGGTCGTTATCGCAATCATTGCCATCCTGGCGGCGGTATTGTTGCCAGTCCTGAACAAAGCCGAGCAGCGCGCTCAATTGATTTACTGCATCAATAATTTGAACCAGATGGGAAAGGGTTGGATCATGTATGCTCACGATAACCAGGACAATTTAGTCCCGGTTACCGGCGCCAATGCGATGGTGAACAGCTCGACCGATCCCACAGCCCAACCCGGAGGAGCTAATTGTTCATGGGTCCTTGGCACGATGAGTTCATTGCCGGATGCAACCAACGCGCCCTTGCTCGAAGCCGGGCTGCTTTACGCTTACATCAATAATTTAAAGGTTTATAAATGTCCGGCGGATACCATGGCCGTAAACACGGCCTTGCTCGGGAACCAGAAATTGCGCAGTTATTCGATGAATTGCTGGATGAACCCGGGCTCGAAGGACAACTGGGATACCACGTCCGGTTATAATGGAACGTCCCGCCAGCAGGCGGTCTATACCAAATTGACCAGCGTTCGGACGCCTGCGGAGCGATGGGTATTCATCGAGGAAAATCCTTATAGCATCAATGACGGCATGTTCGTTTGCGACCTGGCGGATATCCGCTATTGGATCGATGTTCCCGCCAGCTATCATAATCGCGCCTGTGCGATTGCGTTTGCTGACGGCCATGCGGAGACAAGAGTATGGCACGATGGAAATGTGGTGAACTATCACTTGGTCACGAATCCAAACAACACGCCTCAGGATCCCACGACCGGTGACTTAAACTGGCTCCAACAGCGTACGACCAGTTTTGGGCATTAATTTGTGACCGCCGGTTTTCTCGTTTATATTACGACTATGTTTAAGCCCGCCCTTCCTTCCGGTCGTGCTGTCGCCACAGCCATAGGCGGCGTTGTTTTTAGCATCTTATTTGCTGGTCAAATCAATGCGGCAAACGTTCTCAGCAATCCCGGCTTCGAAACGGGCAATCTCGGTGGTTGGACGGCCTACAGCCCCAACACCTATGTTTTAAACAACCCGGCCATCGCCCACAGCGGGAACGATTACTTTAAGGTTTATCAGGCTTTCACCGGTCAGGTTAATTATAATGGCATTTACCAGGATAATGTGTCCGGTCCGGGCGTTGTTTACTCCGCTGACGGATGGGCCTACACGCTGTCGAGTGACGCCATGGGGGGGCAAAACGTAGCGTGGCTTGAAGTCTCGTTTCGCGACATCTCGGGAAATGTCCTGGCACTTTATCGTTCTTCTACCGTTACCACCAACGCCATCGCGACTGGCGCATTTCCGGAAAATACCTGGGTGGACCTTCGCGTGACCAATCAATACGATCCCAACTCCTTCCTCATCACCAACACCGTCAGCAACCTGGTAGCGCCGCCGGGCACGAGCTTGGTCCGCTATCAAATCGTCTTTCAGGGAGACCAATATAATTCCGGCGGTTCGATGTATTTTGACGATTTGACCCTGAACCAGACGACCGCCTCCCCTTTCGGCCCCAATTGGAATATCGTCTGGAGCGACGAATTCAACGGCAATGCTCTCAATACAAACAACTGGACGAATGACATCGGCAATGGGTTTTATTCGGGGGGTTATTACGTTCCCGGCTGGGGTAATATGGAGGATGAATATTACACCAGAAGTACCCAAAATGTTTACGTGACCAACGGCTTTCTCCACATTGCCGCTTTGAAACAACCGGACAACGGTTTTTTTTACACCTCTGGCCGTATCAAGAGCTTGGGGCTCTATTTTACGACATACGGGCGTATCGAATGGCGCGCGCAATTGCCATGGGGCATCGGTTTCTGGCCGGCGCTGTGGATGCTGCCGGAAAATTCACCTTATGGTGGTTGGCCCAACTCCGGAGAAATTGACGTCATGGAAAACAACGGCTCCAATTTGAGCCAGGAAGGCGGAACTATTCACTACGGCGGTCAAAATGGAAATGATACCTATACCGGCGCCACGTACACTTTCCCGGGCTCGGATTCCGTCACGAATTTTCACATTTATCTTCTTGAATGGTCTCCCAATGCCATCAATTGGTATGTGGATGGGCACCTCTACGAAAGCCAGAGCAATTGGTGGAGCAATGTCGGCACGACCAGCAGCACCTATCCTTATCCTGCGCCGTTCAACGTGCCCTTTTATATCATGATGAACGTCGCCGTGGGCGGGCAATACCTCGGAAATCCATCGACCAACGCGATTAACGCCAGTCTCCCGGGTCAAATGCTTGTGGATTACGTCCGCGTTTATAATCAGACCGTGCCGATCGAGCTTACGGCTGCCCGGTCAAAGGGCAAAATCGTTCTATCATGGCCGACTAACATCGTTTGTCATTTGCAGTCCCAGACAAATTCCTTGAGTGCCAATTGGACAGATCTCGCCAACTCCACAAATCCTTTTGTAGCGGGACCCGCTTCTGGAAATGCGGTCGTGTTCTATCGGCTGGAATCGCCTTGAAAGAAGGTTGGCAATAACCAGCGAAGCATTTTAACATCGGGATTGATGAAGCAAGTTTCAGAAGCAATTCGGTCTTTCGTCGTTTTTGCCGGCATCCTGGCGATTGGCTTGGCCCCGGAACATGCCCGTGGAGGTTGGAATCTTGTGTGGGATGATGAATTTAACGGCGCGGTGATTGATACGAATCACTGGAAGTTTGAGACTGGCAACCATGGCGGATGGGGAAACAGCGAATTGGAATTCTACACGGGCCGCCCTCAAAACGCCTGCGTCAGCGACGGTGTTCTCCATATCGTGGCACGGCGCGAATCCACCAACGATTGTGCTTATACCTCAGCCCGCATGAAAAGTGCAGGCTTGTTTTCGCAGAAATACGGGCGCTTTGAATTTCGCGCCAAATTTCCTCAGGGCAAAGGTTACTGGCCGGCGATTTGGCTTATGCCCGAGGATTCGCCCTATGGCGGCTGGCCCTCGTGTGGAGAAATTGATATCGTCGAAAACAAAGGCGACTATCCGGCGGTCGTCCAGGGCACGATCCATTATGCCGCACCGGACGGCACGCATCGGCAGGCCACGGATCTTTTTACCTTTGCGCCCGGAAATGGCGCAGGGAATTTCCACGATTACATGTTGGAATGGACGACCAATTCGATTAGCTGGTTCGTGGACAACAGCCTGTACGAGACGCAAACAAATTGGTCCACCTCGACTGCGGCATATCCGGCGCCATTTGATCAACCGTTTTATATCATCATGAATCTGGCTGTGGGTGGCGTCTATGATGGCGATCCGGGCACCAACACCGACTTCCCCGGTGAAATGCAGGTGGACTACGTGCGCGTTTACAGTAACACTGATTGACGCCCTATGTTCCGAGCCATCCGCATTCTTGGCCTGTTCGTTTTATTCAGTTTCGTCGCGCGGGGGCAAAATAACGGAACCAACGAACTCACTACGGCCGAACAGGTGCGGCAGTTGACGCCCGTCCAGGCGGCCCGTCATTATCCAGTGCGGTTGCACGGCGTGGTTACGTTTTGCGACGCCAACAACTACTACTACTTCGTCCAGGACCAATCCGCGGGTATCTATTTCCGTCTGGATCCGTCAGCCGGCGGCCCTCCGCTGGCGGCCGGACAGGTCATCGATATCCAGGGCGAAGCCGATCCCGGTGAATTTGCGCCGGTTGTCATGGCTCGGAGCGTCCAAATTTTTGGTTCCGGAACTTTTCCAACGGCGCAGTCCGTTTCGTTTGAGCAGATCGCCAGCGGCCAGGAAGACAGCCAGTTCGTCGAAATCGAGGGCACTGTCCGCGCCGCGCAATTCGATTCGGCCAGCGGCTTTTACCTGGTGGACATCGCCACGGGCGGCGGACGCGTGACCGCATATGCGAAACAATTGCCCGTCGTGCCGGGCGGTAATCTCGTGGACAGCACCGTGGCCGTTCGCGGCGTCTGTGTCACAGAATTCAACCATCAACGACAGTTGTTCGACATTCGCCTTCTCGTACCGCGCACTTCCGATTTGGTCATCCAAACCGCCGCCCCGACAGATCCTTTTGACGTTGTTACATTGCCAATCGAACAGTTGCTCCAGTTCACGCCGCAAGGCCCTTACGGACATCGTGTCAAAGTCAGGGGTACGGTCATTTATCGTCAGGACGATGACGTCCTTTATATCGAAGACCAGACCGAGGGCCTTTACGTCGAAACCCGGGAGGCCGGGCCATTGCTTCCGGGCGACGTCGTGGAGGTGCTTGGGTTTCCTGCCAAGGGCGAATATACCCCCATGTTGCAGGACGCCATTTTTCGTAAGATTGGTTCCAGCTCCAAGCCGGAACCAGTTTCGATCGACACCGACGAAACCTTAAAAGGCACCTACGACTGCCGGTTGGTCCGAATCGAGGCGACGATCCTGGACCGCGCTCGCCACAGCCGTGAACAATTTCTGGTATTGCAAACGCCGAGCGGTTTCATCTTTCACGCCTACCTCGAAAGAAAAAGCGTCGGCACGGATTTCGCTTATTTGGAGAACGGCACCAGGGTGGCCGTCACGGGCGTTTGCCTTATCGAAACGGGCAATTCCTGGCAGGCGGGCCAGGCGTGGCGCGCAAAATCGTTTCGCATCCTGATGCGGTCAGCCGGAGACGTGTTTGTCCTTAAATGGCCGCCGTGGTGGAATCTGCAAAAATTATTGTGGGCCCTCGTTCTTTTAGGGGTCATTGTGCTGGGGGCCTTTGCGTGGGTGGTAATTTTGCGCCGCCGCGTCCAGGAACAAACCCGAATCATCCGGGAAAAACTTCAGGCGGAAGCCGCGTTGAAGGAACGCTACGAGAATCTTTTTGAAAACGCCAATGACATGGTTTTCACCTGCGACCTCATCGGCCAAATCACTTCCCTCAATCGCGCCGGCGAGGAGTTGCTGCGCCGCCGCCGCGACGAAATTGTCGGTGAAAAACTGTTTAAGTTTATCGCCGAGGAGCAGCGTGACGCGGCGGAACGCTGGTTCGAACAAATTGTTCAGCGGGCGAATGTGCCGACGCCCCCGGTCGAATGGGATTTTACCGATGGGCTCGGACAGCGCGTAAAACTGGAAATCAGCGCCCGCATTGTGGAAAAGGAGGGAAAAGCCGTGGAAGTTGAGGGCATCGCGCGGGATATCACCGAGCGTAAACGGCTGGAAAAAGAAATTCTGGAAATTAGTAATCGCGAACAGCAACGCATCGGCCACGATCTCCATGACGGCGTGTGCCAGCAACTGGCCGGTATTGCCTATCGCGTGGACATCCTGGCCGACCAGCTCCAGGAAAAACATTTTTCCGAGGCGTCCGAGGCCGAGCGCATCGGTGGTCTCGTGAACGATGCCATCACCCAGACGCGCAGTGTTGCGCGCGGATTATTTCCCGTTCATTTGGAGGAAAGCGGTCTGGTGCTCGCGCTGGAAGACCTGGCGGCCAATGCCACGAACCTGTTCAAGATCAAGTGCGATTTCACCAGTAGCGGTCCGGTGCCGGTGCTGGAAAATGGCGTGGCCGCCCATCTCTACTACATCGCGCAGGAAGCCGTATTGAACGCGGTCAAACATGGCAAGGCGGCGCATATTGCCCTCTCTTTGAGACACACTGGCGGCCATTATGAATTGAGCATCCAGGACAACGGAAGCGGCTTTGAGGCCAGCAATGGCAATTCCAAAGGCATGGGAGTGCGCATCATGCAGTACCGCGCCAGGACCATCGGCGCTACTTTAGACTTGAAAAGTGCGCCCGGTGCTGGCACGCGTATCACCTGTGTCTTTTACCCGACGGTTCCTGAACCATCGCTAAAGAACCAGCAAACTGTTATATTGTCATCGTGAGCAGGCCAGACAAAAGCCAGATTTTCCTTGTGGACGATCATGCCATGTTCCGGGAGGGACTGCGGCAGCTGATTGATCGTGAATCCGACCTCACCGTCTGCGGCGATGCCGCTGAGGCGGAGAGCGCCCTGCGCGAAATTCGCAAACTGAAGCCGGACCTAATCGTGGTAGATATCACATTGGGCGGGACCAGTGGCATCGACCTCATCAAGGCCATCAAAAACGAAAGCGAAGATTACCCCGTCCTGGTCGTTTCCATGCACGATGAGACCCTTTATGCCGAGCGCGCCCTGCGCGCCGGGGCGATGGGTTACGTGATGAAGCAGGAGCCGGCCAAAACCGTGAAGACCGCTATTCGCAAGGTCCTGGGTGGCGACATGCATCTGAGTGAAAAGATGGCTAGTTCCGTCATCAGCAAATTTATGCGCGGTTCCGAGGAAGTTCCGCCGTCGCCTTTGGAGCGCTTGAGCGACCGCGAACTCGAAGTTTTTCAAATGCTCGGCATGGGGAAGGGCGTCCGTGAGATTGCCGAGGAAATGAACGTGACGATTCCCACCGTCAACTCCTTCCGAAACCGCATCAAGGAGAAACTCCAGCTCAAAAGCTCTACGGAAGTCATGCTTCACGCGATCCATTGGTCGCGGGAAGGGGCTAAGAACTGAAATATTCGAAAACTCGGCGTTCGATGTTTCTTACGGCAGCAATTTCTTCGCGTCATCGGGAACGTCAATTTTAGTCGAGCCGACGTTCGAAAATGTGACGGTTGTGTCGCGATCCACGGGCCGGTCGTTGCCGTTGAACGTTACTGTGCCTTTGACGTGATATTCGAATTTCGTCAATTGGCCGCCATCGACCCAGAACTTCACCGTGCCTGAAGGATTGCTGATGGCAGGAGCGCCGCCGCCGCCACGACGTCCGCGACCGAACGTGAGGAGTTTTTTGGCGCCGTCTTCGGTCAGTGTGCCGGAATATGAGTTGCCGCTTTGCTGAAGTGCCTGTGCGTCCCCAAGCAAGTCTGTGGCCTGGTCCGCGGGAGCTTTGAAATTCTGAACCATCATCACCAGGAAGCGTCCGGCGCCGCTGGTGTCCACGTCCGAAAGTTTTTCCCAGGAACCGTCATCCGGATCAGTAACCGCCGCGTTGGTTCCATTCATGATGAACTGTGTGTGATTATCTCCGAACGACATTTTCACGGTGGTCAGGCTGCCTTGAATTTTGCCGTCCGTGGGACCCGGCTTAAACCGGGAGTCGGCTGGAACCACCACAATGGTTTGCCAGGTATAATTGCCTGAGGCAGTCAGCTTTTGGGCCGCGCCGGTGATGTCGTCCTTGGGGTCCGCGCAAGCGGACAGCAATGAGGCCGCCATGATGGCGGTCGTGCTGAAAAGAATTTTCTTCATAGTGATATGGAGTTGAATTAATCCTCTAATGGTTATGGTGTCGAACGTAAATGTAGCCCTGCCACCCCTGATGGCAAGGAGAAAACCTTGCCTATCCTGGCCGCGGGCGCATCTTGACACTGTTCTTGCATTTCACGGTGGTAGGGATGGCGCGCTACGCCGTCACCGCCCGTAACCCGGGCGGAACTTCTGCGTTATAGTGTCCGACCACACTCGTTGCGCCGCTAAACGCGGCGCGGACAGCGCAGCGCACTGTCCCTACCAAGGACAACGTCAAGATACGCCCCCTGGCCGCGTCCAGTTTGTCTCATCCCTGCCGTTTGTCTATTCGTTTGCCGCTATTGTCCGAAGTAATGCAGGCGATAGAAGACGGGAATATTGGCATTTGTGGGCATGATCGCCTGCATACACTGGTTGCTCGATTGTAGCGGCTGCCCGGGTACCAGAACCCAATTGCCTGAAGCGAGGTTGGTTGTCGTTTCCAGGACAAACCCTGATGGGTTTGCCGGCCAGGTAATTTGGAACATGTTGCTGCAGCAAATCGGGATCAGCACAGGACGATTCACGACAGTAAACGGATTTGAGAGGCCGGTATGCCCCGAAACATCCGTGGCCTTTAAGACCAGATTCGTTCCTGGCAGCGGGACAGTGACCATTCCTGTACTGCTGCCGTAAACAAAATTGCCCAGGATTGGCGGAAGGACAGGCATACCGTTTGTCAGATTGATTTGAACTGTTCCGACGAAGTTCGTTGCTATGCCTCCGGCGGCATTACGGGCGGTTACTGTAACCTCAAATGGCACGTCGTTGAATCGCGGCGATAGAACCGGATTCCAGGTAAAATGATCAACCGTTGACGGCGAAGATGAATTGACGCTCAGTACCGCCGCGTGGCTGTTGGTCGCGCCATAGGCATTTTCGACAGCGACGAAATATGGGCCGGCATTGGCAGCGGTCACATTGGTAAGAATCAGTGTGGCGTTGGTGCCTACCAGATTGGTCTCATCGAAATACCATTGATAGCTTAAGGGCGCTGTTCCACCGGCAGTCACACTGAATATGGCCGGGGTTCCGGCGGTTACCGTCTGATTAGTTGGCTGGGCGATAATATAAGGGGCCTGACCCGGACCGGATGAATTGACGGTCAGCGTCACCGGAACACTGTTAGTCGAGCCATAGGCATTGGAAACAAAGGCCTGGTATGCGCCCGCATTGGCCGAAGTCACGCCGTTAAGAATCAACGTTGCGTTGGTCCCAACCACATTTGTCCCGTCAAAGTACCAGAGATAGCTTAACGGAGCTGTGCCACCAGCATCCACACCGAACGTGGCTGTTCCACCAGCCGTTACCGTCTCGTTGGTTGGTTGGAAGATGATATAGGGAGCCTGACCCGGGCCGGATGAATTGACGGTCAATATCGCCGTACGACTGTTAGTCGAGCCATAGGCATTGGAAACAAAGGCCTGATATCCGCCTTGATCAGCGACAGTTACATCGTCCAAAACCAGAGTCGCATTGGTCCCAACCACATTCGTCCCATCAAAGTACCACAGATAACTCAATGGGGCTGTTCCACCTGCGGCCACACCGAACGTGGCTGTTCCACCGGCCGTTACCGTCTCGTT
>DASXFM010000532.1:0-14873 GCA_036489615.1 Verrucomicrobiia bacterium | reverse complement strand
ACCGAAACTTGTTCCTCAGTCCATTTTGACTGTACAACAGGTGTTTGAGGTGCGGTGCAATTGGCCACGCCACTCGCAGCTTCGCCAATCCAACGGTGAACGTCCACATGACCATCGGCAAAGCCCACAGTCGCAGCTTCGTTATGGTAATCAGTTGGCCAATTGAAAATGTCTGGGGTCCCTTCAATCGTCGCGAATGAACCGTCATCAATACTTTCGCCACGCTCTTCCATAAAAACGAAGAGATCCACGGGGCTCATTCCCTGTTGGATGCCGCTGACCTTATTGAACGTCCTGTAAATGGTGGTGCTGCTGGGCGGATTGCAGGTGTAACCCACCCAGGCATTCATAGATACGGAGCGTATCGTATTATAAACGTGGCCGGAAGTCGTCGAGCCTTCCACTTTGACGATACAGGCCGGACATATAAATAACTTCCTGTTTTTGACATAATCGCCAAACGAGGCATAACTTGGATCTATCAAAAGGTCGTCGTTAGTGTTATCAGATTCCCCGGCGGGGCCGGCACTATTCCCCGAGGGATCCATCCAGCCGGAAATCCAATTTGTAGGTTGCGTAATCGGGGCCGAGGGAGAAAATATCCCGCGATATGTGGACTGCCAATTAGCCTCAGTGCTCCAATTGTTGCCGGCACAAAAGTCGTTATTGTCCTGAGCGTACATCAACCAGGCCGTCGCCAATTGTTTTTGATGGTCAATGCAGGCGGCTGTTGCGCCCCGGACCTGGGCCTGGTGAAGGACAGGCAGGAGGACCGAAGCCAGGATGGCGATGATGGCGATGACAACAAGGAGTTCTATCAGCGTGAAGGCGCGCTGCCTCGGGTTTTCTTTTTTGTGGTCGGAGTAAAACATTGAAAGTTTTCTACCAGCCTCACTCAGAGTGGCTTCGTTTACTGTGGATAAATACATTGTCTTCATTAGTACTTTAATCGGTAGAACTCCGTGCCGTTGGTCAGGTTGATAGGAATGACAATGTTCGTAACGCTGGACGACCCGTTCACATTGACCCAATTGGTGCCAAGGCCCACCGAGAGACTGTTGGTTTGCACCTGCAATATCCAGCCAAGGTGATCGACCGGCCAGCTCAACTTTAGTTGATTGTTCATCACCGAGAACACGATGTTCGTCGGGTTGGGATTGATGGGCGGAGGAATCTGGGCGGCCTGATATTCGGCAGTCACCTGATTTGAACTCAAGGCATAGTTGTAAACCGCCACGTCGCAGATATAGCCGGGGAATTGCTGGTCAAGCGAATTACCCGGGGCATACGGCTGTGTGCTCGACCGGGCGCCAATGGTCATGGGTATTGCGGAGGAATTAGTAATGCCGCTGGCGGCCGGTATGGCCGTGCTCGCAGCCAATTTGCCGTTGATGTAAAGCGACACCAGGCTATTGCTCTCGTTGCAAACGCCGACCAGATGATACCATTGGTTGCTGTTGCTGATCGAAAACGTCGAATTCGCATTGTAAGCGGTGCCGGCGGCATTCCGAACTGTGAATCGGTAGGAACCGTTGGCTGCGCCGGCGTCAATCGCATACTCTTCCTCGAAGTAGACGCCTTTGGCCACAACCGTGGGGGTATTCAGGCCATTATTCGTTGTGGACTCTGCCCAGGCCTCTACAGTGAACTCCGCGTTTGAGCCATTGGGCGTTGAAAAATCCGGGCCCGGAATACTATTGGCATCGCTGTTAGGCGTGGCGTAGCTGCCAAACAGGGCGGACGTATCCAAAGGATCTGCATTCGTATTGTAACCCGGATTGCCGAGGAGGGCATTGGTGTAAATGCCGTTGTTGCCGCCCACGTAGTCGTACACAATGGCGCCATCATTGCCAGTCCCCGGTGAACTATTCGGTTCGTTCAAAGGCCAGAAGCCAGCCGGATTGTTGCTTAACACCGTCGCCGAATATAGACTGGCAGGCAGGGCCACGCCGGTCAACGTGACCGGCCCGGCGTTGGTGCTGCTATAGCCGTTATACGCATTGGTCACCGTGCAAATGACGCTGATGCTGCCCAAACCTGCAATTAGCGAATAAGTGGAATTAGTGGCATTGGGAACGGCGACTCCGTTGGTGAGCCATTGGTAATAGAATGGTACTGTGCCCAACGCTCCGACCGAATATTTAAAGGGCAGCCCCGCATAGAGGCTCACGCCGGGCGGCCCAAGGCTCACGTTCAGGCCGAAAAGAACCGTGACCGAAACCGGACTGGAGTTAGTTGCACCAAACGAATTGCTGACATCCAGAAAGTAACTGTCATTGGTCTGAACGTTGTTAATGACGAGTGTCGAACTGATTTGACCTGACAGCGCGAATCCGGTTTGGGAAGTGAGATTGGTCTCATACCATTGGTAAGATAATGTCCCCGTGCCATTGGCCACCGCTGAAACGCTCAGTGTGCTGCCTTGTTCAACATTCGTGCCGGCCACCGGCTGTTCAGTAATGACGGGGGCGACGCCTGACTGGAAGTACTGATTGGCAATTTGGCTTGGACTCAACGCATAATTGAAGATAGCCACGTCGTTGACATAGCCCAGGAACTGATCGTTATAGCTTGTGCCTAAACCACTCTGCCTCGCACCAATGCCCATCAGATAGCTCGATGACAATACGCCGGCCCCGGGCGAAATTGCCGTCTTGCCTGCCAATTGCCCGTCAATATAGAAGGACACATTACTGTGAACCTCATCCACCACCCCTGCCAGATGATACCATGGCCCCTGCCCAATTAAAGCTGGCACGTTTGTACTGTTTACTCCATGGGATATGCCCGATGCATCGCGGAAGAGAAAGCGGTAAGCGCCGCCGGGCGCACCGCAGTCCAGATCAAACTGCTCGCCGCCATTGCCCCAGCCCAGCGTCACAATGCCGGCTCCGGCGGAAGTCTGCACCAGACCGCTTACCCAGGCTTCCACGGTGAATGCCTTGTTCGTGCCAAAGGGCGCCCCG
Source organism: Verrucomicrobiia bacterium (assembly GCA_036489615.1). GTDB lineage: Bacteria > Verrucomicrobiota > Verrucomicrobiia > Limisphaerales > UBA11358 > UBA11358. The sequence goes on along the minus strand of DASXFM010000532.1, from coordinate 11,907 downwards.
AAGTTTATGCCCGCAATCGAAGTGGCCAGGCTGTCGCCAAAGTCGGATCCAAGGTCGTCAGACTCCCCAAATTCCGCCGAACTATCCGATGGATCGGTTGTCGGGTTATATCCAGCATTGCCCAGGCTGCAGTTGGTATAGAAGCCGTCATTGCCTCCGGCATAATCGTGGCAGACATAGAAGAAATCGCCATTCCCATTATCCGAACCATCCTCGTTCACATCATCCATCCGCCAATAGCCAATCGGGTTGAGTGCTAACGTGTTTGAGGCATAAGACGATGGCCCTCCAGGACCATTGCTGGTGGGGTCGGCAATGACTTGCGCTGTCCAAACCTGACTGGTAGCTGGCGAGCTATAAAGGTTCGTGACAACGCAATAATTCGTGAAGAAACCGATTTGAACATTGGTCATCAGCAATTTGTTGGTGGTTACCGCGGCATCCCACACGCCGTTGGTGTACCATTGATAAGCAAACGGCGCCGGTGCGCCGCCAACTTGAACCGAGAAAGCAGGGTTGGCCCCCGCATACAAGGTGAACAGGTTGGTGTACGGAAGAGGAAGCTGGCTGACGAATGTCGTTTGCATGTTAACGGTCAACTCCACGACAGCGCTGGTGACACTGCCTGCGCCGTTGCTTACGATGGCGTAGTAATTATTCGTGTAAATCCCATTGTGTACCGCCGACGCCGGGATGTTTGTGGCAACAAAAGTAAATGTCCGGTTCGTGGTGGCGAACGGAGCCACAACGACACCGCCGCTGTTGTTGTACAACCCATTCGTGAGCCATTCATAATTCAGGGAGGGCGCTCCAATGGCCACAAGAGAAAACGAAGCGGTTTGGCCGTAATTCACCATTACGCTGTTGGGTTGGTTGGTGATATAAGGCGCGTTGGTCAGCGCGGTGCTGGTGCCAGTCAAATTGTACAATTCGATGCCATTCGGGTTGCTAACGGCATTAGTAAATATGAAGGTGAGCGTATTGGAACCCATCTGGAATCCGCAATTTGTGCCCGTAAACGGGCCGAACGGAACCGTATTGTAAGCACCTGGATACACTCCATTCTGGAAGGTGTTGGTCACGTCATTGATGACAACCTGGATGGTAGAGCCAAGTTCCGTTGCATACGAAATCAAAGTGCCCGATAAAGTGGCGTTGCTCACGACTCCCTGGTCAATTACGAAACTCGTTGTATAAATGTAATTTCCAAGGACAGTGCCGGCGCCGTTTTCCGGCCCGATTATTCCACCGTTGGCAGTGCCAGGAGTACTCCAGATAACCGCATAAGGAGGATTGCCATTTGGGTCCGGATCGTTTGTCAGGAAATAGTGTGGATCGTAAGATCCGGGCGCATACGGCCATAAAGGATTGCCATTGTTATCGCAGCCCGTATTATAAAGCCCGTCAAAGCTTTGCAGACCTACCGTCACCTGGACGGCGGCGCTGTTGGTGCCACCATAGGCATTCGTCGCCGCCAGATAATAACTGCCGCCGTTGGCCGCAGTTACCCCCGGAATTGTCAAAGTCGAATTCGTTTGTCCCGCCAGTAGATTCGTAACCCCATTGGCTATGTAATACCACTGGTTCGTTACAGGCAAGGAACCAAGCTCCACCGGGATCAACTGTAGGGTTGCGCTATTGGCCAGAGTTTCGCTGGTTGCAAGCCCGTCGACCGTTGGCGGCTCCGCAATGGCGGTATAATTGAAGACCATTTGATCCGGATGCAGGCAGACATCACTGATGCGAACCTCATCAATATTACCATTAAATCCGGCCCAACCGAGATTCGGGGTGGTTATATTCTCACGTGCGCTGGCGCCAATATCGAGGAATGGGGTTTCACCGTTTAAAAGACCGACGTGTGTGGTAAACTTACTGTTGTTTAAGGAGACGTTGGTCTGCCATAACAAATCGCAATTCGTCCGCGCCGGGTCCATCAAAGTCCAATACACTGTCAATATATTGGGCGTATCGCCATTGGTCGGATTGTTTCCTGTATAAGTGACTGCTGCATGATACCACTGTCCCTGAATTGCAGCGTCCGGGCCGTTGGTCGGAAGATACGCTATATTGCCATATGAAATCGTGCCGATTGTGGATCCGATGGGGAAAAAATTCAGATTTGCCCCCCCGCCGGAGATAGGATAGATGCCAAAAATAAAACCGCGATTTCCGTTGCCACTGTCCGCACACAGAATATCCTGCTGACCGGCTAGCTTTTGGGGGTTTATGTCTAGATTCACCAGCGCCTCCATCGTGAATGCGCCGGTGTTGGTGTTGCAATAATTGGCAATGTTTGTGAAAGCTAGTGTACTAATTCCTGCCGGGTTCGTTCCAAACCCGGGATCGGCGCCCGCAGGAGCTTCGCTAAAACCCGCCTGAAAATAGGCGGAGTCATTCGTCGTTAGTATGCAATAATTATAGCTGACGTAGGGCTGCCCATTCGCATAGGCTACATAGGATGGCTGCGCGTTTGACGCAAACTCAGTCGCGAGTAAGCCGCCATTGGCCACAGTTGGAAACGCGGGATTCCCGGGGAGGTTGGTCATAGTGAAACCGCCAGTCCATCCGGCAAGCCCGTTGAGCTGGTTGCTCACCGCGTCGTAGGCCAAAGTCCCGTTGGTTTCGTCAAAGTGCCACATATGAAGGGTGCTGCCGTCCACCGGATAGTTGCCGACAATTCCCGCCCTGCAGGCTGATGGCAGCATTACAGCCATCGCGCCGGCAATGACGATTCCCACCAGCCGATTGTGAATTAGTTCTTTAAGTTGTTTCATGGATTGTCTTGGATGGGTTGTGATGATCTGTAACAAAAACCTACTATCGCATACATTGCTTGTCATCGTGGTTTTGCGGATTTTTTGTCAGTGTTTGCGTCAAATTAGAAACAAGGAAATAGCCGTTGAAAATTCTGTTGATGCCCCGGGGCGAAGATTGCCAATAGCCAAATTTCCTGGCAATACGTCGACTGCAAGCATGCCACGTTTATCACTGACATTTCATTAATTATGAAAACTCTCGACTGATTGCTCATTTAGGCTCTTGTTGAATAAAGGCACAATTAACCACAAAATATGACCCCTGCATATACCCAAAAGTAGGTATGCTTCCATCGCTAAATCAGGGGATTCTCTATCTTGTCTGAGGCGTTTCAACAAAAACTGCAGCCAATGAAGTTTTGCCGCTTCCTGTCCTTCCAGGTGGCCGGACTGTAAAAAAGGCTTTGAGTGGTCAGTCACCTTGCACGTGGATGGCCCATGCGATTTGCCAACCCGAACTTAATTCAGTGGTTAATTACGAGAAGGTGATGCTCGCCCGCCGCTAAATTTCGAAGAGTCAGCCAAACCCAAAGGGCATCCCGTTCATTTTCTAATTGGGTATCCATTGGGACTCCGTCCAGAAAGGTCTTGGGTGAATCCGATTCCTTCATTGGGCCGGGCCACAGGCGAACATCGTCCAACGGCAGGCACGGATTTAAGAATGCGTTAAATTTGGGTTCGCACTGCTCACGGACAAACTTAAAATCCACGTGCACAATTTGACTGCGCTCATTCGAAAGCGTGCGCACGGGTGGATCTTTGACCTCCAGACACCCCGGAGGTATTCCACTTGAAAAGGTTTCTACCAGGCAGACCACAACCCGGCGTCGGAGTTGGTTTGCGAACCATGAAACTCTGGCTTCCGATAGCTATCGAGCGTCACCCCCCGGGGTCTGTTTTTGCCTGCTCCCGTTGGGTTTGCCATTTTTCCTAGTTCGAACATGGATGGGAGCCACTGTTTACAGGCTCCAATATACGTTACTAACTTGCCTTTTTGAAGCTCATTTGGGAAGTCCGGTCCAAAATCCTATTGTTTCAATGGCTGATGTTATCGCATTATTTGAATTCATTGAATTTGCGACCGGAATTCGATATCGGAAACGCTTTTTGCGCGCTCCCAAACCCACCCGGATTTAGAAGGCATTCGTACAGCGAGACTCGGAATTCTCACGCCTTGGGTGAGCTTCAGGTGAAATATGGCCTGCTTATTATTTTTTTCAAAACGTAAATTGGCGCGCGCAACTGCCCTGCCGGTGAACATGGACCAGTTGCTTGCCTCATAGCCCGACCACGAAGGGGGCACTCGCGGGAGAATTTTCAGTTCCGAACGGGAAGTATCATCTACCCCCACGATGAGACGCGCAACCTTTAATGGTTCGGCTACGCTCACAAGGTTTAATGCCCCGCATCCCACGTCAAAATTCATTTTGTCACGAGCTTCGGGGGAATAGGTGCGTTCATAAAAATAGTAAGGCGAGCACCGCTGCCCTTTAAAGTTGATCCCCTCCGCTTTGTAGGTGGTGTTTGCCATCCAGCATAGGGACTTGCCAGCCATGTCAAGCTTGTCAAATAGCAACATTGTTTGAAGAGCATAACCTTCACCATACGAGGGCCCTGAGGAAACGCCGCCGCGATAAATGTCAAATTGAGCCCAAAAGCCATATTTATCGAACTGTCGTTTACGGGACGGATTGGCATAAAGCCTGTCGAAAGTCTTCTCGCAGTGTTGTATTCCAGTCCAATGAGATGCAAGCGGCTCGAAACCCAGCACATCCGCGTACATGCAGGCGACACCGTTAAGCCCCCCAAAACCGGCATTGATGCTTTTGTTCAGGATAGCCCGGTCAGGCTTAAGCGTCTTAGGATTTATGCACCAGAGCCACGAGCCGTCTGTATCCACAAGGTATTTTTCCATGTTAACTCGGACTTTTGTTGCATCCCGGCGCCAAACTTTTGCGGTGGTTTTGTCGCCGACTTCCTCTTCCATATCAGCAGAGGCGAGTAAAGCCATCGCGGCAAGATTATTTTGGACGACATTGTAGTAACGACCGGGTACTCCACTGCCTCCCCCAAATTCGTTCTCGCCAGGAATGAGGGGGTCCGTCTCCAAAACGTGGTGAAAATACCGAACCGGGGAGGAACTACGGTTCAGAAAATCATACAATCGGGCGCGGAACGCGTTGGTATCGGGCAATTCTTGCCAGAGATTAACCATCGCGATAATGATGGCGCTCTGGCCATCAATCTCAGCTCCTGTTTTGTTCACGTCCCCTGGTTGAAAATATTCCGGGAAAGCAACAAAACCTTCTGCATTTGTGCCGCTAAAATTGATTAGGCAATTCGCCACTTCGCATGCTTGAGCAAAATAGCCCCAGTGAATGAGTTCACGCATAAATACACCGGAATCACGGCTCCACATGGTTCCCGACCAGGGTTGTGGAAGCGGCGAAGCTTGAAGGAAACCGAGCGGGTATTTTCCACCCGTCTTCGAAACGAAATCCTCGCGTAACACACCGCGGTAAGACTCGCTGATTTCCCTCGTAAATAAGGTCGCAGCGTCTGAGCCAAAGAAGCGCACTACGCCGGGCCGGTCTGAATCCAAGGTGGAATTAAACTCGATTTTCGGTGTAATAATTGAGTTAGTTACTGAAATAGCTGAATATGCCATCGCGGAAACGGGCGATCCGACATTCAATAAGCAAATGCTGGTTACCAGGATCCAACTCGAACAAAGGCCAATAAGATTAGAACGAATCATTTCGCGCTTAAATTTGTGACTTGGTTCGCATGGCATTGCGACATCCCTGAATTCGAGCTCCCCACAGCCCAGTATTTTCCTATGGCACTGAGGTTTACGCCTGTCTCAAAAGTTCTGAGGCTGTTCGCATTGGGCGATCCATCGGCATCGTATGCTTCATTGTAGGTGCCCCAGCATCTGACCGTGGGACCATTGACCAATGCATCGTATACGGCGTTTTTTTCCGGATCGTCGCAGGCCACCAGTCCCCAGAGAAGGTAACCAAGATCGTGTCCGAGAGACCTTTCGCCCGCTTTTCCAACTAAGGGTAGGCAGCGTGTAGCGGGATCAAAGAATTGCTTCATGGCTGACACGTCGCATTTCGCCCTCTCGGGGTATTTCATCGGGGTCCCATAAAAGATTGGAAAGAGCGTGAAATTTACAATGCGGCCTGAAGGCCAGGAATTATTATTTTTCGTGCGAAACCAATCATGAAACCCGGCCGGGCATTCAGGCAAATTCGTCCTCCAAAAATCCTTCTCGAGGACGTCTTTGAATTTGCTCTGTTCGTCGTAGAGATTCAAAGTGCGTTTTTCCCGGAGGTTTAAATAGGAGGCTGGGTTGTCTCCTCTCGCGATCAAGTATTGAATATAGAAGTCCAAAGAAGCGGAACATAAAGCAACCGAACTCATGGACCAATATTTGGCCAGTTTTCGATCAAATCCGGTAGATTTGATGTCAACGGCGCCGCACAACTCGGTTTCGTCGCCGCTGAATTCCATTCGATCGTCATTAGTGTCGGCATACTTCAGTTGAGCTTCCATCGCATACCTCAAAGAGATATTCACGTTCCTCAGTGTCTGCAGATCGTGGGTACCCTTGTAATAGTCCCTGGCGGCGAGAATATACAATGCCGTCACTTCCGCGATGGCATTGGCCTCGGAACACCATACTCCGTTGTTTCCGTTTGGGTGAACGTAGGTATCGCTGCCGCCCGGCGCGGCGTTGGGGATCAGGCCATGGACATTGTATTGATGGTCAAGCCACTCAATAAAGCGTTTCGATTCTTCAAAATGGCCAAAGGCGGTCAGGCCACGCAGACCGCAGTAAGCATCGCGTACGTAGGACATGTCCCAGCCTCTTTCATTAGCCACAATCCCACCGTCGCGGCATTCATTCATTTTAAGAATCGCCAGGCCGCCTTCGACCAGGTCCCGCGCTCTCTTGTCCTTAATTTGGCTCAATGAATACTGCGGAGCAACTCCATCAAACCATCCCTGCCACCAGGCAATGCTGCCTGCAAGATCTTTTAAAATGTTTCGTTGTTGAACCAGCTCGATGTAATGCCGATCACTTTGGCCTTCGTAATGAAGGTAATGATCGAGGCCGATTTCCGAAGAAGTTTCCGGCGGAATTAGCCTCGAAACGGTCTGAAGTAGATAACCACCCTGGGTCAGCGAAATTGCATTGGCCTTTTCATTGAAGGCGATTAACGCATATCGATTTGTCCAGTTTGTGCATAAGTGACCGACAACACATTTGAGCGAAGTATCCAGTTTTAAACCGATTCCTGCCTGAAGTCCATTTCCGTCCAAAGAAATCCAATCGCTATGTCCCGGACCTGTAATCGGGACTATATATGCTTGAACGCTCACCGTGTGAGGTCTGTCATGGGATTCGTTTTCTATCCTGATCAACCTGGCAACGCAAGGTTTACCCACTACCACGTAGTCAATGAGATACACTTTCAGATCTCCGATGGTCCTTGTTCCGTAAAAGACTCCCGTTTTACGGGCGCGATGAACATCCATCGTCAACGACTGCTCCACTCCGTCCACCACTAACCGAACTTCTTCGCTTCGAAGATAATTCGGGCAAGTGTAATCCGGCCCAACTAGAAAATTCCATGTTCCGTTTCCTGTACCACCACCACCGACAAGTCCGTTTCCAATAAAAAAGTCTTCGCATTTGTTTAAGTATGCAACTTGTTCCGGTAACGGAGTGCCGCCAAAGGAATTATCTGCCGCCTCTGCCCTAATGAGCATTGCCATGGGGCCGGCAAGGACTACAATTAAGAGGAGCTTCCATCCTCGCATATGGCCGACCGTAGAATTTCGACTTTTCATTGAAATATCCTGATGATCTAAAGCTGTTGTCGTGGACCGCTATAATTTTGTGCTTTTACGAAATTCTCTGGGCGTCATTTGGCACTTTTTGATAAAGACGGCATGCAAATAGGCGGCGGAATTGAAGCCCGCTTTATCAGCCACCTCATCTAAGGTCCAATTTGTTTCCGCCAATAGCTTTTTTGCGTATTCCAAACGTAGTCGCAGAATTTCTGCTTTTGGCGACCGGCTAAATTGGTCCGCAAACATTCGCTCGAACTTCCGACGCGACATCCCCGCCACCCGCGCCACTTCCTTAATGCCGATTGAATGGAAAAAGTGTTCACGTAAAAATCGCACCCCTGTCGCCATCTGTGGATTGTCAGTCGACAACACATCTGAGGAACGCCGCGATATAATCCCCAGTGGTGGAATCAAAATCGGCTGCGCGGGTGGTTTCATTCCTGACATCATCCGATCCAGGATATTCGCGGCTTCGTAACCAATGCGAAGCGTGTTCAATGCCACGCTGCTCAATTGGGGGTCGGACAACTCGCAAAAAATTTCATCATTGTCTACGCCAATCACGGCCACAACTTCGGGTATTGCCAAATTCAGGCGACGGCAAGCGCTAACCACCTGTTGGCCTCGTATGTCGTTGCAAGCCATAATGCTTACTGGCTTCGGCAGCGACCGCAGCCAGTGGTCAAGATGGTCTTGAAACGGAAGACTGCGCTTTTCAAATTCAAGCGCATGCAGATCACGGAGCACTTCAGGCGGTTCATAGATCGAGCAGGTGATTCCAACTTGCTCTAACCGTTCCCGAAAAAACTGGCTTCGCTTATCCGAGTAATTGGCGCCAACGAACCCGCAAAAGGCATAATGTTGACCATACTTTCCCATAAGGTGCTCAGCTACGAGGTGCGCCACCATCCTGTTATCAGTATCTACAAGAGGAGTCCACTGAGTGGGAGCGGTATCCCGGACATATACTACCGGAACCCTTAATCCTTGAATAACTGCGTCCAGTTCTGGCGCGTCCGCCAATACGATTGCGCCCTCCCCCTTCCAATTTTGAAACCATGCCGGGATCTTGTCTGTTCGTCGCCACTCCTCGCTCTGCACTGACCATTCACGGTGTTCACGTAAGAACCTTGCAACACCCATTAGGATTCTGCGGGCATAAGAATGTGAAAAATCCGCCAGCACAGCCACACGTCTCTGCTTAAGTCCCGCAAGCAAATTATTTTTCATGTCCGTGATCTGCCGCCGGGCTTTTGTTCCTTTCTTGGCCAAAGTGACCTCGTCGATATGTATCAAATCAGGGCGGGCTGGCCTGAGCTTTGGCAAAACCATATTGGGTTCTAACCTCGGGGCATATCTGTGACAAAGTGGACGACTTGATGTTGTCATTTGGTTTTTGGCCATATCTACGGTGAAGAAACGCAACTTCTCGGATTCATTTTGCTGCTCGTCAGTTGCTTCTCGCCGAATCCCGTCGCATTCGATCATAGTTGGATTCCCATTTATTTATGGTGTTTCATAACGTTTATTTATCACTCATAGACTTTAATTTGGTTTTTTTAGCGGACAATCCCCAAACGTGGATAATAGACCATCCCCGAAATGAGTGATGCAGGGATGGGCAAGTCCTGCTTGGCCGCTGGATAAACTTTGACTAAACTATTGCTGCTTGTACTCCTTGATTTTCGATATCAGACAGATGAGAAGGCGATGGATATGTGCTTATGCAACCTTTGCTCTTTTCTCTGCCACATGGCTGGCGATGGCCGCTCCGGCGAACCAAACCTACCTGGTAGATACTAATGGAATGCCGGTGCTTTCAGGGCAATATATTAGCCCTACGAATGATCTTGGCTCGTGGATTTGGACGGATAAAACATTCGATCAGCAAACCTGTCAGCTATGGAAAGCCTTCATGATTCCCGATTCCAGCCCCATTGTTAAGGCGCGGCTGGTTGTGACCGCTGATAACGAGTTTACGCTTTTTTTGGACGGACGTGAATTGGGGCAAGGGGCAGAATGGCGGGAACTGTTCGTTTTTGATTTGAGCCGGATTCTTAAACCCGGCCAACATGTATTGGCTGTCAGGGCATTCAATAGTACCGAAGCAGCCGGATTGATTTTGGGACTGCGGGTTGATCTGGCAGATGACCGGATTGTTGAAGTTAAGTCGGACTCCACTTGGAGGATTGTCCCCAATAATGGAAACCGTTGGGAGAAAATGACAAGGGCGGATGATACTTGGCCTGCTGCAACCGTTATCGCTCCGTTAGCCGGGCGGCCTTGGTGGACGAAACCTGTGGGTGTAAACATAATGCCAACCCCACAGCAGATCAAAATGTACTTTTGGCAAGCCGGTTGGTTTCAAATAATGCTTTTAATAGCGCTAAGCGCGGCTGTTTTAATTAGTTTTCGCCACATGGCTCAATTGGCGCTCCACCAGAAAGAAAAGCGGCTGCTACAACAGGAACGCACACGCATCGCCAGGGAAATTCACGATGATATCGGATCTCGAATGACTCAATTGGTGCTCTATGGAGAAGAAGCGCAAAATGGGATACCGGTTGGTTCGGAAACGCGGCTTCAACTCGTTCAAATTTGCGAGGAAGCCCGCAGGTTGCTCTCGACCATGGATGAAATCCTTTGGGCCGTAAACCCTCGCCGCGATACGCTGCGGGATTTTACAGCTTATGTCTGTAAATATGCCCAGGCATCCTTAAAACACACCCAGATTCAATGTCTTTTTGATGTCGATACGGAGATGTCGGCGGTAGATTTCAACCTCCCCCTCCGACGCAGCCTGCTCATGGCGATCAAAGAAACGCTTAATAACGCAGTCAAACATTCGGAAGCAACTGAGTTGCGCCTCCAGATAAAATGGCAGCGACCGGGGCTGGTAGTAGTTGTACAGGATAACGGGAAAGGCTTTGACCCGATGAAAATCGGGTCTGAGCGGGATGGAATCATTAATATAAAGCAACGAATGAAGGAATTGGAGGGCAACTGCCAAATCGTTAGCCAGGTTGGCAAGGGCTGTCGCGTTGAATTCAATATACCATTGAGGCGCCAACGGCAAAATTTGTGGACTTCGATCTGGAACACTATACGATTTTCACAACTCACTCATAAACCGAAAAAAGACTGATCAGTTGATTCCTCCCAAAATCATTGCGTCACCAGGCGTTAAAATGACAAAGCCAAATTCAGATCGATCGCTTAAAGTCGCCTTCGTGGAAGACCAGTTGAAAGTCCGCGAAAGTTGGACGCGGCTGATCAATTCTTTTCCTGACTTTGTTTGTATTTGTTCGTGTGCAACTGGAGAGGAGGCGTTGCGAGTTATTCCCAAAATGAACCCCGATGTGGTACTAATGGATATTTTCCTGCCTAGAATGTCGGGCATTGAATGTACCGTACGGCTTAAAGAATTGTTGCCCTCAATTCAAATCGTCATTCTCACCGCCATGGACGATGAAGAATTAGTGTTCCTTTCATTGGAAGCGGGGGCAGATGGTTATCTGCTAAAACGAACAAAACCTACGGAATTGCGGTCTTCTCTGCTGGATGTACTTGGGGGCGGAGCCCCCATGACAAGCCATATTGCGCGACGGGTGATCGAGTCATTTCGACAAAAAAACACCATTCGGGACGAGTCCGCGCGTCTTTCCGTGAGGGAGGAGCAAATTCTCATTCAGCTTTCCAGAGGATATTCCAACAAACAGATTGCAGATAAGCTGGAAATAAGCGTCGGTACGGTTTGCACTCATTTGAAGCATGTATTCGAAAAATTACATGTGCGTTCACGCACCGAAGCCGTGATTCGTTATATGTCCTCAAAAAACCAAAATCAGAAGCGGCCTGAGACGCTGTAAAGCCCTCATCCTAAAACCCACCTCGCGCAAAAGCTGAAAACAAATGCCTTGAGCAGCTGGAAAAATATAAAAATGCTTGTAGACACAGGAATTCTCCGCTAGCCACGGATTTTTTCAAGAATTGCATGAAGGACATGGGTTATGACATTGAATAGAAAATATTTGGACGAATATTCCTTTGAAGGACCGCATGAAAAAACGGCTGGATCAGGGCTGCATAAAACTGTTCTGAGCGAAGAAGGACTGGCGTGGTCGCCAAACGGCAAAGAGGTGTGGTTCTCCGCCACACGTGGCGGTTTGCAACGTCAGATTTATGCCGTGGATTTGACTGGCCACCTGCGTCTGGCGTTCCG
>DASXFM010000523.1:0-3564 GCA_036489615.1 Verrucomicrobiia bacterium | reverse complement strand
CGTGGGTTCCCCAGGTCCAGAGACTGCCGTCCTTTTTCAACAATAAAAATCCGTTCCCATCTCCGGCGGCTTGCGACCAATCTGTGTCCGAGCCGATTTTGGCCAGCGTAAACTGTCCGTTTTGCCGCCAACGGCTTTGCCACGAATTCCATTTTCTTTGAATGCTCCATAAAGTGCCATCAGATTGGACTCCGATGGCCTGAGAATCATCGGTGGCGACATCAACCCAATTTGTGCCGCCGATAAATTCGTTACGGCTCATTTCACGGGACAAGATCGCCCACGTTTCCTGGTGATAACGGACGTCATCGTAACCTTGCGTTTCGGTCCATAGCCGGCCATCCGGCGTAACGATGTAAAGTGTATTGAAACTGTCCGCCAAAGGTATTCGGGCGGGACTGCTGATGCGCGCTGGACCGGAGGGTGGCTGGCCTGGCCGGCATAATTCCCAGACGCGGTAATAAACGCAATCGCTCAGAGCGAAAATGCCAAAATACGTGACAAAAACCACGGTGGCATTGCGGCGCAACAACTTTCCATTTTCGTGCAGCCAATTGAAGTTCCAGGAGACCGTGAATCCAAAAACAAGCAGTGCAATCACGGAGCCCACATAAAACGTCAGGGTTAGCAATCCAGACGGGTAGAGGGTAGACAGGAAGGACTGCATGTTCTGGAGATACAAAAGCCCGGCGATCATCAGGCAAATAACGATCGCCAATCCGATTGCCTGAACTGTGGTCCGGGCGAATGAGGACGTGTAGAACGAAACAATAAATATGGCTGCGGCGACACCAAGAATCCAGAAAACGAGATTGTTGGCGTGGTCCATGAGCAGCGGCATGATGCCGCCAAGAAATAGGCTAAGGAACAGGGCAACCAGAAATTTGACTGACAGTTGTGCGCGACGGGATAATGGCAGGCAAAGATGGGAGTCCAGAATGCCCATGCGGCGCTCCTCACTAATCGCAGCACTGCCGATTACAAGTGGCATTAACAACCACAGGATTCCCACCGCCTCAAGCATATAGGTGATGTCCGGATTTTTGAATCGCGGATGAAATTTGAGAATGCAAACGGAAGCGACGTTCAGCCCAAGGAGTAGGACGGCAATAAGGAGGTTCGGCTGATGCAATTGAATTTCTTTCCAGAATAGAGAAGAAAGCCAGTGCCGGGAACGGCTCGAGGCTGGAATGTCGATGGATTGAAACCTCTTCCTGGACGAGAAAAGAGTGATTTGTTCGCCGGTCCATTGGGTATCCTGCGCGCGAAGGAACAGATGCCGGGCGAACACAAATCCGGCGACGGAATAGGCCACCAGGAAAATGACGATTATCCGGTTAACGTTGCTGTCGGAAAGAAGGGATGCCTGAAGTGCGGCAGTAATTAGCATGACGATTGCCGCCGGGATTAAAAGCGTGAACCAGAAAGCGCCGGTCATTTGACGGAGAAGCAGAGTTGTCCAAAGCCCGCCACTGAAAGTTACGATGGCGGCAAGAGACAGTCCTGCGAGCGCGTCCAGCTCGTGGTCGTTGAAAAGGCGACCAGCCTGGATTCTCGAAGTACAGGCGGCGAAGCAAACGAGGAGAAACGCGAGGGCCAGCGTGATGGTCTTCATCCGCCAAATGCGATTACGGTCGAGCGGCTGCGCCAGCAAATTTGAAATTGCGCCGGAATTAAATTCCTGGCCAAAAGAGGTGATGCCCAGGATTAAGACGCCAAGGGAAAACAAAATTTGAACAATGTTGCCAATGGTGTGGCTGGAATCCAGAGGGAGGACCCACGGCGGAACCACCGCCAGCAGCATCGCTGCAGTCCAGGCGGGCAGAAGCAGGCGAATTTCCTTTTTTAAAAACGGGTTCATGCCTTTTGTTTGAGAGCTTTAGAGGCGATAAAGATCTCCTCCAGTGACAGAGATTCACAGACGACTTCATCGGGTTTTAGCAGCCGGAGCTTTTCCACAATGGCGTCACTGTGACCATTGGCGAGAATTTCCACCTCGCGTCCGTTCTGGCGGGCGCTCAGGACCCCGGTGAAGGCGGTGAAATCGGTTGATGCCGGGGTTTGGGCGAACCGTGCGCGGATCTTTTTGAAATGGTTTCGCGCGGCGTCGGCTTCCATGGCGAGGAGTTCTCGGCCGGCTTCGATGATGGTGAATTCGTCTATCAATCCTTCGAATTCGGAAATCAGGTGCGTGGAAACAAAGATGGTGCGGGGTTTGCCGGCAGAGTCGCCGCCGGATTGATAGGCGCCGATGACGGTTTCAATAAATTCGCGGCGGACGATGGGGTCCAGTCCGGAAGTGGGTTCGTCGAGCAGGAGCAGCTCGGGTTCGGGACACACCGCGCCGATAAGGGCGAGTTGGGTTTTTTGGCCTTTGGACATGCTGCCGGCTTTTTGATTCGGGTTGAGCTGAAAGCGCGCGAGCAAATCATCCTGGATTTCCCGGTTCCAGTGTGAGCGGAATGAGGCAAAATAGTCGAGTGTGTCGCGGACAGTCATCCATGGATAAAACGCGACCGCATCGGGCACGTACGCAAGCCGGGATTTCACGGCGACCTCGTGGCCCTGGGGATCGAGGCCAAAGACGTGAACGCTGCCGGAAGTGGGACGGAGCAAATTGAGAAGGCATTTGATGGTGGTGGTCTTGCCCGCGCCGTTGCGGCCGAAAAATCCGTAACAGCGCCCCGGGCGCACGGTCAGGTTGAGTCCGTTCACGGCATCCAGTTTGCCGTAACGCCGGGTGAGGTCCTGGATCTGGATGACGGGTGTATCGCTCATGGATTTTCCTTTGGTTGCTTTTCGTTGGCCTTCCGTTCGAAGAAATCAAGCCGTTCTTTGACCAGTGCCATGAATTCATCGCGCCCGACTTGCAGGTGATGGGCCGTCACGACGGCAGAGTCCACCTCTTTGAGGAGCAATTTTTCACGGACCTGCTTTTTGAAAGGCGAATTGTTTTCCGAAATGAAGCATCCTTTTCCCTGAATGGATTCGATGACGCCCTGACCTTCGAGTTCGGCGTAGGCTTTGGCGACGGTGTTGCGGTTGACGCGGAGCTGTTCGGCGAGGGCGCGGATGGGGGGAAGCGGTTCGCCGGATTTGAGCGCGCCTGAGGCGGCGGCATAACGGACCTGGTCGGCCAATTGGAGATAAACTGGCACGCCGGATTTGAAATCGATCTCGAACAGCATGGCTAAGTGTCCTATGACAATAGGACAGTTGGCGACAGGTGTCAACGGAAAAATTTTGGACCGCTTACAGGGAGTTGCGGATTAGCGAATGAGTGAGAAAACCATAGAGCCTGCCGTTTGCGTATCGCAGGCATCGCCGTCAGAGGACCCAAAATCGAACTTCGACCCAATGTCCGGACTGATTTGCCGTATTATGTACGAAGCGCCCGGAGTTTATTTACGTATCGGCACCAGATTCCAGGAGTCCATTAATTCCCGTCGGCAATCGGGACCTTGGTGGTCTTGATATCGGCCTTGGCGGCGGGGACGTCAATACGGAGAAAGCCGTTCATATAACAGGCTTTGGCGCGGGCCAAATCGTAGGCGGGCGGGAGTT
>DASXFM010000446.1:0-14143 GCA_036489615.1 Verrucomicrobiia bacterium | reverse complement strand
TCGCCATGAAAACCGGCGAAGGCAAAATGATGGTGGCCGCGTTCGAGCAGATGGGTCGCGCCCAAGCGTCCGATGGCGGCGTGGTCTGAGCCGACCCACGGCAGTCCCAGGTCTTCGTAGAGGTCATTCAAGTCCACGACGGGCGTATCCATGCGTCGAAAGAGGCGCGACAATTCGGGATCGGTAGGACGGGTAAGAATGCCATCCCATTTACCTGAAAATAGCCAGCTTGGCGGACGGGTGCCCAATTCATGTTGTTCGAGATAGACCGACCACGGATGATGCGAGCGCAGGTAACGGGCGATGCCGTTGAGAATCCGCCGCCCGTAAATCACAGAAGTTTCAATGATCAAGGCAACACGCGGCGGCTGGTTCATTCACTTTCTTTAGCTGCATTTCGGCGGCATGACAAATCAAAATCATCCGGAAGGATTCTCAAAGGAATTGCTAACTTTAACTCTCCAGTTTGCCATCATCCCTCATTGACCGGACGCAAATCGCCTGCCGATTCGTAAAAAACGCAGATTAAACGCCAAAAAATTAAGAGCGAAATGTCTTTGTCACAGGATGAAATATTCATGCTGAGTGGATCGGCCCGCCAAAGCCGTCGCAAAGGTTCTCAAAAAGGCAGCCGCCAGAACTCATGGTTTAATCCCTCGGATGTGAAAAAATGCGTCCATGCCCATGCAGCCCCGTGCGTCAAAACATTTGCGCCATCGTTGTGCGGAAGTGTTTGGTTTCAAAGGACGGCCACGGGATTGCCATAAGGGTATAAAGCAGTTCCTTAGCCCTCGTTTCAGTTAAATTAACCTCTAAAAGACTTATGAAAAACACGATTGTATGGCCGGTCCGATCCAAATGGCATCACGCGCTAACAAAATATTTTAAAGTTGTGGCGTTATTGCTTTTGAGTTTGCCCGGGGTGCTTACCGCCCAGGTCCTTCAAAATGATTGGTCGTTCAATGAGCCGGGCGGCAGCACGACGGCGACCGATTCCGTGGCCGGTGCCACGATTTCTCTGTATGGCAGTACATCGTTAGGTGGAGGGGCTCTCACCTTGCCGGGAGGCGGAGGTAATTATGCGCAGTTGCCCAACGGGATTCTCTCCACGGACACCAATTCCATAACCATCGAGACCTGGCTCACGGATAATGGTGGCCTGGGATTTGCGCGGGCCTGGTCTTTTGGCGGAGGTACCGCTGGTCCCAACAACAGTTTTATCGGCAATAACTACATCGATTTAATTCCGGCGGCCGGCAATGCGAATGGAATTAATGGGGGCTTTTGGGCTGAATTTAACCATAACGGCAACCAGCCTGCCAACAATGTGGATGCCGTACAGTTTGGACCTCTTCCTCAGGGCACAGAAGAATACGCCACGGTGGTTCTTGACGTGCCGCATCAAACCGCTCGGGTCTATCTTAACGGCGTCCTGGTGAGCACGGCGGGCGTGAGTTTCAAACCATCCGACCTTGGCTTCACCTACAATAATTTTATCGGTCTTGACCAATACAATGATGCTCCTTTCCACGGCGCTTATGACGAGATGCGCATCTGGAGCGGGGCGGTATCGCAACGTTATATCTCGGCCAGCGCGGTGGCCGGGCCGGGGGTTGTTATCAATAACCTGGCTCCGACATCAGTGAGTTTGACTGGTCCGGCGGTATTAGCCGTGGGTGCCAACCATCCCGCTACCTTTACTGTGACGCTGGCGCAAACCGGAGGGAGCAGCCTGCTCGCAACCGCTGATGCCACTAATTGGATTAGCAGTAATCCCAACGTACTAACCGTCGATAGCAACGGCATGATCACGGGTGTGGGCTCGGGCACAGCGACGGTTACCGCGACAGTTGGCGGCATGCCCGCCACCAGTTCCACCATCACGGTCATTCCCCAAATGCTTCAGCACCGCTGGTCGTTTAATGAAAGCGGCGGTACCACGGCCACTGACTCGGTGGCGGGCGCCAATATCACCTTGCTGGGCTCCAGCAGTTTAGGTGGCGGCGTTCTGACGTTGCCGGGAGGTTCAGGCAATTACGCGCAATTTCCCAACGGGATCGTCTCGTCAAATTATTCGATCACCATAGAGACCTGGCTGACCGATAATGCCGGGCAAACCTGGTCGCGGGCGTGGTCTTTCGGAGGACCCAACGTAGCGCCGGGGGGCAATTTTATACAAAACAACTATCTTGATTTGATTCCCTCGGCTGGTGGCGGGGGTGGCCTGTGGGCTGAATTCCATTCTGATGTTCAAGGGCTAAATCAAACCAAGGACCTGGTCAGCCAGAACGGCATACCGCTGCAAACGGGCGTGGAAAAATACATCACCATCACTTACAGCGCGCAACAACAAACCTGCACGATGTATTCCAATGGGGTTTCCATCGCCGTCGGCACGGGCATCGCCATCAGCCCGGCAAGTTTAGGCTACACGTATAATAATTGGCTTGGCCTGGACCAATGGAACGACTCGGTCTTCAATGGCTCCTTCGACGAAATGCGCATCTGGGATGGCGCGCAGTCACCGCTCTATATGCTGGTGAGCGCAAATGCCGGCCCAAATGTCGTGGTCACCAACACCGCTCCCCAGACGCTAACCGTTTCGGCGGGCGCGAACTTACTGGGATCGCAGTCGGAACAAGCCACCGTCACCGGCACCTTTATCCAGGCTTCCGGCACAATAGACGTCACGACCGTAGCGACGAATTGGACCAGCAGCAACCCGGGCATTCTCACGGTCAACTCCAGCGGTTTGATCACGGGAGTGAGCGGGGGCACCGCCACAGTAAGCGCCACCGTTGGCGGCGTTACCGCGACCAGTTCCTCCATCAGTGTGGCCACGACCGCCCCAACGATTACCCAGAACATTACCAATCAAACCGCTGTCATCGGCGATAACTTTGTGTTTAACGTGCAGGTGGTTGGTGGAGGATTGAGTTATCAATGGAGCTTCGGGAGCACGCCGATCACAGGCGCGACGAACGCCACGCTGGTGCTCACCAATCTTGCGACCACGGAAGCGGGAACTTATGCCGTGCATATTTCCAACATTGCCGGGGCCACCAATGTCTCCGCGATCCTGACAGTCGTTTCCCCAATCCTTCAGCACGAATGGTCCTTTAACGAATCCGGCGGCACGACAGCCTTTGATTCCGTCGCTGGATCAAATATCACGCTTTCTGGCGGCACCTCCCTTGGGGGCGGGGTATTGACCCTGCCCGGCGGCGGCGGGAACTATGCACAATTTCCCAACGGCATCCTTACCACGTGCAGCAATTCCATATCGATCGAAACGTGGTTCACCGATAACGGAGGCTCAGCGACGACCTGGGCACGCACCTGGTCGTTTGGCGGCGGCACCGGCGGCACTAACAACAACTTCGTTCAACATAATTACATCGACCTCATCCCGGTGGCCGGCAACGCCAACGGAATCAACGGCGGCTTTTGGACTGAATTCAACCATAACAATACCAATATAGATGCCTTTGATCCGACGCCCATTCCCTCCGCAACAGAAGAATATGCCGATGTGACATTTGAAGTGTGGGACCATACCGTGCGGCTCTATCTCAACGGCATGCAGGTGGGAATAGCCACCAATGTGGACTTCACCCCGGCAGATTTAGGCTTCACCTACAATAACTTCATCGGCCTCGATCAGTGGAACGACCCAACCTTCAATGGCACGGTCGACGAAATGCGCATCTGGAACGGTGCGGTGACGCCGCTGTATGAAATCGTGAGCATGACGGCAGGCCCGGGGGTGGTCATCACGAATGCGAATCCCACTTCACTGACGGTTTCGCTGAACCCCAGCCTTGTTCCAGGTCAAACGGAACAGGCCACGGCTTCCGGGACTTTCCCGCAGATCTCGGGTGTTTCGCTTAATGGTTTCGCCACTAATTGGGTCAGCAGTAATACCGGAGTGGTCACGGTCAATTCCAACGGTGTTCTTACCGCGATCGCTCCCGGTACGGCAGCGATCATTGCCAACTTGAGTGTGGGACTGTCCGCCACGAGCGCGGTCATAACCGTTTCATCCAGCCAGCCGGTCATCACGCAGCAGCCCGTGCCTGTGGAAATGCTGTTAACCGGGGCAACGCTGAATGCTTCAGTGACCAGCATTGGCAGCACTCCCTTTACCTATTACTGGTATGCCAATGGAGGAGCAAATCCGATCAGCGTCTCCTCTTCTCCGGCCTTGACCGTACCCAATCTGCAATCAGGCAACGCGGGCTTCTATTTCTGCGTCGTAAGCAACATCTACGGCGCCGTTACCAGCTCCGTCATGAATTTGACGATCGTGGCGCCGAACACTTATCAACAGGCGATGGAATCGCTTGGGCCAATTGCCTATTGGCCGTTGAATGAGAGCAGTGGCCCCACTGCTTTTGATATCATTGGCGGCTATAATGGAACGTATCAAGGCACTTACGCATTAGGTCAACCGGGACCGGCCAATGTCTTCTTTAGCGGTTCAACGGCAGCCGCATTTGATGGGACTTCCGGCCACGTCGATATTCCGGAAGGTCCGTTCAATCTCACTGGTCCCATGACGGTGGTGGCGTGGGCAGACCTTATTTCCGCCCCAACCTTTGATGGATTGGTCGGGCATGGCGATACCTCGTGGCGGACATCCATCAATCCCAGTGGCCAGCCCGGCGGTAACGATGGCGCTGCCCAGGCAGATGCCACGGATCCGATTGCTTTTCCCGGTATCGATGACGGCAATTGGCATATGGTGGCGTACACTTATTCAGGAACTCCCAACCAGAACAATAACGGAGCCCTTTATGTGGACGGGGCACTGGTGGCAAACAATACGATTATCACCAATCTCGCGGGAAATAATCTGGATGTGTGGATTGGCGGTGCGCCGGATTATCCCAGCCGCTTCCTGCCAGCCGACATTGCTGATGTCTCCATCTTCAGCCGCGCGCTAACCGGCGCCCAGGTTCAAGGGATCTATAATGGCGTCATGGTGCTGGGCCCGCAAACCCTGACTATCACGCATTCTGCTTCAAACGTCATTTTGAATTGGCAGACGGGCACGCTCTTGCAGGCCACCAACCTGCGGGGTCCCTGGACAACGAATGCCGCCGCTACGCCCGGGTATACCGTGCCTGCGACAAATCAGACTCAGTTCTTTAGGCTGCTGGTTAGTCCATAGAATTTTCGCCCGAATATGGCCGGGCGGAATTAGGTGGTGCAAACGGCCGGGATATAAAATCCCGGCCGTTTTTTTCTTCACACTAAGGCGCAACAAGTCTTAAAAGATGATTCTAAAAATGCGTCGCAATCTTACTTGCAAATTCAATTAAGCTTTATTTATTGGGCAAAAATGCGAATTTTGCACGGTTTTTTCCATGCGCAAAGATTCTCAAAAAAGCAGCCGCCCAAACTCATGGATTGAATTTAAGGGTTGAGGGAAACTGCGTGTATGCATCCAACCACCCTTCGGGACAATTGTTCTAGAGAAACGTTGAGAAGCGCAACCTTTTCAGAAGTCGATCATCAATTGGGGAGAATCGTTCCCACTGGTTTTACCTTGATTGAGTTACTGGTGGTCATTGCGATCATTGCCATTCTCGCTGCGATTCTGCTGCCCGTATTAGCCCACGCGCAAGTTCGCGCCCAGGGCGTTCAATGCCTGAACGATCATCGGCAGTTGGGTATCGCCTGGATTATGTATGCCAATGAGAACCAGGACACCTGCGTTCTCAATGCTGAAGGAGCTGCCGGCTGGACGACTCCAAATTGGGTTTTGGGCTGGCAGGACTTCACCGTGAACAATACCCAGAATACCAACCAAAGCATGATTTATCAGGGACTCTTAGGCTCTTACACTCAAAGCCTGGGCATTTATAAATGTCCCGCGGATAAATTCACGTGCACCGAAGGTACCAGCAAGTTACCCCGCCTGCGCAGTAATTCCATGAACGCATTTATCACCGGAGGGGCGAGTGCCAACCAAACGGGTGCATATGCCGCGCAATACCGTTATTACACCAAGCTATCTCAAATTTTAGCCCCACGACCGACTGAGCTTTGGGTATTTACGGATGAATTTCCTGACAGCATCAATGACGGCTGGCTGGTGGTAGATCCCCAGACGACGATCAGTTGGGGACGTGATTTGCCGGGCAGCTACCATGACCGTGGGAATTCGCTCACTTTTGCGGATGGCCATTCGGAGTTGCATCACTGGGTGGAGGGCACCTCCAGTCCGCCCGTGACGCAAGTCATGCATGGAACTTATTCCGGCACTTTTCCCGTGGACGCTGATATCCAATGGATGATCAGCCACACCACCGCGCACCTTTAATACTAATGTATCGGAGAACTATTTTGGCCATGATGAAAACCAATTTTGGTGGGGTGTTATGGAGTATGAGGTTGTCGGAGAAATAACTCCGGCAGCCTTTTTTTTATTTTATCGAGGCAACTTGGTTTGAATTGAGCGAATTTTTAAATGACAAAATCTATACCATCGAATTATCGGACCCCTGTATTTGCGGGGAACAAACAAATTAAATTTGGCGAGAAGGCGGTGCCTCAACCGGGCCCGGGCCAGCTCCTGCTTCAAGTCCATGCGAACGCGCTTTGCGGCTCTGAAAAGCCTCAATTTTTCGATGGAACTTCCACTACTCCCGGTCATGAGGCGGCGGGTACTGTTATCGCCGTCGGGCCAAATACGCGGATTCCGGTCGGAACTCCCGGGGTCGTTTTCTTAATGGATTTTTGCGGCCAATGCCGCTCCTGCCAATTGGGTTTCACCAACCAATGCCTGCAAAAACGCGGCGACATGGGATTCAACCGTGATGGCGGCTACGGTCAATATGAGCTAGTCCACGAGAATATTTTCTTTCCCGTGCCGGATGAGTTTTCGGCCACGGAAGCGACGTTGTTGCTTGATATCATGGGAACGGGAGGCCATTCCATTGAGCGTTGTCAACTGATGCGCCCGGACATTGAATCACTCATCGTCCTGGGAGCGGGACCGATTGGGCTGGGGGTGCTGGCGATGGCTAAAATTATTTTGGGCAAACAGGTGAAAGTCCTGATCACGGACATTGTTCCCTATCGCCTGAAACTGGCGGAACAACTCGGCGGATTGCCGATCGATGTTTCAAAAGCTCCCTTGAGCGCCGGGCTGAAGCGCCACGGACTGGAGCGGGTGGACATGGCCGTGGATACCAGCGGCAAGCAGGCGGCGCGTCAGGATGGCCTCAGCGCGCTGGCCCAACGCGGCTCCCTGATCTGTGTCGGCCACGGCGAAGGCATCGCCATGAAAATTTCGCCGGACATCATTGCGCCCGAGCGGAGTGTCGTGGGCAGTGAATATTTTCGTTTCGATGAATTGCCGGACAATCTGCGCCGGCTCAAACAGCATCGTTCTTACCTCAACGAGATTATCACCCATCGCTTTGGTGTAGACGAGATCCAGAAAGCCTTCGATCTTTTTTTCGCGGGCGAAACCGGCAAAGTCATCATCGAACAATGAGCGCCGCAACCAAAGTAAAGGCTGCGCTGGTTGGCGCAGGAGGCTGGGGCCTCGAGCATGCCCGCATCTTGGCCAAACGCCCGGATGTGGACTTCCGGGCCATTGCCGGTCGTACGCCGGAAAAAACCAAAGGTCGTGCCGCTCAGTTTGGCGTACGGGCTTACACCGGCATTGCGGAGATGCTGGAGAAGGAAAAACCTGATCTGGTTTTTCTCTCGCTTCCTAACGAGGGACATTTCGAACCTACGTTGGAAGTAATTCGCGCGGGTTTTCCGCTCTTCGTTGAAAAACCGTTTGTCTTCGATTTGAAAGAAGCGGATCAACTGTTGCAGGAAGCGGCGGACCGGAAATTATTTTTCGGGATCAACTTCAATCATCATTACGCCCGGCCCGTGACCTTGACGCATCATGCCATTCAGGAAGGCCGGTTAGGAGATTTGACCTTTGCCACCTGGCGCTTCGGCGGAGAAGGCGGCACCAGCCACCCCTTTAATAATCTGATTGAGACTCAATGCCATGCCTTTGACATGCTGGAATTCCTATGTGGTCCGATTGATTCAGTCATGGCGCAAATGACCGATAAAACGCACAAGGGAACTTATCGCACTCTTTCGCTGGCGCTGCACTTCGCCAACGGCGCTGTGGGAAGCCTCGTTGGGTCTTATGATTCTTCCTACGCCTATCCGGACACGCACCGGGTCGAAATCAACGGAACGAAAGGCCGGATTGTCATCGAGGATACCGTGCGACGTTATACGTTCAACGCCGCCGGGTCCGAAATCGCCGAGGTTTGGCAGTCGGGCTATTTCAATGACCGGGACCGCGGCTTTTATCAAACCTTCGACCTGCACATGGACGCGGTGTTGGAAGCGTTCAAGGCAGGGAAACAACCGCCTGTTCATGCGCGGGCCGGTCGCCGTGCTTTGCAACTAGCCTTGGCCGCCATCGAATCGTATTCGACCGGCAAGCGGATTGCCTTGCCGATTGATTCGTTTGAACGCGCCGAACAGCCTAAACTGCCGGTCTCTCCGCCGAACCCTTAAGGATCGCCTCTCAAATTAGCCTGCTTGAACGCCGAAACTTACATTCCCACTGTCAGCTTTCGCGGCATTGGTAAACGATTTCCCGGAACCGTCGCTCTGGACGGAGTGAGTTTTGACGTTAAGCCCGGCAGTTGCCACGGATTGATGGGGGAGAACGGAGCGGGCAAAAGCACGCTGGGTAAAATTCTGGCCGGAATTCACCAACCGGACGCAGGCCACTTTGAAATTGTTGGAGCCTCGCAGCGATTTCACTCTCCACTCGAAGCGCAATCTGCCGGTGTGGGCATTGTTCACCAGGAACTGTCGTTTTGTCCGAACCTCAGCGTCGCGGAAAATATCTGCCTCTCCCATTTGCCTCACCGCGCCGGACGGCTGGATTGGCGGGCTTTGTACCGGCGGGCGGAAGCGCGTTTGGCGGAGATAGGCATCTGGTTGGATGTTTCCCAAGAACTGGGTCGACTAAGCACGGGGCAAATCCAACTCGTACAAATCGCCTCCGCTCTAGATATCGGGGCGCGTATCCTGGTGATGGATGAGCCCACCAGTTCACTTTCCGCCGCTGAGTCGCAACGGTTGGAAGTCTTGATCAAACAACTTTGCCATCGCGGCGTGACCATCCTCTATGTTTCTCATCGCATGGATGAAGTCTTCCGGTTGTGCGATACCGTAACCATCATGCGTGATGGACGTCACGTCACCACCATGCCGCTGGCAGAAACCAACGAGGACGAATTGGTGCGCCTGATGATTGGCCGTGAATGGCGAAAAATATTCCCCGGGCATGTGGATAAAGCGCCCGGCCCGACCCGGTTGCGCGTGGAGAATTTTTGTTCCCCGGGAAAATTCCGGGATGTTCACTTCTCAGTGAGGGCAGGGGAGGTGCTGGGAATCGCCGGTCTCGTCGGCGCTGGCCGGAGCGAAGTCGCCATGGGGATATTTGGCCTGGATGCCCATGCGTGCGGTAAAATATACGTGGACGGCCGCGAGGCACAGATTCGCCGTCCTGCCGATGCCATGGCGCTGGGCCTTGGCTTTGTCAGTGAAGATCGTAAAGCACAGGGACTGGTTCTGGGAATGGAATCGGGCCACAACGTTACGCTTTCTTCTTTGAAACATCTTAGCTGTCGCGGCGTTATTCGTGCTCGCCGGGAACAAAGCGTGATTGCAGAATTTTTTGAAAAGCTGGGGATAAAAGGAACTCCCGAAATGCCGGTCCGGATGCTTTCCGGTGGCAACCAGCAAAAAGTAGTCCTTGCTAAATGGCTCGCGTGCCAGTGCCGGATTCTCATCTTGGATGAGCCGACTCGTGGCGTGGATATCGGCGCCAAAGCCGGGATTCATCGTCTCATCGGAGAATTGGCGGCAGCGGGCCATGCCATTTTGATGATTTCGTCCGAGCTGGAGGAAGTGCTAAATCTAAGCACTCGCGTGCTGATCATGCGCAATGGCTCGATGGTGGCGGAACTCTCTCGCACAGAAGCCGATCAGGAGCGAGTGATGCAATTGATGGGTGGGCTCGTCCGCCCCCAAGCTGCTGCTGCTCAATCATCTCTGGAGCGTAACTGATGGATATCACTCAAATGACGCGGCCCATTCTCCCGAAGGAAAGACCCGCGCTTCCTGCTGGCCTGTGGTCGAAATTCCTCCGACTCAAAGAAACTGGTTTGTTGGGAGTCATGCTCGCGTTGGGATTGGCGTTGACCATCTTCGGCGGCTCCCTGGAAATTCGGGAACCCCATACCGGCGCCACTCAATCTGTCAATAAATTCCTCCGGGCGGACAATCTCAGCATGTTGGCGAACAACGCCTCGTTCTTTGCCATTATGGCAATTGGTGAAGCCTTCGTCATCATCACGGGGGGAATTGACCTTTCCGTTGGAGCGATTTACTGCCTGTCGGCGGTTTGCGGTGCTATGTTTCTGAGTCATTTTGGGCCGGCCGGCGCTGGCAGTGGCCATTCCACTCTTTTAATTATCCCAGCCACGGTTGCTTTATGCCTTTCGGTAGGAACGTTGTGTGGACTTCTCAATGGCGCGGGCATCGTCTGCCTTCGCATTCATCCCTTCGTGATCACTTTGGGAACGATGGCGATTTATCGCGGCGTCGCCTTTGTGATGACGAAGGCCCAGGCTTACACCAATTTTCCGCCGTCTTTTACCGACGGACTGATTCGGTATCAATTTTTGTGGGGCAGGCACGTCATTCACCCGGTGCCGTTGATCATCATGATTTGCGTCACCATCTTTGCAGGCTGGTATCTCAAGCACACCGTTAATGGACGGTACCTGTTCGCCATCGGCGGCAATGAACAAGCGGCTTTATTCAGCGGCCTTCCCGTCGGCAAATTAAAATTAAAAGTTTACGCGTTCAGCGGCATGACCGCTGGTATCGCGTCCGTCATCATGCTGGGTTTTTATGGCTCGGCGTCTTCCGGGGCGGGCGCGGGATATGAGTTGGAAGTCATTGCTGCTGCGGTCGTCGGGGGAGCCAGTCTCGTCGGCGGGCGCGGAACCGCCCTCGGCGCCCTGCTCGGCGCGCTCATCATCCAAATGATCGGCAATGGCATCATCATTCTCAACATTGACCAAAACTACAGCCAGATCATCATCGGCTCCGTCATCATCCTCGCCGTCTTTTGGGATCGCCTTAACTCACTCTTGCGGGAAAGACGCATGACCCGCGCCGCTCCATCAGCAAACTCAACAATTTCCTCATGAGCCTTAGAAACAGCACCCTAATGAAGACCAATCAAATTCTCATAGTCGCCACTCTCGTAACAATTCTATTTACCGGTTGCAACCAGAATAAAAATAGCGCTGCCGCAACGGATTCGGGAACCAATGCTCAACCCTCTCAATCTGAATATAGTTTTGCGCTGGTGGCCAAGAGCCAGGACAACCCTGTTTTTGAAGCTGCGCGCGTGGGCGCTGAAGATGCGGCTGACGCCATCGGTAAAAAGTTGGGTGTGAAGATAAACATTCTCTGGCGCACCCCCAATGAGGAAGACGCCCAGGTCCAGGTTCAATATCTGGACCAACTCACTTTGCAAGGAGTCAATGGCATCAGCGTCAGTTGTACGGAAGCGCCCACATTGCAACCGGCGATTAATCGCGCGGTGGAGGCAAGCGTGCCCGTGATGTGTTTTGATAGCGACGCGCCGGACAGCAAGCGCTTTTGTTATTACGGAACCGATGACAATGCCTGCGGCCATACCATCATGAAAGAATTGGCCAAGGTGCTCGGCCCCGGCCGCCATGTCATTGCCATTCCCGGCGGCAATCAGAATTCTCTGAATATCCAAAACCGAGTTCGCGGTGCGACTGACGAAGCGACTAATTATCCCAACATTACTATCCAAGGCGTCTTCTACAGCAAGGAAGTGCCCCAGGATGCCGCCGCCCGGATGCAGGAAGTCCAGACCGCTCATCCGGACATCGATGGCTGGGCTATGGTAGGTTCATGGGCTCTTTTCACCGATGCGCTGCTCAATTGGGAGCCGGGAAAAATCAAAATTGTGGCCATGGATGCGCTGCCGGCGGAACTGCCTTATGTCCGGAAAGGCGTGGTGCAGGAACTGTTCGCCCAACAGACCTATCAATGGGGTTGGCAATCGGTCGAGTTGTTGTCCGAAAAAGTCATCCAACAAAAAGATCCGGCGGCTATTGAATACTCGCCGCTCATCGAAGTGACGCAAACCAACGTCGATGAATTTGAACAAAACTGGAAAAAATGGCTGCGCCAGTGAAAAGAATACTTTGCCCGCCCCTGCTGCTTGCCCTCGCAAGCGCACTCATTGCTTCCAGCGCCAGCGCCTCTGCTCAGACGGCGCAAATTGATGTGAACGCCGCTCAGGTGCTCCATCCGGTTTCACCCTATCTCACCGGCGCGTGTCTCGAAGACGTGAACCACGAAGTCTACGGCGGGATCTACAGTCAAATGATCTTTGGGGAAAGCTTCCAGGAACCGGGCGCGGCGACCACGCCGTTGCTCGGCTTCACTGAATACAGTGGTACCTGGTCAGTGAGTAACGGGGTTTTGTCTTCGGCGAGCAGTCCGGGGCCCAAATTGATCAATACCAATTTCAATTCCTCCAGCGGCGACCTCAAAGTCCAAATTCAATTTCCTGACGATAACGGCGTGGATGCGGGCTTCATCTTCCAGGTAAGCCAGCCGGGCGTTGGCGCAGACACCTTCACTGGATATGAAGTATCGCTATCTGCCTCTGGCAACTATGTGGTTTTGGGCCGGCATCGGCAGGATTGGGAACCCATCAGCCAGGTACCGTTTACCATCCCCACCGGCCAGTGGATTGACCTGGAAGTCCAATACACCAATGCCTCCATTACGGTGCTCGTCAATGGCAGCAGCGTGATTCAGTACACTGACACGCAATCTCCGCTTACCAGTGGACAGGTGGGGTTGAGGAATTATCAGCAGAATGTGCAGTTTCAACATTTTCAAATAAATGGGACGAATATTTTATTTACATATGCTTCCAGCAACGTCGGCGGCGCGATCAGTGGGATGTGGACGCCGGTGACCGCGGGAACTGTGACGGGCCAATTTTCCCTTGAGACGAGTAATGTATTTGTAGGCACACAGAGCCAGCAGATTACTTTTACCGGCGGGACCGGTGAAATTGGCATAGCGAACCAAAGCCTGAATCATTGGGGTATGAATTTCGTCGCGGGGAACGAATACGACGGATGTTTGGATGTCAGAGCGGATGCTCCCGTGGCTATCACCCTCTCTTTGGAAAATACCAACGGTTCCGTCGTCTATGCCCAAACTAACCTGATAGTGATCAGCAATAATTGGGAGCACCTCAGTTTTAACTTAACGCCGTTTGCCAATGGGACGAACGGCCAGTTTGCCATCCTGCTGAAGCAACCGGGATCGGTCACGGTGGGGTATTCCTTTTTAGAACCTGGCTCATGGGGAAGGTTCGCCGGTTTGCCCGTGCGCAAAGACGTTGCCGAGGGCTTAATCAATCAGGGAGTCACTGTGCTGCGTTATGGCGGTTCCATGGTCAATGCCGCCGGCTATCGCTGGACTAACATGATCGGGCCGCGCGATTTGCGTCCGCCCTACAACGGCACCTGGTATCCTTATTCCTCCGACGGCTGGGGCATCCCGGATTTTCTAAACTTCTGTGAAGCCGCCGGTTTCCTCGGCGTCCCGGATTTCAACATCAACGAAGCCCCGCAGGACATGGCGGATTTTGTTCAATACGCCACTAGCCCCGCGACATCCCAATGGGGAGCGCAACGCGCCGCCGATGGCCATCCGCAACCCTATAATCTCAAGTATATGGAATTAGGGAATGAAGAGGCGGTAAACGAAACCTACTATCAAAAGTTTCAGGCCATCGCCCAGGCCATTTGGGCCGTAGATACGAACATCACCCTGGTCGTGGGTGATTTTGCTTATAATCAAATCATCACCAATCCCTTCAGCTTCAGCGGAGCTGCCGCCGGGATCACGACCCTGGCCGCGCAGCAACAGATTTTGCAGTTGGCCAATCAAAACCATGAGCCAGTGTGGTTTGATGTTCACGTTTGGGACGATGGCCCTGTGATAGATCCATCATTGA
>DASXFM010000445.1:0-7053 GCA_036489615.1 Verrucomicrobiia bacterium | reverse complement strand
GCAATGATGGCAATAACCACCAGCAGTTCGATCAGGGTAAAACCCGCCTTTTTAATTTCCTGGTTTGGAACCAGGCTCGGCGTTGCTTTCACAACAACGTGCTTTGATTTTTGTCTTCTCATTGAAACATCCGAGTTCGTTTTTTAATTTGAGTTTTATAAATCATAGGCCGTTCGTTTCGCGGTGTCGTTATGCTTTTTGGTATTTTTGTTTGTCTTTTTACTCATCCCTTTTTAGTCTGTTTTTAATTAAGCTGGCAATTCGATGAGACCTGACAACAAAACGACAATCCCGCAGAAGAGAGCACTGAACCATGTGCGGCGCGACGTGCTGTTGCTGCTGGGATTGCATGGTCATGCCTTGCGCAGCGGCATCGCCCGTTATGCGCGCGAGGCCGACTGGATGTTGGATGACTCATTTGTAACTGCTGGTCTGGTGCCGGTCTGGTGGCGCGGAGACGGCATTCTTGCCTTGATCACCAACCCGAAAGACGCGGCAGCGCAACGGCATTTTCCAAACACGCCGTTGGTTGATTTTTCCAAGGGATGGATTGCTGACTCGATGCCGAGGGAGTACCGGGTAGCGGGCAAAAACCGCCCAAGAGTTTTGTATGACAACGTCCAGATTGGCCGTTTAGCCGCCGGACATTTTCTGGAACGTGGATTCAAGCACATCGCTCTGCTCAACGCTGGCAATTACTGGATGGAGCAGGAACGGCTTCCGGCATTCCGACAAACGGTGGAGGCCGGTGACGGCAAATTTTACGAGCTGGAATATTACAAGCGTTTTTCCCGCTTGCCTTCGCGTGCGCTTCGCGATCATCTCACGGCGCATCGGTGGCTGATGCAAACCCTGCGGCAACTGCCTAAACCGATGGGCGTGGCGGTTTCCTCGGACGGACTGGCCTTGCGGGTGATGAGGGCGTGTGAAGAGGCCAAGTTGCACGTGCCGGAGGAAGTGGCCGTACTGGGATGCCATAACGACCCGCTCATTTGTGATTATGCCCCAGTGCCACTGTCCAGCGTTGATGACGATCTCGAACGGGTCGGCTACGAAGGCGCCAAATTGTTGGATCGGTTGATGGAAGGCAAGCCTGCCCCGCGCGAACCGATCCTGATTCCACCCAGAGGTGTGGTTACACGCATGAGCACAAATATTTTGGCAGTGCCTGACGTCAATGTTGCACGCGGGGTGCGCTTCATTTGGGAACATTTCCACGAGAACATCGGCACGCCGGACGTGGCCGCCGCTGCCGGCCTCTCGCGAAGCAGTGTGGATCGACTATTTTTCAAATACCTTGGCCGCAGTCCGGCGCAGGAGATCCTCACAGTTCGCATTAACTGCGCAAAAAAACTGCTGGTCGAAACTCAATTGAAGGCTCACGAAGTAGCCGTGCAGTCCGGTTTCACTGGGATTGTGCATTTCTCCCAGGCGTTTCATCGGGCCACGGGCATTCGCCCCAGTTACTTTCGCCGTCAGCGCCCCATCGGTAATCTGAAAAGCCGAACGGAACCGCCTTTTTCCTTCGACGGGCCGACTGCCAAATTAGGACAATGACTTAATTTGAAAACAGGATCGAAACGACTCATTAAACCGGCTGCAACTGAATTCTGATGCGACTCATCCGGTGGCAAAAGAAAATTATAACAACCAGGAGCATGAGCGCTCTATTCGTGGTCGTTGATTTTTAGCGGGGCTTGCAGTTCGACTGCAGGCTTTGCGGTTCGGGCGTATTTCTCCATAATCATCCGGGCTTCAGCAATGGCATCGCCTTGGGCGACGGCCGGATAACTGTCGCGGCGATTGATCCATGACTCGGTGTATTGGCGCACCATTTGGTCGGCGGTTGCGGCGTCGAACTTGCCGCCTTCGTGCAGCACCTTGGAGCAATAATCCAGAAATAGTTGCCATTCACCCCGATTATAATCGCCCATCAGGCCGCCGTATTGGCGTTGAGCGTAGCCAAACAATTCACTGTCACGTTGACCCCACAAAGTGATGAGCCGCTTGGCATTAGCCTCGTAGCGGGCGTCGTCGGTGGCGTTGGAAGCAGCCTTGAGAGGAAATTCCAGATAGTGGCCAAACTGGAACAGCCGGTGAGTGCGTAGTAGACGGTCGGTATCCGTCATTGCCTCCCTCCATGCAACCGCAGCCTGATCAAAGCGAGCGGCATCCCTGGCCTCGAAGGCGGCACGGAGTTCCGGTTGCAGTTGCTGTTGGGAAAGGTCTGACATGACCTGCCTGCCAAGATCAACAAGGTCGAAACGATAAGTATCTTGATTACCGAGGTCATTCGCCGCTGCGAGCAACAGCCGGAATGCTTCGCGGACGCGCCCGGTGTCATAAAAAATGGAAGCCCGCGCAAATCCGCCACCCTGTTCTGACAGCGAGGGGGGCATGGCGAAGAAGCTTCCCTGCGGACCGTGACGCGAGTCTTTGCATTCGTAGAGCGTGGTAGCGAGAATTTCCCATGCCTTGCATGCGCTGGGATTGTCCTTTCCATATCGGCGCCACGCGAATTGGCGCACCCATTGTGCAACATCCAACGGTTTGTTGCGCCATGCCATTTCATAAAACTGATCGAAAACCAGCGGGTTGACATCGTTGCCTTCGTTGAGTGTGCCGATGCCTGATAGGCGGCCTGCGGCCGGGTTATCTAACAAGATCGGAAGTTCCATGCCCACCGGCTCCAGGCGGCCATACATGCCCTGTTTGCCACCCCAGTTATGGATGATACACCAGAGCCACGGTTTGCCGGCATAAGCATAGGTGGCATTCCACATCGGCTGAAAGTCGGAACACATATCCAGGATGACCATCCGGTCATCAGGCACCCCGTTGAGCAGTGCTTCGATGCGTGGTTGGGTCCAGAATTTGTCGAACAGGAACAACCAGCCCTGCATGAACCACACTGCCTTCGGGTCGGCATCGGCCATTCCCTGATAGACCTGTTGCGAAACGCTGGTTAAATAGACAGTATCGTTACTGGGCGGCGTCATTTCATTGAAAGTGTCGGCGGAATAGAGGTGGTCGGTGCCATATAGTCGGATGGTTTCGCGGACCATGCGGGTGCCAATGTCGCGGAACAAAGGATCGCTGGGATCGAGCATCCATGTTCCTGAAAAACCGCTCCATGACTTGATTTGGGTCATTTTTGCCCGCGGAAATTCTTTATGTAGCGCCTTTGGAACGTGGCCGCCAAAGGCAGGCAGCACCGGTGTCATGCCTAGTTCGCGCTCACGGGCAAGAATCTTCTTCTGCAAGGCTTCCTGCCGGTCATACCAAGCTGGCGAGTTCGGCCCGCCAAAACCATCGAGGTTGCCCATCAAAAACCACGGCAGATAGGGTGGCCCGGCGATGAAGGCGTTAATGTCCTTGCGGTCGATGCCGAAATCATGATAGACGTTGCGATAGACGACCTCCGCACCGTTGGCAGCCAGTGGCGAATTGATGCCATTGAGTGCCATGAAGTCAATCTCTCGTTCCCATCGTTCCCAATCCCAGAACGCCATCGCGTAGCCAAAGGTGCAGTAGTTAAAGGCGTAACGGAATTTGTAAGGCGAAACTTTGCGAACCTTGTCATTCACAGCCGGCAGCGGATGAGGCAGGTTGAGTTGGTCTCCGCACCATGAAACCTGACAGTGGCAGTAGTACTTGAGATACCAATTGAGCGCGGAAGCCATGCTGACACCATTGTTGCCACGCAGCACCAGGCGGTTGTCTCGGGTTTCAATTTCGAACACATCGTGGCCGTTGTCCGACGGTATCATTTCACAAGCGATCTTATTCTCATAACCCGGTAGCAGACGTTCTATGATTCCCCGAGTCGCAGAGATGACGGAATTGCCCAGCGTTGTCTCCAACTCGCCATTTGCCCTGGCAGCAGGGTGGATATCAGGGCCAATTCGATCAGCAGCGCATACCGCTCTGGTTAAAGTTAAGATCGCTATTGCCAAAATACATATTGATCGAGGCAAGGCATGGAGTTTGAAATGACCGGCTGTCATAGATGGCACGGCCGTGGAGGGCATAATGATAGGGTTTTGTTCATAAGCCCGATGTCCTTTTTTGAATGCCGGGTTTGCCAATGGGGATTGGTTTGAATCCTGAGATTTTTTCAAATGCCTCGGCGTCGGGTTTTAGGCGGTAGTCGCCTTTGACGGCGTTAACAAAACCTGGATCGGTTGTTGTTTCCCAATTATTTGTAAACCCGCCCCACTCGGGCTTGCCGTTGGTAAATTGTCGGCAGTTGACAACCAGGTTTCGTTCGATGGAATTGGCAGGGATCTCTGGATTGTCCTGCCAATACTTCGCAAGTTCCGGATAGGTGGTGCTGAATGGCGGCTGGCCTGCTTTCATTTCGTCCCAGTCCGCGTGAAAAGATTTAGGAAACCAAGCCGTGGTCTTAGCCCATGTCTGTCCCCGGTTATCTATCTGAAACGCCAGCATGCTGTCCATGATGATATTGTCGTGGATCTTGTGATATTTCCCGCCGCCGATCAGGAAAGCGGCCCGCCGGCCCGCCCGCACCAGAAGATTGCCGTAAATTTCAGTGCCGCACGAACAGTCGTCCAGATAAATTCCAAAGGTCCTGTCTGTTTGTCCGAAACCAATGTTGTGGAAAAAATTATCACGGATGATATTGCCAAACTCCGTCGGGTTTCGTCCCATGTACAAGGCACCCATGTCATCTCCTTCCTCCATGACGTCATGGATATCGTTGTATTCAATGATGTGGTTGTTGCCGTGCAACAAAATAGCGCAGCCCGGCGCGTCGTAGATCAGGCAATGGGTGACACGGTTGCCGACCCCGGCCAAACTGACCGCCGGGCAATAGGTACGGCTCCAGCGGTTGAACCGATGAATTTCGCAGTTGGTCACCGTATTGTTGCCTAGGGTGAGCGTCTTGCGATTGCCGCCATCCAGCACGACCCCGCCCGCACCGGTGTCACTAATAACACAATTTTCCAGATCGTGATTCCGGCCAGTCGAGTCAAAGGTCACAGCCGCCATGCCAAGGTTGCGGAATTTGCATCCAGAGAAGACCACTGCGTTTCCGCCCCGAACGGACACACCGTCTCCGCGGGAACTTTCGATGCGCAGGTTTTCAAAATGCACGTACGACGCATTTGTCAGCGCCAAAACCGGCGAGTCGAGGGTGGAAAGCATCACTTCGGTCTGGCCCGCCACATAATCCGGTGGAGGCAAAAAATAAAGCTTGCTCGCCTCGTGATCAATGGCCCATTCACCCGGCCGGCTAATCTCTTCAAGTACGTTGAGCGCGCGCCAGTTGTTCCACGCCTTTCCGGATTGAAAGCCATAGATATGCGGTTGCACAGTGGTGAAAACAATATTCTTGCCGTTCCGTGTGATGGACGCGATTTGAAGCGTGGCGTCGGCGTAGCCATTTGCAAACAGGCCTGTGATCCATACATCGCCGGCATATTGCCAATGGAGGGGGCGGTCGGTCTGGACTACAAATTTGGCGCCTCGATCAGGCTTTTCTCCGAGGCGCGGGATCGAGCCTTTGTCAAGCACCTGGCCAATGGGGCTGGGCAGATCATTAGGCTTAGGCCAACACGCGATCGGCATCACCCGTCCGCCGACAATTAATTCCAACGGAGCAGGAATGTTTGGCCGCCCAAAACCGCGAGGGCCGATCCGGCCGGAATTCGTGACGACGAGCGCAGCGAGATCGATCTGTAACAACCCGTTGCGGGTTTCCGGTGAAATAATCCGATTGAGAATGGCAGCGTCCTCCACCCGCTCCACGGAGGCGGCTGGTACTACTATGCCGCCAACGATGCGAGCCGTTTCCCCAGGCGAGGATCTCCATACCACAGGATGGCTTGCGGTGCCGGAGTCGCTCGCATCAAACTCCAGCGATTTTTCCTGCCGGTAGATGCCGGCGCGAAGAACCACCACCAAACTATCGTGGTTGGTTGTATTGCGTACGGCATCGCGCGCGCGTTCGAGCGTCACAAACGGCTTGTTTTTTGTGCCAGGATTGGCGTCGTTGCCAGTGGGCGCAACATAAATCTCTGCCGCACGGGCCAGCACCAGCGTCATGCACAACATCATCATGGCCAGCATTGGTTTCATAGGAGCATGCGTATGACTCAGCCAGACACTACGGCTAACGATTTTTCAGCAATTTTGAAAGATAGCTTTTTAGAGTTTATCGTATCG
Source organism: Verrucomicrobiia bacterium (assembly GCA_036489615.1). Classification (GTDB taxonomy): domain Bacteria; phylum Verrucomicrobiota; class Verrucomicrobiia; order Limisphaerales; family UBA11358; genus UBA11358. The sequence goes on along the minus strand of DASXFM010000445.1, from coordinate 864 downwards.
ATATGCTTTTTGGTATTTTAGTTAGCTTTTTTCCGCACCCATCAGTCTTGACTTGCGCCGCCCTTTCGGTGGCCGTGCGCCGAAATTAACGGCTTGCCATGGCTGCGAACTGGAAATTGAACCAAGCACAAAACCGTTTAAACAAAAAGTTCGTCGCCTTGAAAATTGGTCGCGTGTGGCCGACGCCTTTTTTATGGATGCGGCGATGTTGTGGAAAGAGATGATCATTGGTTTCCTGATGGCAGGGTTCTTGATGGTGCTTGTTCTTGTGGCAACACTCCCCTAGCAAGCGTACTGTGGTCAGGCGGCATTAGTTTTGGCGGCGTTATCTCATTCACGGGCCATTGTGTCCCGCCGCGATGAATGCGGCCACGCAAAAGGCCAAAACGGCCTTGCGAATCCCCCGCTGCCGCGCAAGGTTAGAACCATATTTGATAAAAACGTAGGCGACCATGGTAATGGCAATGGGCGCGAACCACGCAACGTGTTCCTTCCATTCCATGCCTACGCTATGCCAGCCTGATGTCGTTGGACTGGCAAGGAGAAGCTTCTGTGGATAACCAATAAGATCTGCAACACCCGCAGGCGGATGCGCCCGATACCACGGATAGACCAGATACCTCCGGTGACAAGTTCCAGATCGAATTGGATGGGCAGGCGGCCAGTCGAAATTTTTCTTACGATTTGTTTTCCTGCACTTTTGCGTAAGTGCTTGATTATCAATGGTAGCGCGTACGGGAATCGAACCCGTCTTTCAGCCTTGAGAGGGCCGTGTCCTAACCGATAGACGAACACGCCATAAACTCGAAAATACCTGAACAAGACCAATAATGGCGAGAAGAAACATCTTAACATTCCGCCAAC
>DASXFM010000414.1:0-22814 GCA_036489615.1 Verrucomicrobiia bacterium | reverse complement strand
CACCGAATGAACAAAAGCCATGACAACAACCAGCATGAAAGTCCGTTATAGCCGGCTATCCAAAGGGACTGAGCGCGGTTTTACTCTTATCGAATTATTGGTGGTCATTGCCATCATCGCGATTCTCGCGGCGATCCTGGTTCCAGTCTTGAGCCGGGCTCAACAGTCATCCTATCAAACGACCTGCCTCAACAATTTGCGGCAGATGGGGATGGCCTCTCAAATGTATGTAGGAGACTCCGCCCAGGGCAGGTTATGCTATGGACTGATCATGTCCTCCTACGGCGCCGATGCCGCCAACGTCGTATTTATGAATGATATTCCAGATCATAATTGCCGCGATGCGTGGGCGGCCGATACCGGTTATAACAGTGCCGGCACGGTGACCACCAACATCAATTTCTGTCCCGCCGTAAAGCAATTCAACACAATAAAGAACCCAACTTATTCAGCGAATGGCAGAATAATCTGGTCAAGCGCTTTTGAATCTCCAAAACAGCCCTTTGATGATTGGGAAAAAATCAATCAAATCAGCAAGCCCTCGGATACCTGCCTGATGACGGATTGTGGCGGCCTTCTTAAGAACGGTACTGTCAGCTCTTTTTGGGGCGTGTGTGATGGTGGGGATATTCAATGTATGCCTCCCCTCTGTCCGCATTTTGGGAAAGCCGTCACGCCGTTGCCTTATCATGAAAGCGCAACTACACATGGGGGCTGGTACTATGCGGACGGCAAAGGTGTGACAGTCTTTTTTGATGGCCATGCGGCATCTATGAAATGCGACGGCAATGGCGAAATGCCAAACCGGATTCCAGTTGATTATGCTCCGAATGCCAATGCGGCCGGTTCCACTTGGTCGTTATATTGGCGTAGCGGTGATGCGCCCGACGCGAATTTCACCCCTTGAAGCGAATTAAAATCTCGTCAATGTATTGACGCAGTGATGGCTAAATGAAAAAACACAACAAACCCCATGAGGGGTGAGAATTGGTCTTTTTGTGATCTCTTCTACCAGCCTCTTGCGTTGGTGTTCGCTTTTTGCGTTCTTAATTGTGCGCCTTGAGGGTGGCCAAATTTGCCTCCATTGACCAATTCGAACATTGTCCTGGTCGGTGGCGCATAGGAGGGAAGGACATTTTAAGCAGTGCCGAGATGGTCGGCTTGGGCTTGGGCTGACCCCAAGCACGGTTTTAAAATTTTGTAGTATTGTAACTTGAGGCCGCGTTATAGATCTTTCCATTTTTTGCTTAGTGATTGAGGTTTTCTGAATTGCCATTGTGAACCTTGAGTGTCATTTTTGCCAACAGTGAAACTACGAGATACGACCAATCCAAGCGCGCATCACGGTTGCAGAACCCTCTTTAGTGAGACGGGTTCGCAAAAGCAACTTGAACTGGTCGAACGTTTTCACGTTCACCTGATTGGTTTATATGATGCGCACGTGGGGCCTCTCTGGAGTTCCTCGGGTTCGATGGAATCTGATGTTTACCATCATATTGACTTGGTTAATGTTGGACGGCGTCAAATTGTTCACGCTGGCAAGGTAACGGACTTGCTCCCGGGTTGGGCTTGGTTTCTGCCAGGAGGAACACCCGTCGAACGCCGTTGCGAGGAAGATTGTCACCTTCATTTTATCAAGTTTCGGTGTGAATGGCTTCCCGGTGTGGATCCACTGCTGGACTGGCCTGATCGTCATCCACTTCGTTTAGGGCGCTGGGATCAGGGGATCGCTCGCAGGCTCCTGCGGTTTGGCGAAGAGCCTGACATGAAGCTGCTTTTGCTGCTGCAATCTCAAATCCTGGTTTGGCTGGCTGAAGCCCTGCCGAATCTCGAACAGATTATCAACGAGCATCTTCTTTCACACCGAAGGTTTGAACCGGTGTTTGAGGCGATGGAACACCGGCTTGGGGCGGACTTGAGGGTTAGCGATTTGGCTGCCGCCATGAGGGCTCCCATCTCGTCCTTCTCAATGGCCTTTAGCCGGAGCATGGGAATGAGTCCAAAGGCATGGCTCAGCCGTCGTTTGAATCAGGAGGCAATTAAGCTGCTCATTCAATCAGACGAGCCGATCAAGGAAGTCGCTTTTCGCCTCAAATTTGTCGACGAATATCACTTCAGCCGTTTCTTCAAACGAATCAACGGCATCGCGCCTACTGCCTACCGGCAACGTTTCTTTGGTGGCGATAAATAGAGGCTTAAATCTCTCCTGCTTAGCCTTCTCGATTTAAGCTGGCAAAAGCTCATATTTTCTTGGTTTTTAAGCGCGGGATGTGAAAAACGTCCATTAAGCTATTGGATTTGTCCATTGCCGCCACCGTTTATCCTTATGTTATATTTATCTAAAATCTGCTTTTATGTTGTTTGGATCGGAAGATATGGCGGCGCTCGACGGAAAAATTAAGCGGGTTTTCTCCAAGTCGGTGACTGGCGCCAATGGCGCGCTGGCACAGCCATCGCCAGAGAATGGCCTGCGGCAGGGATTTTGTTCGCCGCTGGCGGCATTCCGTCCCGTGCCATTTTATTGGTGGACGGGTGAGCCCTTAAATCGGGAGCGTATCGCGTGGCAACTCGACCGCCTGAAGGAAAAGGGGATTTGTCAGGTAATCGTCAGTTATCCGCACGGAACGGATGGCATCACCGAACTGGGTGAACCACCGCTTTTCTCTCGCGAGTGGTGGGACCTGTTCCGATGGTTTCTCTCCCAATGCGGTGAACGAGGGATGACTGTAGGCTTCCAGGATTACACGCTTATAAATCCGACACTCCAGGAAATTGGTACCCGCAAGGGGATGCGGGGTGGGCAAATGATTTGCGTCTGGACTCGAGTCTCCGAACCTAAGTCAGTAGTCTTGCGATCTGAGTCCGGGACTTTGACCATTGGCGCATGGGCTTATCCGCTAGTGGATGGAATCCCTCAACCTGCCGCCGCCGTTGATTTGACGCCAATCACCCGGGAAGGCGTGCTTTCCTGGAATGCACCTCGAGGAAGTTGGTTGGTGGCATTCGTATCTTTGCGTCCCTCGGCTTTCGATCCGATGCACTCGGACTCCGGCAATCTCTCCATCGAAAGTTTGTACGTGCCCTTCGTTCGCGAATGCCCCGGAGAAGTGGGTCGTACGCTTAAACTTTTTTTCCAGGACGAGCTCGATTTCGGCTCAAGCATGCCCTTTTGGTCGGAACATTTGAGAACTACTTTTCAGTCTCATCAAGGGTATGACTTATGGCCTCTTCTTCCCGCCCTCTGGTTGGATTTGGGGCCTGCGACCATCAAAGTGCGCTTGGATTATGCGAATATCGTCACGAGTGAACTGGAGCGATGTTATTTTCAACCTGTCTTTCAGTGGCATGAACAACATGGCACTTTGTATGGTCATGATAACATGGGGCGCGGCGAAATGCGCCTTGGCCGGGAGTTTTACGGAGATTATTTCCGTGCCATGCGCTGGTATTCTGCTCCGGGATGTGATGACCCTAAAATCAATGGCCAGCGTTCTTTTAAAGGACTTAAAGTTAACAGTTCAATCGCCCATCTTTATCAACGTCCCCGAGTCTGGGTAGAGGCGTTTCATTCCAGCGGCTGGGGCAGTACTCCCTCTGAAGTCGTCGCGGCAATGAACGAAGACTTTGTTTACGGGGCTACTGTTGTGAATCTGCACGGCCTTTACTATACGACGCGTGGAGGATGGTGGGAATGGGCATCGCCGGATTTTCATTTTCGCCAACCTTATTGGGAGCATTGCAGCCCGCTGAACGATTACTTCACACGACTCTCCTGGCTATTGTCGCAGGGAGTACATCGTTGCGATGTAGCCATTCTTTACCCCAGCGCAACGCTTGAGGCCGAGCCCTATACCGGCGGTTTGCGGGTAGTGCATCCCCATGTAGGCAATGCCGCGATCAAGGACTCATCCGTAATTTCCCATGATCCAGAGCGGGTGGCCTTTGGTTTGGGAAGGTACATTTTTGATCAAGCCTGTGATTTTGATTTTATCGATTTCCAATCCTTGGCCCGTGCCGAGGTGATGGATGCCGAACTGCGGGTAAGTGGTGAAGCGTATAAAGTCTTGATCCTGCCCGCTATGACCTCGGTTAGATTTTCAACCCTGGAAGTTGCCCGCGATTTCGTGCGCGCCGGAGGCCTGGTGATTGCCTGTGGCTGCCTTCCAACCGGCAGCGAATGTGCTAGTGCTGGCGACCGGCAATTCGATGCGCTATTGGAAGAAATATTCAGTTCTGAACCGCGGTCGTCTGGCGGACGCGGTTTTATGGTGCCAAAGGACTATGGCGAAATATTGCTCCTTATCAATGAATTCATTTCGAGAGATGTTGCTACCTCTGTCGGACCGTTAAATGTTTTGCATCGACGCCTTGAAACGCAGGATGTGTATTACGTCTTTAATCCTGCTCCGACACCTCTCACGACCGAAGTGAGTTTTCGAGCGACGGGCGCCGTCGAGAAATGGGACGCTTGGACCACAGAGGTCTCGCGGCTGTCACAGGCTGTTGGGCCTGAAGGCTTCAGCACGCTTCGACTGACATTCGCAGCCCGTGAGGCCAAAGTCATTGTGTTTCGGCGGCAGGACTGGTCAAACCATGTGCTTCGTTCATCCACTTTTTCAGCGGTGGAATTACAACAATTTGATGGTCCCTGGAGTTTTACGTTGCGGCCAACTCTCGACAATCGATTTGGTGATTTTCGCCTGCCGGCTACCAATGGGCTCCTGGCGCCAGAGGTTAGTCGCTTCAAATGGGCCGAAGAAAATACTGCCGGGGTAAATTGGCACGAACGTGGTTTTGATGATTCCTCTTGGCCGGAAACGACCTACTCGTTCGGTCCCCGGTTTGAGGTGATGGGCCCGCTGCCTCCGAACTCCCGTAGTGAGGGCCCATGGCGGCCATATTCTTTTTCTTTGCGTTGGGGCATTGAGCGCGATCCGTTTCTAACGGACTGGTTTAGCGGCCCCCATGGACTGAAAAATAAAGTGCCGGATGAATTCCTGGATTTTAACTGCGATCAGCCTGGGAGTGAGTGGCATTTGCGTGCCAGTGTCGTCGTCGATGCGGATCGGGAAGCGACCATGATCTTAGGTGGAAGGTGTGCCTATCAGGTTTGGATAAATGGAGAATTGGTCATGGAACAGGCTGAGCCGCTGCCCCCGGGCCGGCATGCTCCCTGGAATATTCCGCATTACGAATGCGAGCCTCGCGAAGCCACTGTGAGGTTGCATAAAGGAGTGAATCACCTGCGTTTGAAACTTGTTCAACCAGAAGGCCAGCGCACCCGTGCCTTCGTTGCTTTTAATCCCCCGCCACCGTCGTCGAACTGTCTCGGCTTGCGTTGGTTCACGCAGCAGCGGGAACCGAGACCGGCGCTGCTGGCTTCCCCGGAACGCAGAGCCACGTGGCTTCGTTGCCTGGCGCCGCCAGGTTTGAAAGGGTTGCAGTTTGTCTCGCGTGGTCGCGCTCGCGTTTGGGCTCACGGCCATGAAATGGCGATCGAAAAAATAGAAACTTTGTCCGACGGAAGCCTGCGCTATCGCGCCGTAACAAAAGAAATGCATGCGGAACCTGTCTTGCTGGCATGGCGCATTGAATCCGATCCGGAATATCGGGCGGGCGACGTTTTCCTCGAACCCGTCCGCTTCGAGTGTGGCACTGGAAAATTACCGATGGGCGATTGGTGCGCACATGGACTAGCGGTTTATTCAGGCATTGGCGAATATGAACGAAGCTTTGAACTCACCGAGTGGCCACGTGATGGCCGGATCGTACTTGATCTCGGAGATATCTCAGCTTCAGCCGAAGTGCGTGTTAATGGCATTTCAGCGGGCGTATTGATTGCGCCGCCCTGGCGGGTTGACGTAACGGACCTCGTCCAGGTTGGCAAAAACACCCTGACAATTCAAATCGCCAACACTCTCGCCAATCATTACAGTGTGGGTATCCCGACACCTTATGCCTTTCCTCACCAAACTCGCTCTGGCCTATTTGGTCCGGTTCGATTGATGTACGAGCAGAACCGATGAGCAGACTCCCAGAGCCTCAAAGTTCTCCAATGGATAGTCCTTCACCCGGCCATACCGTGTCATTTCCCAAAATGATCGGCTATGGCTTTGGCGAATGCGCCAATTCGCTGATCATGAATGGTTTTTTTGGCTTCGCGATGCTCTACTACACAGAAGCGTTGAAGTTGAGCCCCTCACTGGCGGGAATTGGGATGGCGGTATCGGTCTTCTGGGAAGCCATCAGCGAGCCGGTCATGGGGCATTTCAGCGACCATACTCGCAGTCGGTTTGGTCGTCGGCATTTGTGGATGCTGCTGGGGGGAATAATGATGGCTGGCTGCTTCTATTTCATCTGGGCCGTGCCGGCACCCCTTCGGGGGCATGCCATGCCGCTGTTTTGGTATCTGGTGGTAATGAACTTATTGCTGCGCACTGGGCTTACAATGTTTTTCATACCTTACGTTGCTCTGGGCTTTGAAATGAGCGATGACTACGAAGGACGTTCAAAAATCCAAGCGGTCCGGCAAGTGATGAACATGGCCGCCAATTTTGCCGGGCCCGCGCTGGCGTGGAGTATTTTTTATCGTGATGCGGTCGGTGCAGATGGAGTAAAGGTTCTGGGAACCACTGTGTCTCAGAACTTTGTCCATATGGGGGCGGCCTTCTCGTTGGCGACAGTGATGTTTGTCCTTTTGGTGTTATGGCTCACGCGTGATTTGATTGAAGACACTCGTACGAAAGTTCGGATGAATGATCCAGCTAAACGCGAGAATTTCTGGCGGGACATGAAGAACATTATCCAGGACCCCAATCCGCGCTGGGTGTTCGTGTTCATTTTCTTCGTATGCGTGGGCATGGTCTTGGTGAGTTCGCTGCAGATGTACGTGTACGTCTATTTTATGAAGTTCGAGCCATATCAAAAATCCATCGCGCACGGTTCGACCATGATCGGCATGGCCATCGGCGCGGCGATTTCGGCCTGGCTGGCAAAGCGGCTCGACAAGAAAGGCGCAGTGCTGCTGGGCGGCGTTATCAGCGTCGCCTGCAATAGCGCGCTCGCCGCATTGTTTCTGACTGGATTGGCGCCGGTGGGTACACAGACAGCGCTTTGGTTGTTTGTGCTATTTCATGCCAGTTACTGGCTCGGCAATGGCATCATGCTGCCCATCGGCACCGCCATGATAGCCGATGTGGCTGCCTTAAATCGCGTCTACACTGGCTTAAATAAAGACGGCAGTTATTCAGCAGTATTCAGTTTGACAATGCGGCTGGCAATTTCTTTTAGTCTGATGGCCGCCGGCTGGACATTGACGGGCATTGGCTTTGTCGGGGACGCTGCGCACTCAACCCAGGCGCCCGAGGTTATTTGGCGGCTTGGCGCGGCGACCTTTATTGCAGGCCCCGTCATGTGCATCGTTTCCCTATTGGCGATACGATATTATCCGCTCACGCACGAAGCTGTTAACAAGGCTATGAGCGGAAACAGATCGGGAGCAGGGGATAAGGAGGCGCATAGGGTAGACCTCTGCGGTGGCCGGGGTTCGGCCAGCAGTGGTGCGGCTCGCATTTAAGAACGAGATTTTTCAGTGATTCCAATCGTGCCCTCCTCCGTTTGATTCTTTTATTTTCTCGTCGAAAGGTAATCATCATTCAATCCCTTCCCGTCGAGAATCAGGTCCACGCATTTTTCAATCCGTGACTCCCGGGTTTGGGATTGCTTCGCTGCGGCAAAATAGAGCAGGTATCCTTTTTGCCGTCCGGGCGTCAAGCCCTCAAAAGCCGTTTTCAACGCGGGCATTTCCCGTAATTTTTTTTGAAACTCTTCGGGTATCGCGAACTCGTTGGTCTTCTTATAAGTCACTTCCAGGCCGGATTTCTGCACTTTGATGGCTTCGTTAATATAAGCCTTCAGAATGCTTTCCTGCCTGGTGATTTCCTGTGCGCTTATGAATCGGGCCTGCCGTGCCGCCTGCACGTTCTCCGTTTGCTGGATGAGAATGCCTTTCTTGTCCTTCAACAACGCGCCCTTCATAAACAGAATCGCGCAGTACTCCTTGAATCCGTGGATCAGGACGACGTTATTACCTTCGAATGAATAGCACGGTTTGCCCCACTTCAATTCCTCTGTTAGTCCGCCGCAGTCGAGAATGATGCTTCGCAATTTCTTAAATTCTTCCCGCCACGCTTCTGCCTCTTTTAGGAATTGATCAACCTTGGGATTCTTTAGGCTCTTGGTCATAGCGGGTAATTTACTTCGTTAACGATGGCTGGCAATAACCATCATAATTTTCTCCATCCGATTATATTTGTGAAATAGCCGCCTGCCGCTCAAACTAACGGCGTTCCCAATTAATCAAAAAGGCCCCAATCCTATGAGCGACCAAATTACCACCCAAATCAAAGATTCCACCGCGAACCCGGCCCCTTTAGGACTGATGGGTTTTGGCATGACGACAGTGCTGCTCAATCTGCATAACGCCGGATGCTTCGAATTAAACAGCATGATCCTGGCGATGGGTATTTGCTATGGCGGGCTCGCGCAGGTCATCGCCGGCATCATGGAGTGGAAGAAGAACAATACGTTTGCCGCGACGGCTTTTATCTCCTACGGTTTTTTTTGGCTTTCGTTGGTGACCCTCGTCTTGCTGCCCAAGCTAAACCTCATCGCCCCGGCCAACGAACCTGCGATGGCCATGTATTTGGCGCTTTGGGGCCTGTTTACCGCGGGAATGTTTGTCGGCACGTTTCGCTTGAGCCGCGCTTTGCAGGTCGTTTTTGGAACCTTGACCCTGCTTTTCTTTCTCCTGGCCTATAATGATTTCACGGGAGCCGGTCCCAATTTCGAACATGCCACTGGTTATGAAGGCATCGTGTGCGGATTATCCGCCATTTACACGGGGTTGGCCCAAATCCTTAACGAACTGTATGGGCGGACGATTCTCCCGCTTGGCCTCGTGAAAAAATGATTCCGCAGCCTGCTTAACCATCCACATTTCATTTGAATAGCAGGAGATTTGTGGAATATTTCGATACCTTGGGCAAAACGGAACGTCATTTTAAGGACGTTTCTTGTCCATAATTTTTGTGCTTTAAAAAGCGTCCGGCAACCTCATAAATAGCGTTTACCCATGAGATACTGTGCCCCATTGACCATTGTTGCCTTCGTGCTTTTGACTGTCACGGCTGCGGCCCAAACAGTCGTTTTAGACGAGAATTTTGACGGCGGCTATACCGGTACCTTTACCTCGTCCCAATATTCCGGCGGGGTCACGAATGCTTCCAACTCCGTGCTTGCCAGCGGCGGCAATCCAAACGGCTGCTGGCAGGCGACCATGACCCCGACCAGCAGTAGTGGTTATTACGGCGGTCAGTTGCAGTTGCAGACGGTCTCGGGCAACACAGACACGAATCCCAATAACTACGTGCTCTCCTTTGACGCCAAAGGCAGCCAGGCGGCCAATATCCAATTTGGCATCCAGACCTGGCCAAACAAGAATTTTGGCGGCAATGGCCCGGTCATCAATGCCACGGTCAACGACCAACTTGCGTCGGCCAACACCTGGCAGACTTTTAGCGTGAATCTGGGCGCCATCACTACTACCAACGCAAACGGCGCCACCTGGCAACTGAACTTTCAAATGAATGCCGGACAGTGGGGCGGGGTGGGCCCAGTGGACACCCTGGCCATTGACAACATCGTGTTAACTCACATAGCCAATTCACCCCAGATCGCTTCCTCCGCTAATCCCTCGGCCTACAACCAAAGCGTGACGTTCACGGCCACGGTCGTGACCAATGCCGTCGCCGCCGGCAATGCCGTCGGTACTGTTGCCTTTTCGTTCGACGGTGCGGTGTTCAGCACCCAATCTGCTCTCACCAGCGGCAGCGCAGTAAGCACTGCCATTACGAATTTGCCGGTGGGCCAGGATGCGATTACCGTGGCCTATTCCGGCGGCAATTATCCGGCGACGACCAATACCTTCACTCAGATGGTTAATCCTCCAACGGGACCGGGGGTCGCCCAGGCGAATCTTCCCATCTATACCGACAGTCTGGTGAACGGTTTCCAAAACTGGAGTTGGGCAACGGTGAATTTTCAAAACTTCTCGCCGATTCATTCGGGCAGTTATTCCATTGCCGTGAACGATGCCGGTAACCAGGGGCTGGTTTTTATGCGGCCACAGTTCAACGACAGCGCGTACACCAGTTTGAGTTTCTGGGTGAATGGCGGCAGCACGGGCGGCCAGTCGTTGCAAGTCTGGGGAGAGTTGAATGATGCGAATGCAATCTCCTATCAGGTCACGTCTTTGCCAGCCAATACCTGGGAGCAAATCACCATTCCGTTATCTGCTCTTGGAGTGGCCGGTAAGACCAACCTCACCGGCTTCTCGTTTCAAGGCACTGCCGGCAAAAGCCAGCCCGCTTTTTACGTGGATGACGTGCAACTCACCGCCGCACTGGCGCCCACCGTGGTTCACCTTGGCGCAAATGCTGGCCAGACCTTGCGTCCGGTGGATGCCCGGCAGTTTGGACTCAATACCGCGACCTGGGACGGCGAACTGGGTAATTCACAAACGCTGCCGCTGCTCAAACAAATCGGGACGATGGCGTTGCGCTGGCCGGGTGGTTCCACCTCGGATGGCTACAACTGGGCGAGCGACCCGTCGGGCAATTCCACTTTCCAAAACCTCGCAACCAATTTGGGGGCGCAGGTGTTCACCACGATTAATTACGGCTCTGGCACCTTTGCCGAAGCCATCTCCTGGGTGCTTTCCGCTAACAAAACCAATAAATGCGGTTTCAAATATTGGGAAATCGGAAATGAATGTTACGGTTCCTGGGAAACCGATAATCATGCCATCCAACACGATCCCTACACGTACGCCACCAATGCGGCGGCTTACCTCCAGCAAATGAAAGCGGCCAACCCATCCGTACCCATCAAGGTGGGAGTCGTCGTCGTGCCAGGCGAGGACAATTTTGCCAATAACACTGACCACTCTGCGCTCAATCCCCGCACTGGCGTATCGCATTACGGCTGGACTCCGGTCCTGCTCTCTACTTTGAAAAGCCTGGGCATTACGCCGGATTTTCTCATCTACCATTTTTATGCGGAATACACGACTTCCGGCCTGGGTTACTACGCGGGTTCCGCGGACAGCGATCCGTTGTTGCTGCAGGTTGCGGGCAATCCATCGCCCGTCGACTGGAGTGATTGGGCCAGCGCCGCTGCCAGCTTGCGGCAACAGCTCACGGATTATATGGGACCTTCGAGCAGTAATGTGGAACTGTGCGTTACCGAAAATAACAGTGATGCCGGAGCCATGGGCCGCCAATCCACCAGCCTCGTCAACGCCCTGTATTTGGCAGACAGCACCTGCCAGCTCATGGAAACCGAGTTCCGCTCCTACCTCTGGTGGGATTTGCATAATGGCGCCGAGACCGACGGTGATCTGGACCCCACCATCTACGGATGGCGGTCGGTTGGTGATTATGGGGTTTTGAACGGTTCAAACACTCCGTATCCCACCTTTTACGCGGAAAAGCTGCTGCAATCTTTTGCCCGGCCCGGCGATTCCGTGCTGATGTCTTCGAGCGATAACCTGTTGCTGTCGGCCTATGCGGTCCGCCGCACGAACGGGGCGCTGACCATGCTGGTCATCAATAAAGACATGGTCACCAATCTCGTGGGCCAGATCGCCCTCACGAATTTTGTGCCCTGGTCAATCGCCACGGTACAGTCCTATGGCCTTCCGCAGGACCAGGCGACGGAGAACAATGGACCGGCGGCATCGCAAGATTTGGCGACCAACACGGATTCCTCAGTGACAGCTAATTTCAATTACACTTTTCCTCCGCTGTCCTTGACCCTGTTCACGTTTGCGCCCGGGCCTGCGGCGTTGTCCGTGCAACAAATCCAACCCAGCCAGGTGCAACTGCTCTTGCAGGGGCAATCCGGCACACCTTATATCATCCAAAGCTCGCCGGACCTTTCCCACTGGACCTCCATCTCTACGAACGCTCTCACCAGCAACACCAACACGGTGTCGCTGCCGATATCGGCGGGTAATCCCATGCAGTACTACCGGGCGGTTTGGCAGGAGTAGTTTATCAGCCGGCAAACCTGCCGGGAAGTGGCCGGTGGAGTTTGAGCAATTTGATAGCTTGTCTCAGTTGCCCTCCTCAACTTCTATCCTCCGTCTTGTTGCAAGAGCGTTTTAAAAAATAATGGGGCCGTTCGGAGCGAGGATTTTTTGGGGTTTTGGCGAGGCTTCCGCGAAGGCGGAAGCGAAAACGACGCCTGAAGTTCCCCCACGAATGGCTACAGTATTTTTTAAACCGCTCTAAAGAGGGGTAGTGACGAACTAACGATTTTTCCCCTCCTCCGCTAAAATGGCGAGATGATTGTCTTTCAATCATTGGCTGTCGCCGAAAACTCAAACCATCGGCCCTGCGATTCCCCTTCTGCTGGGGGCCCTAACGAGCGAAGCGAGTGCCGTTTAGTATGTTGTTCTAACTCTAACGAGCGAAGCGAGTGCCAAGCTCATATGTTGTTCTGGAGTCAAGGCAGGGATGAGGGCGAGCTAAACCATAGCGGGCGCCAGCCCGTCCTGATTTCCATTCTGGCTCCTATCCTGCAGCCTTTTGCGCCTCCGCGTCTTTGCGTTAAAAAGGCTCTTTTTGCCAAACAAACCCAAATCGAAAATCACAATTCATTGCCTATCAGCAGGATGCACATATCCGGTTTGGCTTCGTTTCCAAAACGAACCCACCTTCCTTCGGGGGCGGCCAAAAACTCGTTTTTGCGAAACGAAACCAATTTTATTTGCAAGTTATTGCCACTAAATGAGAACCAATGAAACACTTTTCTATCATAAGCCAAACTCATTACCGCAAAAACGTAGCCAGATGCCCACAACTCTATGGAAGCCTACGCAAGGCTATGCCAGCCTATGCAAAGCGTTTTTGAAAAAAATTGTTTGTTTTTCGAACTAAACCGCTCCGCAAGTCATATAAATAATTACTCGTCAATTTCCCTCCTGCGTATAACTTCCCGCATATGAAAATCCCTGCTTTATTTCGAGCTCTGACATTAACCATCGGTTTGGCCTTCGTCGGCGGCAACGCTGCGCTGGCGATTCCGGCGGACATTTCCCATTATCCGGCTGACCCTGATTCATTGCCAGGCAAAGGACCCGCGAACAAGTGGGGTGGCCTGGCGGGCGTTTGGGCGCAACGCCACGCCGAATGGGCCAAGACCGCCGACCAGGACCATAACGGCGTCGTTTTCCTCGGCGACTCCATCACGCAGGGATGGAAGTCGTTGGGGCAGGATTTCCCCAATCTGAAAACCGTCAATCGCGGCATCGGCGGCGATACCACGCGCGGCGTTTTATATCGCCTGGATGCCGACGTGCTTTCACTGGATCCGAAGGCCGTCGTGCTTTTGATCGGTACGAACGACATCGGCAACAACGGCGCCGACCCTTCTGATGTGGCGGATAATATCAAAGAGATCATCAAAGAGATTCATCAACGATATTCGCACATACCGATTGTGGTTTGCGAAGTCATGCCCAGCACTGAAAAAAAGCAACGCCCCGCCGACAAGATTGAAGAGCTCAATAAGCTGATCAAGAAGGACGTGCGCTGGAGTTCCCATACCTACCTCTGTGATACGTGGAGCATTTTTGCGGACGCCAATGGCGACGCGCCGAAGGACATCTTTCCCGATTTGCTGCATCCCAATGCCACCGGTTACGCCAAATGGACGGCGGCTTTGAATCCGATTTTCGCAAAGGCAAAAATCCAACCGACGGAGTAATTACCGTTTGTCGGCAAGCGGGATGTTGGCGTAAATCGCCAGGGCCTGCGAACGCGAGCGCACATGTAGCTTCTCGTAAATTCGCCGTATATAAGTGTTGACCGTCTGGACGCTAAGCTGCAGCGAGTCGGCGATTTCTTTATAGAGATAGCCCCGCGCCAGCAGCTCAAGAACTTCCTGTTCGCGCGGCGAAAGATCCGCCACGCCGGGCATGGCCTCATGACGAAACGACTGCACGACTTTGCGGGCGATGCTGCTGCTCATGGGCGAACCGCCTGCGTGTACGTCCTTCAACGCGGCCAGCAACATCTGGCGTTGGGTCTGTTTTAGCAGATAGCCGCTGGCACCCGCCGACATCGCCCTGAAAATGTGGTTGTCATCCTCGTAAACCGTGAGCATCACAAATTGAGTTTGGGGAATAACGGCCTTGAGGCGGCGGATGCATTCAATTCCGTTCATGCCGGGTAGGTTGATATCCACCAGCACCACGGACGGTTTCTTTTGTGGCAGCATTTCCAGCGCGCTCTCGGCATCGTCATGCTCACTGACGCAGTCAAAGCCATCCTGGCGGCGAATCCAGTCGGCGAGGATCTCTCGCGCTGGTACGTCATCTTCGATAATTGAAACCGTCACATTCATGGACGGTTTTACTTTATCCTGTTTTGACACAAAAGGCGTGTCACGATTTTTCGTGACACGATTAAGGTCGTCCGCGGGACCGCTACGGTCAATTGAAATTAACGCGCATTTTCTTCCGTTCGTATTTGACGGTACGGGCAACGGTGGGAGTAAACGAAAATCCAACGGGATTTCCCTTGGAAACCAGCACAAATTGAATCGTCCGCTCCTTGAGCATGCCTTCAAAGGAGCCTTCGCATTTGCCAATAGTCAAAGTGCGGTTGGCATCATCCCAATGGAAGGGGATTTGGCTAAACGCCCCTTTTTCGTACTTATAGGTGGAACCGTCATCTTCATAGAGCGTAAAGTCACCATCGGCGCCCGCGTAAATAAAAACGGTCAGCGGATCGGCAGGTTTTTCGCCAATGTATTGGATCTCCGGGCCGAACGGGATAATCGAACCGGCCCGGACAAAGAGGGGCATAGCATCAAATGGCGCAGGTGCGTCAATGGTTTGCGCCGGGTCAAAAAAACGGCCGCTCCAAAAATCGTACCAGCCGCCCTTGGTTTGTGGCAGGTAAACGGGACGTTGGCGCGCCTGGTAAGTAGTTACGGGATTTACCAGAAATGCCGGCCCAAACATATATTCATCGCCAATGTTGAAAACGTTGGTGTCCGACCGAAAATCCATCACCAGGGCGCGCATGAGCGTGCCGCCATTCCGGGAGACACTGCCGGCGAGCGAATAAATATAGGGCAACAAATGGTAACGTAATCGGTCGAATTTTAATTCCGCCACATAGGTCGGACTTGCCTCGCCGCCAAATTCCCACATTTCGCGATAGGGAAATTCTCCATGGACGCGGAGCAGGGGAACGAATGCGCAGAATTCAAACCAGCGGGCGTTCAGCTCGCACCATTCATCAAAATCTTCGCCGCTGGAAAATCGTGACGGCACGGAAAAGCCGCCGCTATCCATCGTCCAATAGGGCATACCCGAAAGGCCGAAGCCCAGGCCGGCGGTGATTTGTGCCTGCATGGCTGTCCACGTCGAAGAAGTATCGCCGGACCAAACCGTAGCGGCATAACGCTGCATCCCGGCAAAGCCCGAACGAGTCAGGATAAAGACGCGCCGATCCGGTTTCTCTTGCCGCTGTCCTTCATAGATTCCTCTCGCGTTTTCCAGCGGGTAGGCGTTCAACATGGCTGCGCCGGTGCCGAGATAGTTTGGGTGCAGGTGCGTTCGCTGGCCATCGAGTGTCGGCGTGGGCAGCATGTCCGGTTCGCTTGCGTCCATCCACCAGCCATCCACACCTTTGCTGAACAGCTTTTGGCTGATCTGCGACCAGAACAGCTTGCGTGCGTCGGGATTGAAGGCATCGTAAAACGTGTCCGGATGGCCGATCCAGTCGAGGATATCGTCCGCGAGATTTTCTTCGTATAGAAAATGGTGAGCGCGCATGATCTCAAAGTTAGTTGTGCCGGCATAAAATTTCGGCCAAACGGAAAGGGTAAGGTGTGCGTGGTATTTATTATGGATATCGCGAATCCAGCCGTCGGTATCCGGAAAGCGCGTGGGATCAAATTCGTGCGAGCCCCACTGATCTTCTCTCCAATAGAGCCAGTCCTGGACAATATTGTCGATCGGCACGCCGAGAGAACGGTACTTCGCAAGCACGTCCAGGCTTTCCTGCTGGGTCTTGTAGCGCTGGCGGCTTTGCCAGAAACCAAAAATCCATTCCGGCATCATCGGTGCCGGACCAGTGATTTGGCGGTAGCCGGCGATCACTTTGTCCAGTTCCGGCCCGTAAACGAAATAATAGTCGATGCCTTTGCCAACTTCCGACCATAGCGAAGTATCCGGACTGTGCGACGGCGTCTTCCAGAGCAGCTCCACCGTTTCCATGCCTTGTTCCTTCGTCCATTCCATCTTCAAATGATAGCGCTGCCCGGCATTGAAGTGTACCCGTGCGACGCTCCACCACGGCAGCCAGCCCTGCCGCCAGTGCGAAATGACCAATTGCCCATCAACCCAGAGCTTAAGGCCATTGTTAAAGAACGTTTCCAGCAGATAATCACCCGTTTCATTGGGCAGAACGTCACCTTCCCAACGAATGCTGATGTCGCCATCCTTCGTAAAACCCGGAAGGATTTGCTGATTTGCGTTGGTCGCGCCGCTGGGAATGGCGATATCAATGATGGGATCAACGCGTTTGCCAATAGATTGTTCAAAGTTCTCACCGGCAAAATAAGAGCCGGTCAGTCCGCCGGGCTTTCCATCCGTATCAAATAATTGGGACGCGGGAATCGGCTCAGCCTCGCGCAAATCACCGAAGCGGGTATAGGAAGTGTTGTCCCACAAAATTCCGTAGCCTCGGCTGGAAACCAAAAAAGGAATGTCCACAGTGCCGTTGTGCTGCCAGAGGTCGAGGTCGTAGCCTTTAATATCCATCAAACCCAACTGTTGCTGTCCCAGACCGAACAAAGCTTCGCCATTGTTGGCTGTCCATTGCTGGCGCACATGAAAGGTTCGGTCACCCTGAACAAAAGCCGACGTTATCTCGTGGCCATCTTTTTTCTCGGCGAGAATTGGCCGGCCATCGGAATCCAAAAATGAAACCGCACCGGAAGCAAGGTCGATATTCACACGTAATTTGTCCGTCATCAGCACCCCTTGTCCGTTCTCCGTTTTAAATGACCAATCGGTTTTGATATTGTGTCCGTCCCCGGCGGCAAGGCTTTTTCGGTCGAAAAAGGATTTATCCGGTGACCAGGCAACGTGAACGACATCACCAGCACAAACTTCGAGTTTCAAGAAATTATCTCCTACCGGGATTAGAACGCCGTCTTCCAACTGTTCCG
Organism: Verrucomicrobiia bacterium; assembly: GCA_036489615.1. Lineage (GTDB taxonomy): Bacteria > Verrucomicrobiota > Verrucomicrobiia > Limisphaerales > UBA11358 > UBA11358. The sequence continues at coordinate 5,504 of DASXFM010000414.1, read as the reverse complement.
CGCCACCGGCCGCGGCGCTTGCAGTCAAGGAGCTGGCGGCGATGATGATGCTCAGGGAGGCAATTAAACGGATTGGGTTGGCGAGGTTGAACATGGATGTAGCGTGAATATCAGTGGCCAAAACGACTGTCAAGAAACGGCCTGTCGCTAAAATTGACGACAAAGGAGACGGCACATTGGCGTGACATGCGGGACGGGAAGTGTTTCTTTAGCTTCCGCCTTATGTATTTCCCCGGAATAGTGAAAAGATTGAAATGGGTCGTTTTGTCTATCCTATTGGCGTTTGGCAGCCATTGCGCTGCTTATACCAACTTCGAGACGGCGGTTTACATTCCCGTGAATGTGGTGAGTAGTTTTCAAGATCCGCAAAAACTCCAAAATGAATGGAATATTATCAGCAGCCAGTTGAAGGTGGATAAGGTTTATATCGAGGTCCAGCGCGACCGGCGGACGAACAGCGACGCATTGCTGGAACAGGTCAAAAAATTCTTCGTGGGCCATGGCGTGAAAGTTGCCGGTGGAATGGCCTTGTCCGATGGCAGTATCGGCGGCCAGTTCAAATCCTTTTGCTATACCGATCCCAACGACCGCGCGTTTATAAAAAGCGCCGCTGAGTTGGCCGCCCGGCATTTCGACGAAATCATTCAGGACGATTTCTTTTTTAATTCCACCAAGAATGATTCGGACATCGCGGCGAAAGGGAAGAAAAGCTGGACCCAATTCCGCCTGCAACTTATGGACAAGGCGGCGGAAGACTTGATTATCAAACCGGCGCGCAAGGTGAATCCGCACGTCAAGCTCATCATCAAGTTTCCCAATTGGTATGAACATTTTCAGGGCTCGGGCTATGACCTCGACAAGGAACCAAAGCTGTTTGATGGCATCTACACGGGAACGGAAACGCGTGATCCGGTAATGACTGACCAGCATTTGCAGCAATACGAGAGCTACGAAATCATCCGCTACTTCGACAACATCGCGCCGGGGCGCAATGGCGGTGGCTGGGTGGATACCTACAGCATCCGTTACCTTGACCGCTATGCCGAGCAGCTCTGGGATACCATGTTTGCCAAAGCCCCGCAGATAATGCTGTTTGAATGGTCGGCGATGCTGCGTCCTATTGATCCGGGCGAACGAACACCCTGGGAAAACCTGCATACGAGTTTCGATTATGGCCAAATGCTCGATTCCTCTTCTACCAACAACACCGCGGGCTTGTCGCAACCAACGATGGCGCGCGTTGCGGGCTATTCGCTCGAGCAGGTGGATCCAGTGGTCGGCCAGCTAGGCAATCCCCTCGGGATTGCCAGTTACAAGCCCTATCAATCCACCGGCGAGGATTTCCTGCACAATTACCTGGGCATGATTGGGATTCCGATTGATCTGTATCCGGATTTTCCCACCAATGCAGACCTGGTTTTGCTGACCGAATCGGCGAAGTTCGATCCCAACATCGTCGCCAAAATCGAAAATCAATTGCGCGCCGGCAAATCTGTCATTATTACTTCCGGCCTGTTACGCGCTTTGCAGGGGCATGGCATAGAGGATATTATCGAGGCGCAGTGCACGGATCGGAAGGTGTTGGCCCGCACGTTTTCCAGCGGGTTCGGCGCGGGTAATGCATCCGGGCTCGATGGCGGAACGAACGCCGACATTTTATTTCCCGAAATCGATTTTCTGACCAATGAGGCATGGTCGCTCGTTCGCGCGGAAGCGGACGGCAATGCTTTTCCAATCCTGCTAATGGACCGATATTCCCAAGGCGTGCTTTACATCTGGACGATACCCGACAACTTTACCGACCTCTACGCGCTTCCGTCGGAGGCGACCAGTGCTATCAAAAATTACGTCATGCGCGGATTTCCTGTCCGCTTAGACGGCCCTTCGCAAGTTGCCTTGTTTGCCTATGATAACCAAACATTTGTGGCCGAGTCCTATTTGCCGACGGAGACAGATGTTAAAGTTTCTATCTCTGGAAATTTCACACATTTGAAAAATCTCGTTACTGGGGAAACCCTGGCCGGCGAAGTCATTTCCCAACGCCGTCGTTGGTTCCAGTCGGACGGTGACATTAGGAAGGTTTCATTCACGGTCCATTTGCTTCCCCACAGCTACGCCGCTTTTAAAATGGAGCAATGATTTCCTGCAACCCGGCTTTCCATCGTTCAATTCGGCGAAAACTTTCGCGTGGATAAATTGTCTGGCAGGACTTCGACGATAAATTTGATTTCTGTCCCGGCGCCCGGCTCGCTTCGGATTTCACAGCGTCCGCCGATTTTTTCCAAACGCTTGCGCATATTGATCAAGCCGTTGCGCGAGGCGGAGCGGCCGGTTTCCTGCGGTGGTTTTTGCGCCAGCGTTTCCTGGGTAAAGCCGCGCCCATTGTCGCGCGTAGTCAGGGTGAAGGAGTTTCGCATCGTCGTGAGCGAAATCATGACCTCCGAAGCGGAAGCATGTTTGACGACATTATGCAACGCTTCTTTGAGCGCCAGGAACAGGTGGTGCCGGACTTCAGCGGTCACCATCCATTGCGGCAACTGAACCGGCAAATCAAGCCGGCACCGGATACCAAGTGAACCGAGGAAGTCCTGGGCAAATTTGCCTAGGTAATTAACCAGGCTGTCGAGAGTGTCGTGCTCGGGGTTCACGGCCCAGACGATCTCATCCATTGCGCGAGTCATTTCGCGGGTGGTTTCATAGATCCGGTTTAATTGCACGGCAGCCTCTTCGGGATTGTTTAGTTCGCTATGAGCGGATTGGCTGAGCAGCGAAATACGTGTCAGGTTTGCACCCAGATTATCATGGATATCACGGGCGATGCGCGCCCGCTCGCGTTCGATCGCGCGTTGGCGTTCCAGGCGTTCGAGCTTGCGGCGCACCCGCCAGCGGGCAATCCATAAGGCAATGCCGCTTAACATCGCTGCGGCAATCAAGCCGCAGCCGATGCGAAACCACCAGGTTTGCCAAAGATAGGGTTGCACGGTAAAAACCAGGCTGGCATCGACGGGATTCCAGACGCCATCGCTATTACAGGCGGTCACTTCAAAACGATAGGTCCCGGGCGGTATGAAACTATAAACCACGAAACGTTTTGTCCCGGCATCGGTCCACCCGGGATCGATCCCAACCAGGCGGTACTTAAAGGCCACTTTCTCCGGCGCAACGAAACTGATGCCCGTGTAATCAAACTCAAAACGCTGGCGCCCGGGCCCGATCCGCAAGGGCCCGTTGGTGCTGTTGAGAGCGTCCGCAGGCTGGCCATCCACCAGCATTTTTTCGATCAGTACGGGAGGCGCAAGTTGGTTCACTTTGATGTCGCTCGGATCGATAACGACAATGCCCCTGGTCGTGGAAAACCACAGTTGCCCGTCGCTCGTCTTGAAGGCCACCGGCTGAAATCCACCAGAACAGGCCAATGTCGGCATGCCGTCGCCGATGCCATAGACGAGCGGATGTACCGCTGGAATTTCTTTATTGAGGCACTGGTCCATTTCGGATTTTTGTATCCTGAAAATCCCTGAATGAGAGCCGACCCAGTAATTGCCGGAGTTGTCTTGTTCAATCGAACAGATGTAGCTACTGGGCAAACCTTCGTGGACACTGACCGTTGAAAATCGGCCTTTTCTGAGACAGTCCAGGCCGCCACCATAAGTGCCGATCCAGAGTGTGCCGTCCGAATCCAGACACAGACACTGTACAAAATCGCTCGAAAGCTCATCGGCTTTTCGGAACTGGGTGAGCGTGCCATTCTGGAGCCGGCCTAACCCTCCTCCCAGCATGCCGAACCACAGGGTCCCATCGGGCTGTTCAACAATGGCCCGTACATCCGGCAGGGCCAGGCCCTGTTTTTCTCCGTAATGGGTCGCCGTCCCGTTTTGCCATTTGAACAGGCCCGTGGTGGTGCCAATCCAGGTAACCCCGTTTTTACCGTGGAGAATCGCTGTTACCGCCATTCCCGATCCCAGGGAAGTGATGCCCACAAAATGATCGTCATTTTTAGTGAGTAATCCCGCTCCCCAGGTTCCGACCCAGAGCCGGTTTTGATCGTCTTCCGAAACGGACCAATCAAATAAATTGGAGATCCCGTTTGTGCCTACGAAATGGGTCCACTGGTTGTGATAAAAACGATAGAGGCCGGCGCCTTCTGTCCCGGCCCATAAGGCCCCATCATGCGAGCAGGCCACTGACAGAACGCTCGCTCCCTCCCAGTCGTCCGGCGGTTTGATGGTGGCAACCCGGCTTGGCCTAAGAGCCACCAGGCCACTGCCACCCGTGCCCACCCACAAAGTTCCTTCCCGATCCTCGCACAATGAGCGCACCCAATTATCCGGAAACCCGCTATCATGGTCGAAATGCACAATGCCGCGGCCCGGAAAGATCAGGAAAAGTCCCTGCTCGAGAGTCCCAACGGCAACGCATCCTGATTTCATTTCGGTCATGGCCACAACCGAACTATTGCCAATCGGACTGATGCCTTCGTTAATGAGCTGGCCGTCTTTCCATCGCGACAAATAATTTTGGCTTAAGACCCACAGGCTTCCATCATGTCCTGCGCAGATGCCTTTGACGTAATCTCCAGACCGTGAGGGCAGGGGGCTGAGGATGTCATCATGGAGTACAAACGCAAATCCACCACAATTGATCCATAGTCCTCCATGCGGATTTGAGGCCATGGCCGTCGCGCCGGCCGCATTTCCTACGTTGGGAGGAGCGCTGATTTTACCCGCCATATTCGCCAGCACACCTGCGTCGTTTAAGAGCCAGATATTATTTTCGAAATCAGCGCCAATATATTGAATCTTTTTTTGCTCCCAGGGGGCGCGGAAAGTGGTGGCATAAAAATGTCCGTCTCGATAACGAATCAATTCACCCGTTTCATAACCGATCCAGAGGTTTCCATCCGCATCCTCAAACAAACTCGTGACGCGGGTGCTGTGCATTTCGGGCGTCGTGCTGCTGTCATAGCGGGTAAAAGTAACCCCGTCGAACCGCACCAGCCCGTCATAGGTGGCGAGCCAGAGATAGCCATCCTGTGTCTGTACTACCGCCGTTACGGCATCGTTGGGCAAGCCATCATCCGTACTCCAAACACGCGTAAAGTAACTGGGCAGATTGGTGGTTTCTCCCAAGGCCTTTAAAGACAAAACCGATTGAAGAAGGGCGATTAGACAAACGATCTTCCAGGCAAAAAACAAAACGGATTTATTGAGTGACCGCCATTTCCTGAAAGGCGTGCCGACGGAAAAGAATCCAGGAGGGTTAAGCAACGGACATTTCATGGGCACTGGCGAATTTTGTAACCCCGGCCAATGGCGCGCAAGCCAAACTTCAATATCGTAGGAATATCCATTTGGACTCGTCTTTGAATATGGCACATCTAATTAAGGGTGTTATATTAAGAAAACAGCCGACCCGTCCAATGTCACTAATTTTCGCTACTTTGAGAGATATCGGAGACGGATTATATTTTTCCCATCAAACCCACGCAATTGACCCGGTATGAG
>DASXFM010000410.1:0-15951 GCA_036489615.1 Verrucomicrobiia bacterium | reverse complement strand
CTTGTCCCCACAAAAGCTCACTTCGTGTGGGGACAAGCTGTCCCCACCCCGGCTCGACACCCCGTAGCGCTGTACCCTCTCCGTTCCCGCCACATTCTCATTACGCCGCTCGTTTCGGCCCTTATTTTATTCCTGGCATTTGCCGCGGGCGCCCAATCGACCAACAGCCTGCCCCCTGCTGAAATTCAGGGACAACAATTGGCTGCAGAGATTTTATCAGAAACGCCCGCCACCAATCTCACACAAACTGGACTGTTAAGAATTCGCAATTCTGAAGGAACAACCAATATTCCAATTACGTTCAAGACAGACAATCTTGATACCAGTAATTTCGGAAGCAATCTCCCGACAGTCTGGCGGACCGCTTATTCTGCAACACCGTCCAAAAATCCAAGCGCGTCGCAAACTCTAATAATAACCCACATAGAGGGTCAGCGTAATGGATATTCTTTGCTTCCGCATATTCAAGGGACAACTGGATTCAGCCAGGTTTTGCCCTATCTCACCGAATCCCAAATCATGTCTCCCTTCGCCGGTTCGGATTTCTGGATCGCGGACCTGGGCCTGGAATTCTTCCATTGGCCGGAGCAAAAAATCATCGGCCACGAAACTCGCCGCACACGCAATTGTACGAAATTGGAAAGCGATAACCCCGATCCATCCGCCGGAGGCTATTCCCGCGTGGTTACCTGGATTGACAACCAAACGCTTGGGATCATCTACGCCGAAGCTTACGATACGAACGACAAACTCCTCAAAATCTTCGACCCAAAAAAAGTCAAGAAGGTGAACGGGCAATGGCAATTGGAAGACATCGAAATCCAAAATGTGCAAACCCACTCGCGCACGTGGATTCGGTTTGATCTGAAGTAGTTTGCCGAGCGCCCGGCTACGGATTGGCAATTATTCCGCGCCATTACTCAGTGTCCTGGCGCCCTTATTTATAAATCGCCGAGGTATGGTTCGCCATCCAATAGATGTCGACATCATTGGGAAAAGAATGAACTGATCCCCCGCCCGTCCCGCTGGCCCCGCTTCCGGCGATTGAATGATTGTAGCTAATCGGCGGAATGACCCCGGGATTTCGCCAGGTGTGCATTTCCGCGTGACCATCGGCAAAGGAAAAAGGGCACGTGGTCTTATGGATATTGCTGGGTACGTCCACAAATACCGTGACACCCTTGGAATTGACCTGCTCGCTGGCAAAGGCCGAGTCGTTGATGCTATCGGGATGTTCTTCAATCAAGACCCACAAATCCGCCGGACCAAGGGCGCCGTGCATCATGTTATCTTTCAAATACACCGTCCAGTTGCCAGGCGTATTGGCCAGGCTTGGGCTCTGCTCATTGTTGCCGATTGCCCCGAGCCACGCGCCGGCCACCGCCTTTCCCGAAGTTGGGTCGTAGATTGTTCCGTTAGCCGTGCCGCCAAACGCCTGGCTCATGGAATAACTGCGCACGCGCGGATATCCGGACAACCCGTCGTTCTTACTTTGGTCAACCGGGCACTTGTAGCTGGCCGGGTTTTGATCATAAGGAGCCAGTTGAGAATGGTGCGAATCCACTAATAATGCCGAGTTGGTATCGGCCGAACCGCCCGTATAATCTTCATTGTTCGCCACCCAATTGATGTTCGTGTCTGTTCCGGGAACGTTATATGGAAAGTTTCCGCTGTTATCATTATAATACATCACCCAGCCCAATTGAATCTGATGCAGGTTATTCAGGCAATACGTCCGTTGACCGGCCGCCTGGGCGCTGATCAAGACCGGCAACAGAACCGCCGCCAGAATCGCGATAATCGCAATCACGACCAGCAGTTCAATGAGGGTGAAGGCCCTCTTCCGCGCTTTCACACCATCCAGGTTTTCCCTCCCTGAAGAATTTCCCATATAACCATTTCTTTCCGTATTCGCAGTTTCAATCATACGCCCAATCATTTCTCCCCCGCCTTATGGATAGACCAACCGATAGAACACGCAACCGTTGGTCAGATTGATCGGTATGACCACTTGATTGGTGGAAGTTGAGCCGGGCACATTGACCCAATTATTGCTGATGCCCACCGCTACGCTGTTGGTTTGCACCTGCAGCGTCCAGCCGAGGTGATTGATTGGCCAGCTCAAGGTCAGGACGCTGTTAGTCGTCGCAATGGCGACTTTCACCGGAGAAGTGGAGGGCCCGACCGTCAAAGAGCCGATACCGCTGTCCGTCGTGCCGGCGGAATTTCCGACCGCAACAAAATAATAGCCCGTCGCGCCAGCCGTTGCGTTGGTAATCGTCAACTGGGCGGTCGTAACGTTCGTTAGCCACGAACCATTAGCCTGGAAGCCGTTGGCCAGGGCCGTCGCCCCCGCGTAGCTCGCAGTGGTATTGTAATACCATTGATAAGTCAGCGGCTGCACGAAGCTGCTGGCCGCAACCGTCAGGTTAGTCGCTGCCCCGACGGCGAGTGTGACATTTTGGGGTTGCGAAACAACAAACGGCGCAGTGAGAGCTCCATTTGTGGCCGCATAATACAATGAGCTGAGCTGGGAGGGCGTGAGGTCATAGTTGAAAATGGCCAACTCGTTCATTTGGCCGTGGAGGATGCGAGCCGTACCTCCATTCGGATCCGACCCTATTTCGTTGCCGCCAAAGAACGATTCTACCTGGCTATTGAAGTTATTAGTAGCGGCGCCAATGAATCCGTTAATTCCATAAACGTAGAACTGGGCATTTTGCGGCGTGATTTCACACACGGCCATGCCCCATTGATTTGTCGGGATGCCATCGGGGTCGCCGTAATTATACGCACTGGATGATCCACCCCAATTGTAATCGACGTCATTAACGCTTCCCACGCCGGCCAATTGGTAGCCGGAAGAAGAAGCGGTGCTGCGATTCTCGAACAAACCGGAGGGATTGGGTTCCAGACCGCTGCCCAGCACCCAGCAAACGAACGTGATTCGGTTCGTATTGAGGATAATCCCGTTATTGGTCACGGTGCCCTGGGCCATCGTCGTCGGGCTGGGGTCCATGGCGACACTCAATTCATTTGCCGCACCCAGGATCGGCACGCCGGGCAGGCCGTTGGTTGTTTGATTGCCGTATAGGCCGTTGGCTCCGCCGGCGTAATCGACCGCAATCGTGCTGCCATGGCTATCGTTGAGACGCCAGTAGGCCATCGGACTGTCGCTCATGACGGTCTGTGAGAATGAGCCGGCCGGATCCGGATTGGCCTGAATCGATGCGCTCCACACCACGCTAGTGACAGAATTATTATTATTCGTCGCCACGCACCAGGCAGTAAAGGCATTGCGCACATTGGGCAACGTGAGAATATTATTCGTTCCGAAGCCGACCGGCGCACCATTGGTGTACCATTGAATGCTGTTGACGGGCGCGCCGGAAACAGCCACGGCAAAGCTCGGGCTGGCGCCCGAGTACAGGGTCATCAGGTTTGTTGCTCCCAGGTTATTGCCCAAATTACTGCCCAGGTAGTTCCACGTAACCGGCAACTGGCTGGTATACGGCATTGAGAGTGGCTGTTGCACACCGCCGGCGGACAGGTACAATGACTGAACCTGTGCGGCGGTCAAAGCATTCGTGAACAATGCCACGTCGCACAATTGCCCGGCGAACTGCCGGCCGAGGGCGTAAGGCGTTCCCACGCTTTCAACGTCCTGGTTGGTGTAGTCTGGCGCCGCGCCCAATAGCACATCAAAATTTGGGTTTCCGGCAACACCATTGCTGCTCACACCCGTAGCAACGGCATTGAGTTGTCCATCCACATAGAGTTGCACGAGCCCGGACGCCGCAGTATTCGGCGCAGCCGGCTGATAGACGCCAACCACCTGATGCCAGTTTCCGTCGTTGTAATTAACGGTTGATGAAGCCTGGGATCCATACGCGAACTGGACGCTGCCGGCGGCGCCGCCACCGGCGGCATTCGCGCCCAGGGCGATGCGCCATGAACTATTTCCGTGGCCTACAATGCATTGGTAACGATTGTCCGCAGGATTACCCCGGAACATACAGATCACGCTGAATGCATTCGAGCCGGTTCCATTTTGTGATGACGGATCCCACGCGGCGTTGTAACCCGCATCCGCAAAGCTGCCCACACCGCTGAGGAGAGGCACATTCGCACCCTGATTAGTTTCGCCAAGGTAACCAGTAGAGGGTCCGTGCAGTGCGCCGGGAAGGGTCCCTGGATTATAAACGCCATTTCCGATTACGCTGCCATAGTTGTACAACGTAGGCCACGCGCTGGCAGGCGGAATTGAGTTCACCGTATAAGTTGGCGAATCCATTCGCAGATAAATTGTCGGATTATTCGGAACAGCGGCGCCTTGAACGAGGTTGAAATAAGGCGTAGCCGGGCTCGGGTTGATACCGGTCTGATAATGATTCAGGATTGTCACCGCTGACAAAGCGTTCGTATAAACAGCCACGTCATCGATGGCCCTTTGGCTCAGAGCTCGCGTGTCGCCGCGTCCATTCCCAACCTCAAACGGTGTCCAGTAATCAGGCGAATACAGTCCCGCGTACGCGGTCGTGGCGCCGTATTGAACACCATTGGTATATAGAGTCATGTTCGTTTGGGCATCGCAGGTCACGACGATGTGATACCAGACGTCTGTATTGACCGTACCTGACGGGGTGCTGAGCGTGCCATTCAAGGCCGAGCCGTTATTGTAGGAATAAATTTGGAATCCGCTGCCGGTATCATACAACCGGATACCACAGACATTGCCGCTTCCGGCTCCGATCGTGCCCGCATTTAGCCCTTCATAGCCGTTTTGGCTCCAAACGTCTCCCTGATTGCCGGAAGTCGTGGTCCCCTGCAATCTTTTGTACCAGCATTCCACTGAGAACGGCGGTTGCAGTGTTGTCGCTGATGATACATGCGGCACATACAAAGCATTTGTCGCATTACCGCCATTGCTGGCACTGATGTTGAAAATCACCGCGGCGTGATTATCTCCGGCGATGGCGCCGGGCTCATATTGGCGTATAAATGCGTTCGTGGCCGAATCGCCTGCCCAGTCCGGATAATACCCATTCGCAATGGCTCCGAGCGAACCGTAGTTGGTTTCGATATCGCCCTGCGCGGCGGCTTCGACTTCATGCATGGGCCAGTAAGCGATGGGATTTAAGCTTTGAATCGATGTCGCCAGGGGCGTGCTCGGCAACGGAACCACGGTGAACGATGAAATTGAGCTGGTGACGGAGCCGTACGTGTTGTTGACGACTACATCGAATGTGCTTGTGCCACTGCTGCTCGTGGACGGCGCATACGTGGCGCTGGTCGCGCCTGAAATCAGCGATCCATTTTGGTACCATTGATAATTTAAAGGCGCCTCACCCACGGCCCCAATACTGTAAGTGTATGTCTGGCCCTGGCCTACCGTTATTGGCGACGGCAGATTCGTCACGATCTGCGGCACATACGTAACCGTCAGCGCAACCATGACATTCGTGGTGCCGTAGGCATTCGTCACTGTCAGTTCCAGCGTCTGGCCATTCCAAGTGCCCGGGACGGCATTGTTCGTATAGGCTGTATTGAGCGAAGAGCCATTGGCTGTGCCGCTGCCCGATGCCAGGACAGTGGAGGTGGTTGCGTTAATCCATTGATAGCCCAAAACCGGACTGCCAAATGCCACGGCCGGCAGGACCAAAGTTCCGCCCGCCACGGCAGTGATAGTGGCCGGAGGCGGCGGATTCAGGTAAGGCGTCACTTCGCCACCTTCGAGGTATTGATTGAGCACCTGGTTCGAACTCAATGCATAGTTGTAAACTGCCACGTCATTGATATAGCCGCTGAATTGATCGCTCAAATTAGTGTCCAGCAGACCACTCATTCTCGAACCGATGCTCATCGGGATCGTCGACGGAACCGTAGTTGTCGTCGAAATCACTGTCGGGATCGCCGCCGACTGGATACCACTGCCGGAGCCAACCGCAGCCGAGCCCACCAATTGACCGTTAATATAAAACGTTACGCTTTGGCTGTTGACTTCGTCCACCACGCCCACCAGATGATACCAGGGTCCCTGAGAACCTTCGGAATAACCGGCCGGCACCGGCAACACTTCGCTGTTTACCAAATGTGTCGTGCCCCCGGCATCGCGAATGAAAAATCGGAATGCGTGATTCGTAGGGCTATTGTCAGAGCCGGTGTCCAGGTCGAATTGCTCCTGCCCGCTGTAGCCTTCCGCCGCAATGCCCGCATCTGAGCTTTGCGCGTAACCGCTCACCCAGGCCTCAACGGTAAACGCAACGCTCGTGTTGCTGGGCGAGCTGAAATTGACGCCCTCAATCCAGTTGGCGCAACTGCCCGAGAAGGCGTTGGCCAATAAGGTGGACGGTCCAAAATTCGCTGATGTGTCGGAAGGGTCTTCGATGGGGTTGTAACCCGGATTGCCCAGAATGGTGTTCGTGTAGAGACCGTCATTTCCGCCGGCGTAATCGTGGGCAATGGCACCCGGATTGCCGTCGAACTGTCCGTCATCAGCCTCGTTAAGCCGCCAATAACCCATCGGATTCAGTCCCAATGTGGACTGCGCGTACGGCGCCAAACCGGCTGAATTGGTCGGGTCAGGAATGATGGAAGCCGACCACACCATGCTCGTGGCCACAGATGCTTTCGAATTGTAGACATTGGAAACGACGCAATAAAAGCTGCTCGCCCCGGTCGTCGTGGCGCTGATGAATCTGTAATTGGCGTTGGTCGCTCCCTTCACCACCGCCCCGTTGGTATACCACTGATAGAACAATGGCGCCACACCACCGGCGGATACCGAGAAATTCGGTTCGGCCCCGGAATACAGCGTCAAATAATTGGTGTTGAGAAGGTTCGAATATGTGATCGGCGCCTGGGACAGAATCACCGCGTTTGTATATGCCGTTACCGTTGCGACATCGCTCGTCACGGAGGTCATGGTCTGGAAATTAGTGGCGATCACATAATAATTTCCCGCATTCGCCGGACTCAGGCTGGCAAAGTTTAACGCGACATTGGTCTGGCCTGATAGCGCCGTTCCGTTGAAATACCATTGAATCGTCACCGGCGCAGGACCAACGGCAAAGGCCGTCAAGGTCGCGCTGGAGCCGGCCGGCTGCGCTACAACCGCCGGCGACACGTACGCGAGCAGATTTGTCGGCACCAGGATGGCCAGATTGGCCGAGCTATACATCTGGCTGCCGTAGCCGCCGCTGGCCGGAGCCAGGGGCCATTGATTGCCGTACAGCGCCGCATTGGCTGAGCCGCCCGGAGTGAAATACGGATTCCAATCCGGAACCACATAAGTATCGCCCCACGGGTCTATCGCATTCTGGCTTCCCGTGGCCTGCGCATAAGTCTGAGCGGCCAAAACATAGGTTGTATTGCTGTTGAGCAGCAATGGAGGATTCAGCGCCTGCCATAAATATCCGTCGACTTCGTTGTTCGTTGGCGTGCCGCTCGGCACCACCACGTAACCCAACATCGTACCGTTCGTCGTGTAAAGGCTGACGTAATGATTGTCCTGCAGGTAGGTTTGATTATTAATCATCAACCCCACAGCGTCGTATCCCAGGTGAGTAACGACCACCGACTGGCTCCCGACAACGAATCGCCCGCCGCACTGATTATTGCCGTTATTTCCAAACGAGCCCTGAGCCGCAATATCATAGAAAATGTTCGTTGGCGGAGGGCCGTGAAGGTATTCGACCGGATAGGCAACGTTCGGTAAGACTGTCAATACGGCGTTGCTGCTGGTAGCCGTGTAGGGAGTGCCTGCGATATTGTTGGACGCCAAGGCATTCACCACTTCTCCATTGTTCGCCAAACTGGTGAAAAAGGAATAGCCCGTGCCAAACGTCAGTGAAACCGGACCATTCGTGGCCGTGGCGGCGATGGGAACACTATTGCTGGACCATTGCAGCGAAACCGTAGGTGAGCCGGTCACTATGCACGAGAACTGAGCCGGGTAGTTTGCATAAACGATCGTGTTCGTTGGCTGCTGCTCAAAACCGACCGGCTCGCTCGCAACGATGACGCTTACGTTGGCGCTTTGTTCGCCACCCAGCGAATTGCTGGCCGTCAGATAGTAAGTACCGCTATTGGCGGCGATGGCACTGGGAATCGTCAAGGTTGCGCTGGTCTGCCCGCCCAAAGGCGCGCCGTCAAAATACCATTGGTAATTGATGGGCTGCTGGCCGCTGGCAAAACCAAACACCGAAACAGTCTGGCCCACGGCAAAAGCCTGGTTCGTGTACTGGACCCCTACCCGGGCCTGGTCAACCGCAAGGTTCCCGAGGTTTTCCGAACAATAAGTGGTATTGTTTCCAAATGTGCTAAAGCCCACAGCCGGCCATTGCCCGTTTCCGGTGCTGTAGGCTGACATGTTAGTCGCTATACCCGCGCCGACAAAAAATGAATTAAATGAGGCGGCAAACGAATCGCCCCAAATATCACCATCATTGTTGCTTTGCAGGCAGGCCACATAATAAGACGTGTTGGAAGCCAGCAGAAACGGCGGATCCAGCGGCATCCAGCAGAATTGGTTGGTGTAGTAGTCCGCCCCGGCACCGGCGGGTATACTGACTTCCACCAAAAGCTTCACCGGATTGGCGCTGTAGATGCCGACGTAATGGCTTATGTTCAACCCGCCCGAACTGGCGATCTGCGCCGCCGAAACCGCGTTTGAATTGAAATAACCCAAATGGGATACGACCACATTGCTCGAGCCCACGGTAAACAAGCAGCCTTCGGCGCCGTAAAAATTGTCGCGCCATGTCGTAATGGTGCCCGGCGTCTGATATAACGGTTCGACGTCCTGAGCCAGCGCTGCGCCGACAGAAAATAAAACCAGAATTCCAGCACCGGCGAGGCGGAGCGAGTTGAGGATGCTTTTCATAAAGTGATCTTGATTGGGTTCAATAATTCAACTAAGCCAGGGCGACAGTCGGGAGCAACGACACAACATTCGCGCAGGAGTTTTTCATCTCGTGAAAGAGAAGTATAACAGAGAAAAATCAACTCCCGATACTAGCCATCTGGACAGGTTCAGAAACCCGCCTGCTCTCCTTTAATCCGCGCGCAAAACTCCGCGGCGCATCGCCGCAGCCACAGCTTCCGTTCGGTCAGCCACTCCTAATTTCTGAAGAATGTTTTGGACGTGAAACTTTATGGTAAACCGTGTGCATCCGAGTAGGTCGCCGATTTCGTTGTTATTCAGGCCCTTGGCGACGTATTGCAGCACTTCCAGCTCCCTCCCGGTTAATTCCGATCCCGGCGCATGTTCCGCCAATCGGCGTTCGGCCTCCTGCGACAGATAACGGCCGCCCCCGTAAACGGTCGTCACGGCGCGCACCAATTCCTCCCCGCGCACCCGTTTGAGCACGTAACCTTTTGCCCCGGACTTCAATCCACGATAAACGTCTTCATCGCCGTCATAAGTCGTCAGCATGATGATCTTGGCGTCGGGAAATTCCTTTAAAATGGCAACCGTCGCCTCCACACCGCCCATGCCGGGCATTCGGAGGTCCATCAGGGTAATATCAGGAACGTATTTTCGGAACAACTCGACGCCTCCCGGACCGTCCTCCGCCTCGCCGACAATACAAAAATCCGGTTCCAGCGACAGAATCGCTTTTAACCCAATGCGAACCATGTAATGGTCATCAATCAGGAGAATGCGAATGACGCTTTTCTTCATAGATAATCGCTAACTTCGTTGGCATTGAACGGCCATCCTGTTTTCTACTTCACCGCTTCAATCTCCTCAACCACCGGAGCTTCGACGGTAATCACCGTTCCCCGTCCAACTTTGCTTTCCACTTCAATAGTTCCACCCAGAGCTTTGGCCCGCTCGCGCATTCCGTTCAAGCCAAAATGCCCGGGCCGTGAAGCGTCCTGTGTCCGGGCATCAAAACCGCATCCGTCATCGCGCACGGTTAACGCGACCAGGCCCGGTTCAAAGGCAATCTGCACTTCGACGTGACGGGGTTTTCCGTGCCGGATTGCGTTGGCAACCGCCTCCTGAGTGATACGCAACAAATGATTTTCCATACTGTCTGGCAGACGCCGTTTCGCGCCCAGGACCTCAACTCCCACATGAATATTCGTCCCGTGCGATAAATACTTTCCGATGGCGTCCAGAGCGCTGGGCAAATCATTGTTATCCAGCATTTGCGACCGCAAATCCCAAACTGAACGGCGCACTTCATCCTGGCTTTGATCCACCATTTGCTTGGCCAGTTCCAGGTGCTCAACCGCCGCCTTAGGCGTCAGGAGAAACGACTTCAGTCCGGCTTCCAATTGCAACCCGATGCCGACCAATGCCTGTTCCAGGGAATCGTGCAACTCTCCCGCCAAACGATTGCGCTCCCGGTTGACCGCCGAAAACTGCGCTTCGGCCTGCTGCCATGCGCGCAAATGCTCGTTGATCCTTTTTCGGGATCGGCCGACCACAATTCCCAAAACCGTCGCAAAACAAATTGTCACTCCAGCCAGCAGGCCGAGCGCGTGCCGCAAATTCCACCAAACCGGTGGCCGCAACACGAAGACGTTGTCGGGCGATTGGCAAAGCAATTGAAACGTTCGCTGCCAGTTATCCAATTGGATTTCGCAAATGCCCCGCACCCGCAACAAACTGTCTTTGGCCAGCAATTGAAGTTTTCGCGTCTGATCGTTGTCGGGCAAATGAACGTCGAACACAAAATTACCTTTTTGCAAAACCAGGATTACCTCCCCGGCATACCGAAAGGTATTCAACAACAGGGCATCTATTTGCACCAAATCGTCGTTGTGATTGCCGTTTGACGCCTGTTCGACGTTCACTGAAGTTGGCGCCGGGGGCGGCCCTGCTCCAATCTTGCGAAAGACCGCGTCTTTAAGAACCGGTGAGTATTCGCCGTGCGCGGGGAAACCCAGGACCTCAACCTGGTCGCCAGGCGCCAGGGAGATTGCCTGATCGGTAAATACGCAAAGCGCCTGTGTCGCGTCTTTAATAAAAATTTCGCCGGTCCGTCCCAATAAAACCGTGCCAGTGACCTTCACGCGGTGACCGAGGCGTCTTGTGGGTGAGAATTGCAACAGGCTGCTGATGGGAACTGTTGGACAGTCAAATGCCTGCGGAGGTTGCGGAACATCGATTTTGAGGTCCGCCAGCGAAGGTGTCACGATCACCACGTCATACAATTGGTGGCGGGTGGTGAACATCGGAACCAGGACACCCTGAACATGCGCCTCTGCATCCGGGAGCAAATTAACATCCACACCGGCAAAGTTCATCACCCGCACCATCAAGTCGTCGCCGCCCACCGACAAATGAACGATCAAATACTTATTATTGAAATCGGCCCACACCGGGGCTATAACAGCCGAGTGAACGATGCCCTGAATTTCAACCCACTGCCCGTCGTCAAATCCGGATGCCAAATCCCCATACGACGCTGATTTGGCCGGCGGAATCGTTCCCTCGCCAAGGACTGTTAAATTCTTTAACGCCACGCACGGCGCGTAATCGCCTGGATAACTGACGCCATCCACATGAACGAGCTGACCGGGAAACAAAGCCTTAAAATGCCTGGTCGCACCGGCCAAATGTTTGGTCCAGCCGCTCACATAGATCCCACCGCTGTCGTCGTGGATAATCAAATCGCCGGCCACAGGATCCGCATAAAGGACAATTCCATCCAGCTTCACCGGATAACGACGCTTCGCTTCTTCGGTCGACAATGAATGAACTTGCGCCGCGTTCGTCAGGCAGAGCATCGTATTTTTATCCGCCGCGGCCGATGACAAAGAAATAAGCGATGCCAGGAGTACAAGCACAACCGCCAAAAGGCATTTTGAGTTTCTATTTTTCAGGTTCGGGTTCAAGAGGCCAAGCTGTTGCAATAATTCTAATCTAAAAACAAGAGAAAAAAAATCAAGCATTTGGTGTTCAGTTGGAGCGTTGACAGTAACACAAACTGGATACCGGCTCTAAATGGAAATCAAGCGCTTCATCGGGTATTTCAAGATTGGTCCTGGAATTAAATGAAAGCATCGTCTGGAACATTGGCGTAAACCATGCTATTTTGTGTGGCGCCTATGCTCATCAACGGGTCGTTAAAACGACACGCAGCCTGGATTGTCACTTGCATTCTATTTGCTTGCGCAATCGTTCATGCTCAAAACCTTAACACGATTGGATTTACGCTTCTTCAAGCGTTTACCACCAATTTGAACGGCACAGGCCTGCGGGTCGGACAACCGGAAGCCGAGGACGCACCCGGCACCAATGACTGGGAAGTTAATCCCGCCGCGGCTCCCCAACCAACCGGTCTGTTCACATGGTATTCCGACGGCGTCTCGAGCATTATTTACACGAATTTACTCGGGACTGAATCTGGCCATGCTGATTACGTTGGCAGTCTCTTTTATGGGTCTTCAGGCATGGCCACCAACGTCGTTCACGTGGATAATTTTGAAGCGAACACTTATATCAATTCTTATATCGCCAAAAACGCGGGCTTTTCCGGAAGCGCCACCGATGCCATCGTCAATCAAAGTTATACCTTCGGACCGCTCGACGCCTCGGGCGAGGAATCGGTTGACTCGGAGTTCGACAACTTTTCAGTAAAATTCAATACCTTGTTCGTTTCCGCCGCCAATAATTACGGGAACAACGTGTCTGTTTGCGCACCAGGCACATCGTATAACTGCATTTCCGTGGGGGCGGATGACGGTGATTCGAGCGTAGGCCCGACCATAGACAATGGCCGGTGCAAGCCAGACATCGTCGCGCCGGGCAACGAAACAAGTTTTACTACGCCTTATGTCGCGGGCGCCGCGGCGTTGTTAATGCAGGCCGGGCGGCGCGGCGACGGCGGCCCAAACACCAATTGCGCTTCCGATATGCGCACCGTTAAGGCCTTGTTGCTTAACGGCGCGGTCAAGCAGGCGAACTGGACAAACGTCCCACCCTCACCGCTGGATTATACCAATGGCGCCGGAATGTTGAACGTTTTCAACTCGTACGAGCAAATGGCGGCTGGTAAGCATGGCTGGAATTTTTCGACAAACATTCCCATCGGCACGGCCCATCCTCCAGTCATCATGACCGCATCCGTTCCCGTGTTGAACGGGTGGGATTTTAACACCAATGACAGCAGTTCAACCAGTGACGCGGTGAACCACTATTTCTTTAATGTAACCAACGAGATTGGCGGGTCCAGTTTTACGCTGACATCGACTCTGGTGTGGAACCGGCACGAGAACGAAACAAACATCAATAGCCTTGAGTTGTACCTGTATAACACCGCCAATAGCAATCTGGTAGCCGCCAGCACCAGCGTAGTGGACAATGTCCAACACGTGTTCGTCCGACAACTTCCGCAGGGTCGTTATGATTTGCAGGTCTGGAAAGCGGGCGGCAACAGCATCGTCAGCACGAATGAATCGTACGCGCTGGCATGGGAAATCGTCTCGGAAGTTTTGAAAGTGAAGCATTCCGGAACGAATTTGATCTTGAGCTGGCCAGTATATCCCGCGGGCTACGCCGTTGCGTCCATACCAACTCTAACGCCGCCAGTCGCCTGGAGCACGAATGGCATTCCCGCACCGGTTCTGACGAATAGCCAGAATGTTGTTTCGCTCCCGCTAAACGCCAGCGTTCAGTTCTTCCGGCTTCAAACGCCAAACTTCTAGTGGAATCGCTGCCATGAAATGGTGATGAGAAGTCGCCAAAGGCCGCTACGCCGCTACAATGTTGAATACCAATCATTTAGCCCGCTACACTGGCCGCTACAAGCCGCTACAGGGTCGCTACAAGCAGGTTGGTCGATTAAAACAGATGAATGATGAACGCGAAGGGGATTTATGTGATATGAAGTCTGAAAACCAGCAATCCCGATAGCCATCGGGACTACATCCTTGAACATCAAAGACTAAAGTAGCAACACCCGGCTGTAACCAGCAACATTCGAAGACCGCTCGCGAAATGTTTTCGCTTAACGAAGGGTTTTCTTCATTCCGTTCCTAGTCCGACGACCTTCATCCAACAGTTCCCACCAAACTGTGACTTAAACTTTTCCGCGATGGCCTCGCCTCCCGCCACGTTCTCGCAGATCGCAAACGTGGTCGAACCGCTCCCGGACATCAGGGCAACAGCGCCCTGGGCAGCCAGGAATTCCTTATACAACATCAGGACGGGGAATTTTTCAAACGCCGGGGCTTCGAGCGAATTGTAAAAACCAGCCGCCGCGCCTTTCAAATCGTTCGTCTGCAGCCGGGAAATCAGATTTTGAGCGCGGCCTTTTTGGCCATTGAGGGCGTCTGGAAACCGCGCCAGGTTTTTGTAAGCCCACGGCGTGGAGATGCCGAAACCAGGATGAATCAGCAAAATTGCCCGATTCGCCAGCGCCGGGAATTTTTTAAGCGACTGAATTTTCTCGCCCCGCCCAACGGCCAGCGCCGGTTGAGGCTGCAAAAAGAAAGGAATATCTGATCCAAGGCTCGCGGCGATTTCATCAAGCTTTTCCGGCACGAGCGGTTGTCCAAACAGTTCGTTGACGGCCAGCAAAGTTACCGCGGCATTGCCGCTGCCGCCGCCCAGACCGGCGGCGAGGGGGATCTTTTTTTCCAGATGAATTTTCACACCGCCGGAGATTCCCGCGGCAGAAAAGAATTTTTCCGCCGCGCGAAAAACCAAATTACCGCTGTCCACGGGCAGACTCGTGTCGCTGCACGAAAGCGCGATCGCCGTCCCGACCCGCTCAAAAGTCAATTCATCACAGAGATCGACTGGCTGCATGACCGTTTCCAGGTCATGAAATCCGTCAGCCCGGCGGCCGAGAATATTGAGCAACAAATTAACTTTGCAGGGAGATTTCTTTAGCATGACCGGCTGGCGATTCTTCTTCGGTTAACGAACATGCGGGAGATTAACCTCGGTTTCTCAACAATTGAAGCTGAAATCGGCAGCGTGTTGCGTGATTCGTGGTGCGTCAAGGGATTGTCGGACATCATACCCAAATACTTGACGCACTACCCACCACGTACCACGCACACAAAGCAAATTGGGATTTAGAGCTTTTCTGGCACGCGCCCCCGGGATTGGACATTTTCTTTCCCTACTATAGATTGTTGGGGTGAAACTGCCGCCGCTTATCCTGGCGTCGGCCTCGCCGCGGCGCGCGGAACTGCTCCGCCAATTAAAACTGGAGTTTGAGGTGGTTCCGAGCGACGCGAAGGAGGTCATTGACGAAAACTTATCGCCGCTGGAGTTGTGCCAGCTCAATGCGCACCGCAAGGCGCGCACTGTCGCCAAGAAGATTCCCGATGCGCTCGTTCTGGGCGCCGATACGCTGGTCTTTTTGGATCACAAAATCTTTGGCAAACCCGCCGACAAGGCCCAGGCCAGGGACATGCTCCTGCAATTGCAGGGCCGGACGCACCAGGTCGTCACCGGAGTCAGCCTGATCCATCTTCGCACCCATGCGGAAAAAATCTTCGCCGTCAGTACCGACGTAATGTTTCGCGCGCTGACCCCGGAACAAATTGATGAATACCTTGCAAAAATCAACCCACTCGACAAGGCCGGGGCGTACGCCATCCAGGAAAACGGTGAGTTGATCGTTTCCGAGATTTCAGGGTCCTTCAGCAACGTGGTCGGATTGCCGATTGAAAAAGTCGAAAGCGAACTGACCGATTGGCGCGAAGGAGACCAGTAAATTAAAAATTCGGACATTGAGCGCCGAACGCCCAACAGCGAATGTCCCAGCAGATTTGGAAGTCAGTGGCAACCCTTGTGGACACAAAAGGAAAATCGCTAAAATGGCATTAAAATAGCTCAATTTGCGTCAAAATCAGGTCCGAAAGACACCGTCTCCGGGTCAGAAATGACGCCATCCGAGCCATTAATTGAAAGGCGATTTAGCCCCACGTTCATTGCGTGCGGGTTTTTTACGCTATTTATTGTTTTCGCTGTCCTGT
>DASXFM010000549.1:0-14388 GCA_036489615.1 Verrucomicrobiia bacterium | reverse complement strand
CTGGGACGTTGAATCGTTTCAACCTTTTAACGTTTCAACGAAAATCATTTCATCTCCTCAATCACTTGTTTGAGTTCCGCCGGCATTTCAGGAATTGTATTACGCCGAACCGACATCGTCCCATCCGGATTCTTTTTCGTGATGACGTTGACCTTGCCGAAGCCGGCGTCTTTGTTCGGGAAATCGTCGCGGAAATGGCCGCCGCGGCTTTCTTTGCGTTCGATGGCCGAACGCGTGATGGCTTCGGAGACGGTCAGTAAATTCTTCAAGTCCAGCGCGGTGTGCCAGCCCGGGTTATATTCGCGATGGCCCTGGACGCCTACTTTGTCCGCGCGTTCGCGCAATTTGCCGATGCCTGCCAGCGCCGTTTCCATTTCCTGTTCGCGCCGGACGATGCCTACGAGGTTTTGCATCATGTCCTGCAAATCGTACTGTATTTGGTAAGGCCCCTCTGCGGCAGCGGATGCGGCGCCCCGATCAAACGGCTCCAGCGCCATGCGTTCAGCCTTCTCGACTTCGGCCATGTTGATCTTTGTGTCGCCTTTTTCTTTGGCAAATTTTACCGCAAATTCACCGGCGCGCTTGCCAAAAACAATCAGGTCAGAAAGCGAATTGCCGCCCAACCGGTTCGCGCCGTGCAACCCGGCTGCTGCCTCGCCTGCGGCGAAAAGGCCGGGAACACTGGACATTTGCGATTCTCCGTCCACGCGAATTCCGCCCATCATGTAATGGGTTGTAGGCCCGATTTCCATGGGCTCTTTGGTGATGTCCAGGTTCGCCAGTTGCATGAACTGGTGATACATGCTGGGCAACTTGCGTTTGATGTGCTCGGCCGCGCCTGGGATTTTTTCTTTGATCCACGCGATGTCCAAAAAGACACCGCCGTGCGGACTTCCGCGTCCCGCCTTCACCTCGCGCATGATGCAGCGCGCCACGTGATCGCGTGTCAACAGTTCAGGCGGACGCCTCGAATTTTTGTCGCCTTGAGTGTAGCGCCAGCCTTCCTCGGGATTGTCCGCGGTCTGGTTTTTGTAATTGTCCGGAATGTCATCGAACATGAAGCGCTTGCCGTCCTTGTTCTTGAGCACGCCGCCTTCGCCGCGCACGCCTTCGGTGACTAAGATGCCCATCACGCTCGGCGGCCAGACCATGCCGGTGGGATGGAACTGCACAAATTCCATGTCCATAAGTTCCGCGCCGGCGTGATACGCGAGCGATTGGCCGTCGCCGGTATATTCCCAGGAATTGCTCGTGATCTTGTAGGCCCGGCCCACGCCGCCGGTGGCCATCACAATCGCCTTGGCCTTGAAAATTTTGAAACGTCCGCGGTCCCGGTCGTATCCGAAAGCGCCGGCCACGCGATCGCCGTCCTTGAGCAGGGTGACGATGGTATGTTCCATGAACACTTCGATACCCTGATGAATGCCGTGGTCCTGCAACGTGCGAATCAGTTCCAGTCCGGTGCGGTCGCCCACATGCGCCAGGCGCGGATAGCGATGTCCACCGAAATTTCGCTGCAAAATCTTTCCGTCTTTGGTGCGGTCAAACACCGCGCCCCAGGACTCGAGTTCTTTGACACGGTCCGGGGCTTCTTTCGCGTGCAATTCCGCCATACGCCAATTATTGACGTATTGGCCGCCACGCATCGTATCGGAAAAATGGACCCGCCAATTGTCGCGGTCATCCACGTTGGCCAGTGCCGCGGCCATTCCGCCTTCGGCCATCACCGTGTGCGCTTTGCCGAGGAGTGATTTGCAGACCAATCCCACTTTGACGCCGGTCGCCGAAGCTTCGATGGCGGCGCGCAACCCGGCCCCGCCCGCGCCGATGACCAGCACGTCAAACTCTAATGTATCGTAGTTAGCCATTGCTTATCGTTGAAGCGTTAAAACGGTCCGACCTCATCCCGTTTCAACGTTTTAACCTTTAAACGTTTTTAACGTACCAAAATATAATCATGCCATACGCCAATTGCGCAGAGGCGCACGTAAACATCGCTAAAACCGACCCCAAACAAACTGATCCACGCCCACATCATGTGCCGGCGATTCAGGCGGCTCACGCAGTCATAGCTCCTCATGCACATCGGCACGCGTGACGGCGCATCCAAAAATCCGCCGACCAGATGCCGCAGCGAATGGCAGCCAAACGTGTAGGCGGCCAGAAAAATGGCGTTCAAGATCAGGACGATTGTCCCCACACCGATCCCGAAATGGTGCGCGCCATTCGCATCCGCAAACCACATCGCCTTCCAGGCGTCATAACCGAGGATGAAAATAAAAATGACGGCCAAATACATGAAATAGCGGTGGATATTTTGGATGATGAGCGGAAAATAACGTTCGCCCAGGTAGCTTTTGCGCGGCTCGCCTACGGCGCAATTCAGCGGGTCCGCCCAAAACGCCTTATAATAGGCGCCGCGATAGTAATAACACGTGAAACGAAAGCCGCCCGGCGCCCATAAGACCAAAAACGCCGGTGAAAAAATCAGCCACGCAGGCCACCAGGCCGGCGGTTGTCCCAAAAGTGCGTGCGGAGAGTATCCATAAATCTCCGGCGAAAAAAACGGCGAGAGATAGTCCGCGCCATTCCCATTGAACCAATAGGCGCAGGTCCCGTTGTGCAATGGATGAAACGCCGCCCAGGTGGAATAAACGATGAATACGGAAAAGCCCAAAAAGACCGCCAGCGGCTGCACCCACCATGCGTCCGGTCGGGAAGTTTCCGCAAACCGGCGTTGTTGTGGAAGAACATTGGCATCGGCCATATCACATTAAACCTAATTATAATGCATAGGTCCCGTCAATAAGGAAAAGTAAAGTATAAGGGCGATTTTGGCGGGCAGTTGGATTGCTAATTTTCCTCGAAATGTTTAAATATTGAAACGTTGAAACGGGGGGGAACCGCCCGAGAAAAACTGAAAAATCCATACGTGATTCGGTTGTCCGTGGCGATTTAGTATTAGATACCCGCAGGCGCCGTTTCAACGGTTTAACGTTTTAACGTTTCAACGCCTCCGCTTGCTCCCCACTCATTTAATTCCCTCTCGCTCTTGGTCGAGGCGGCGTATCCCAGTAATTCCAACGCTTCGCCAATCAGATATAGAGAACCGGTGATAACGATGAATCGACTCCCGGCAGCTTTTCGCAGTGCCTCGTCCAGCGAATGGCAAATCGAGACATCCGCCGAAGGATTTGCCGCGCGGCACGCTTCCGTCAAATCATCCGGGCTGGCGGTTCGCTGGCTCGAAACCGGTACCGTCAGGATTTGCCCGGCCAGTGGCGCGAGGATGCCACAAATCTGCCGCCAATCTTTGTCCCCCAAAATTCCCAGGATGAGCGTCTGGTTGCCAACCTGAAAATCCTTTTCAACGGCTTCCCGCAAAACCGTTGCGCCGGCGATATTGTGCGCGCCGTCGAGCAGGATTCTTCTGCCATGCGGCTGTTCCAATAGCTGCAATCGTCCGGGCCACTGAACTTGTTTCAATCCATTTTCGATTTGTTGGGCCGAAACCGGAATTTGCTTCTGCAGCGCGTTGACTACGGCAAGCGCCAGGGCGGCGTTGCGTTTCTGATGTTCGCCGCGCAAAGATAGAACGTCGGGAATGCGGCGCGCGGAAGCACGCCCCACGATGGTCATCGGCGCATATTTTTGGTTCGCAACGTCTCGGATGACAGTCAGCGCATTCAGTTCATCGGCAGCCGTGACAACCGGGATGCCCGGCTTGATAATCCCTGCCTTCTCTAAGGCGATTTTTTCCAGGGTATCGCCCAGCCATTGTTGATGGTCCAGCGCGATGTTGGTGATGGCGCAGGCCAGGGGAGTGACGATATTGGTAGCGTCGAGCCGTCCGCCCAGGCCGGTTTCCCAAATCACTAAATCGCAGGACCGTTCGGCAAAGTAGTCCAGCGCCATGACGGTCACTACTTCAAAAAAAGTCGGATGATGATCCGTGGGAAATTCGGCAAGCAAGCCGCGGAATTTTCCGACCAGCCGGACCAGGTCCGGTTCCGAAATCAATTCACGCCCGATTTGTATGCGTTCGCGAAACGAAACCAGATGCGGCGACGTAAACAGCCCGGTTCGCAGGCCGGTTTGACGATAAATGCTTTCGAGCATGGCGCACGTGGAACCCTTGCCATTGGTACCCGCCACATGGATAAAGCGAAGCCTTCGTTCCGGATGACCCGCCAGCGCGGCCAGTTTGTGGGTGTTCTCAAGGCCCAGCTTCGCGCCGAACAGGCGCAAGCTGTAGAGGTATTGGATGGCCTCGGGGTAAGTCACGGGCGATTATCGTCGCATTTTCGCTCCAGGTAAAAGTCAAAATTAAGTCGTGATTCGTTGAAACGTTGAAACGGGAGTCTGCCTTGTACGCCAGTTTGGGCTTGGCGCCAAATTCTTTTGCGATTCAGGCGTCCAGTAGCCGGGGCCCGTCAGATTTCGCAACCATCAATCAGTCAAGGCCGTTTCAATTTTTTAACGTTTCAACGTTTCAACGCAAACCGAAGCGTAATAATTCGATTGTGTCCGACGGGTAAAGTCGCCGAATTCCCCTCAACCATCGCAGTCTGGTTGTCCAACGGACGCTCCAAAATATCTGTTTCAGTGACGTTCATCGGCTGGTCAAAATCAATGCGCGCCTGTGTGTCCAGGCCCTCCGCCTCATAGAAACGCAATATATATCCGTTTCCGTCTTCGGCTTGTTTCAAGGCGCTCACGATGAGGTCTCCTTTGCCGCCGACATTCTGGACGGAAAGCGACGGGAGTTGCTGCACGGACGGATGGGGCGTTGTGACGCTGGCCAACAGAGGAATATTGAGGTCCAGCGCCCGCTCATCTGTATGGGCATCGGCCCAACCGTCCGCGTGCGGATAAAGGCTGTAGATAAAGTGTTGCAAACCTTCATCGGGGTCCGGGTCAGGCCGCCGGGAAGAGCGCAAGGCTGTCAGTCGAAACACCCCGTTGGTTACATCAAAACCGTATTTCGAATCGTTTAACACGCTCAATCCATAAGTCGCTGGTGCTTGCGGATTCGACGCCACCGTGGCGGCAAATAGGTGAAAGCCCGCGTCGTGTGGCAGAACCAGGGCGTTGGCGCCTTCGGGAATGGGGATTTGGACGATCCACATGGTTGGCGCTGTGGCACGTCGTCCTTTAGTGGGGCGTTCGTCAGGAAAGCCGAATCCCACTTCGTTGTCCGGGCAGGTGTCGGCTTTCCAATTGTTCAAGTCAAACGCCCGGAACTCGGTTCGTCCATCGCGCAAACGAAAACCCACATCGGTTCCGAATCTCTCTTTCGAGCGGGCGGCCAGCAAAAAGAGCGTGTTTCCGGCGGCGTCGGACGGTAGCGAAATTTGTTGTCCGGATGCGGCCACGTTGTCCGGCTGGGCCACATGATATCCCGGAAGATTAAACGGCACCTGATAGGACCCCAGCCGATGGATACCCTCCTCCGGCAGAAGTCCGGCCGGAAATTTTGCGCCGTCCCCGTCGAAATTTTTTGCACATGGCGAGTTGAACAAGGACGATAATTCCAACGGCGTCGCATGAGTCACTGGGGCGGGCACCGTCGCGCTTACATCCATCCATTTTTGACCGGGATATTCCTGGCCGTTGACGGGCCGCACCTTGCTTCCAAAAGGAATCTGCGCGGTTGCTTCGAGATGCGTGGCATTGAGCGGCATCCGGATCTTTAGGAGTTTGGCCTTTTCGTGCCAATCCACCGTTGTCGAAACATCTATTCGGTCCAGCGCGCCATAGACGATGATGTCCTGCGCGTATGTGGATTTTCCGAACGCATGGCTCACGCGCACTCGAACGAAAACCGGTCCCTTGTCCAACACGGAAACTTTGGCGCCTTCCGTCGTCAGAATGTTATCGCCATTTGTGTAACGAATGGTCCAGGCAGTGCCGTTATCTCCCAACAATTCAAACGCGTTGCCATGTTGCGCTTTTCCAAAAACGTTCCAGCGAGCCAATTTCGAATACAGCCGGGAGAAATCGCCGGTCGATTTATTGATCTTGAGGTCGAAAGCGGAAGATTCAATTTCGCAGGTGTCTGCGGCCTCGTTCAATGTGACGCCATCCGGATCACAGGCGTCGGTCGAAGGGAAATAGACTTTGTGTCCAAACGCCGGCACGCCGCGAGCGACAAAAACCAGGGTGTTTTCACCCTTCATTTGCGCCGGGAATCTGCGGCCATCGCTGTCCGTCACGGAATGATATTTGCCTGAATTAGTCAGGGTCGCACTCACTACATCATCCCGCTCAAAAGAAAGCGTATTCCAAACCGCTATCGCGACCGAACCTGGTCCGCGTGTATCGACGGCGGACGTTAGTTCGTCGAGACTTTTATGTATTTGCGTCCTTTCAAATGCAAAGGCTGGAGCCAGTTGTGCGTGCATCCAATCGTAGGTGGAATGAATGGCTGACCCCGCCGCGATATCGTGGAACTGGGCAAAAGCCGTCGGTTTCCAGGCGTCATCGAAGGCTTCCGCCGAATAGTTCCGGCCGGTCATCTCGGCCAATGAACTGAGTACTTCCGCCGAATAGAGGGTGTTTTCGCTGCTTCGGATCGCTTTTTTTATGTCCGCATGCGTTGTGTAGCAGCCCTCGAATATGTATTGCAGATCCGTATCCACCACGGGGAGAGAGGCCGCCGTCGGCTGTTGCGCCAGCTGTTCGAAATAATCGTCCGCCCCAATAAAATGCACCTTTGGAAAAATCGGGTCCTGCTGGTAGGATTGAATGCGCAAAATTTGCTGACGAGTTGGGCCGCCGCCGTGGTCGCCGACGCCGAAAATCACGACCGATTGCGGGATGTTGAAACGGGCCGCGTTCTGGATGGGCGCAATCAGTTGTTGCAGGTCAGGTTTTGCGTCATAGGACGGAGTGTTTGCCTTAAGCACCCGCGATCCGTCCGGCGATTGCCACCAGGTCAATTCCATGCCGTTGCCACAACGCATATGGTAGAAATATTTTATCCCGGACAGTTCCATGATCTGGGGAAGTTGCCATGTATGCCCAAAGGAATCCGGAAGCCAGCCCGTCACTGCGTATCTTCCGAATTTCGATTTGAAATACGTCTGGCCGATCAGAAACGAGCGGGCGAGCCCTTCGCCGCTGGGAATGTCCGTGTCCGATTCATTCCACATTCCTCCGACTACGTCCCATCGTCCTTCGGCGGACATCTTCTGCATCCGCTTGAATTCATCCGGATACATCTCTTCAATCGGCACATAGGCCGCCGGCTGACTTTGCACATATTTAAAATCCGGAAATTGGTCCATGAGATTCATCGCGCTGTTCCAGGTGCGACGACACGTATCAATCGTATCCGGCCAGGTCCACAGCCAGTTCATATCAATGTGCGAATGGCCAATGTAATAAACATCGTATTTGCGGGTGATCTCGGCCACCGGCAGCAATGCCGCGCGCGCCGCCGCCAACTGGGTCCGCACGGTGTCTACGTTGTCCGGTGTTACGTCAGAAAATTGAATGCAACGTTTGCTTACGCCCATGGCCCGCGAAAGAATGGCCTGTTGATCGGGTGAAACTTCCTGCATGAGACTTGCCACAAATGTGGCCTCGTCCAGATAGTGGTCAAAATCGGGGACGACATTGCAATATAGCCGTGCGTGATGAAATCCGTTGCGGTGCTGCCCCCTGACTTTGATCGCAACCACAATGGTTGTTCCCGGTCGCGCTTCCTGCGTCAGTGTTTCGGGCCCGGTCAACCGGCGTGATTCGGCAATCAGCCGGCCGTTCACATAAAGCTCGCCCTGGTTGGTCATGCCCAATTCGAGGATCAACGGACAGTTCGCGGCGGATTGTCCCCCTGCCGTCGCCGGGACGGTAATACTTGTGCGGAACCAAACCGTATTGGTGCCGGTCCATGAAAATTGCGGGGAAATCTTCCGCCACGATCCGTCGTCGAAATTCGGCTGTTCAGCATTGGTAACATCCGCTGCCTCAAACCGCCATTCCATCGGGACCTGAAATTGCCGGACAAACTCGCTTCGCAGCGTGCCCATTCGGTCCATGAATGGATCTGCCCTGGAAACATTGAGAACTTCTAACAGCAAAGTGACGAGCACAGCAATTTTTCGCATAAAAATAAACGGATAACCGGTATCAATATCCCGTGAAAGACGCAAGTTTGCCCTCAGGAGTTACCGTTCTTAATTGTGTTGGTGGCAGAGCCCTGGTGAATGGTGCCCAAAATTACCTTTTAATCGGTTCTTCGCTGTTTTCGATGGAATGGCCGCCAAGGAAAGCTCCATAGCTTTGTGCATATGTGTTTACCACGCCTCGAATATGCCGCGGTAGTTATCGAACCCGGCGGCGGATGCCTTGGATTTGGGTGCCGTCTTCCGCCCCCACGTGTCAAGCCGTGTCATGTTAACGGTCTGTTAACCCTCTGTTAATGGTTTGTTAACGCTTAAGTCATTGATTTTGAATCATGTAACCGATGTTAACCCTTTTTCCACCTCATCCCCGCTCTCATTCATGGTGCCGACACTTGTCGATAGGACGGCTCTCCGGCAGCGCCATCCTCGCACGCTCCCTGCCCTGGATGGACTCAGACCTATTTGAAGGTTCATTGTGCCAGCGACGTTCGAACACTATCGGCGTAGCAGGACGCTGTTATTCCATTCCACCGAAAACAGCGAAGAACCTTTTGATCGGTCGTAAATCATCGATGGACGCATTTGCCGGGTAAACTGTCCGGCTTTTCCGAAGGCGAATCACGAATTTAGCGAAACGCTTCTGACTTTCGTGGCTTTTCGAGGCAATGGCAACGTGAGGGTGCCACCTTGCCAGGCGTTCTAGGTCTGGGGATTTGGTGGGGGAACGACCGCGCTTGCGGGACTTAACTTATCGGCGTGGACTGGCGCAGGCGTGACTTTTTCAGGATTATTCGCCATTTTCAAGAGTAGTTCAATCCGCCTGATTCGTTCGGATTGTTGGGCCAATTCATCCGAATGCTCGGAAATCTTGCTCCATTGTTCGGAGATTCTCAATGATTCGCTGGCGATTTTGCTTTCGAGGGCCGTCGTCTTTGCCTCAAACGAAATCCGGCCGGCCGTAATCTTATGGTCAAGATTATCCAGCTTGATATCAATCGGGCCGAGCATGTTTCGAATCTCGTGGATTTGCTCGCGTATCTCCTCAAAGGTATTTTGCATGATCAACAGAGTTCTACCGCTAACCCATTATCCCCACCCCATAAAGACGCTACTGTCGGAAATTTGAAATGTCAAACCGTTATTCATGTGACCGCTTCAACGTCTTAACCTTTCAGCGCTTCGACGTACCCGGCCCGCACAAAATCGCGCAATGCCGATAATTCGTCTTCACCGTAAATCGTGTGGCCTTTGGGAAACTCGTGCCATTCCACCATTAACCCGGCTTTTTTAAGCGTTTGCGCCTGTTCCTTGACCGGCGCGAACGGAATGACGGGATCGTAGGGCCCGTGCGAAATCAGCAGTCTTTGCTCGCGGGCCACGGGCGAAAGTTCCTTCAACAGTTGTTCGATTTCGAAAACCCAGCCGCTAATGTCAACCAGGCCGGCCAGGCGATGCGGATAACGCAAACCCGCATCCATGGTCATTAAACCGCCTTGCGAAAAGCCGCCTAAAGTCACATCTCGCGCTGCAAAGCCCTTAATTTGTAGTCCATCCAGCAACTCAAACAATAATTTGCGGCTTCGCAAAATCCCCGGCGCCATGTTGTTCGGGTAATCAAACCATGAATACCCTTCGTAATAGGCGTCTGGTGCGTTGATCAGGAGGAAATTCAGCCATGGCAAATTCATCGCCTCGGGAAGCCAGCGATAGCCTTCCACGCTGTCGCCCAATCCGTGCAGCATTACCATGAGCCGTTTGGAGGCCTTTTCGGCCGCCGGAATGAATGCACCTTCGAGCATTTACTTCCCGCCCGCTTTTGATTTCAGCGCGGATGCCTGCGCATCCAGCCATTGCGTCAGCCTGTCCCGCTGTTGCGAGGTCAGGCGGGCGTCCTTGTGAATCAGTGTATATTTTTTCAACGGCATGTCGCTGTCATCAATTTCATCGCTCATGTTCTCAATTTTTTTTCGCGCCAGGTCCGGGTTATCCGCCGGCCACTCGGACAAATTGACGTGCCGGCGCCCCTCGTTGACATCCTGGACGACCTGCCAGGCCACCGGCATGATGTGGCTATACCAGGGCCAGGCTGTTTCATCCGAATGACAATCATAGCACGCGGCCCGAAACATTACCGCCACATCGGGCGGCGCGCCGGTGGTTTTCAAAAAGTCGGTCTTTACGGGCGGATTCGTCCGCACGGGCTGCGCCAATTGCAACGCCGCGAACGCAATCACGAGCCCCAAAATCGCCCATTTTATCGTCCGTTTCATCTTATGGCGGAGGCGCATTGTTTAGTGGAAACGCTGTGATTCCAAGTAAAAATAAGAGCAACCGCACGCCGTATTGTTCCTGCAGACTGCGACGGTTTTCAAATCACCTCGCCAGGCCATGAACCGAAGGAACCGTTCGCTCTCAGCGATCATTGACGGACAATTTACCCTCACTGATGGTTCACGGAGATTTCTTCCCTCTAATCCCGCGATAACGCAACCTATACCAAGAGAGAAAATGCAGGCAACGACGAGCCAAAAAACAAAAGGCTCGCTCGTAGCATGATAGGTAAAGTTCTGATGTGTCACAGTGATGTGCCCGATGTAGATGGACACTATCGCCCATACAACAAACGCAATCCCCATCGCGATCGAAAGCGCCCGGCGCCACATCTGGTTGTCCTTAAGCGGAGTAAATGGAGACCAACTAAATGTGCCCTTCGATTCGTCTGACGCAAATTGCTCGGATGTTTTCCTCATGCGTTTCGCAAGGTCGTGCTCTCCTGCGCCGTCGCATTTCTCCGCCAGATCCTTTAGGCGTTGCCCGGTTTCGTGGCGCGTCTGCGCACCGTCCCTGTCATTATGCATGGTCGAACGGTGGTTCGAAATTCGTGTATCGTCCAGCAAATTCAAAGGTTTCCACCCCCAAATTCCATTGCATTTGGCCGTTTTCCCCGTTACACTGGCGGCATGAAGTTTCTAACGCGGCAGGAGCAACTGGTTCTTGCTGTCGTTCTGGGATTGTTGCTTACGGGCCTGTGCGCAAAGTATTACCGGAGCGGACATCCGGCGCAAACGGCGGTGGTTCAACAGTCAAAATAAATGCACGAACTGAATTTTGATCTAAAAGTGGACCAAATTGTGGTTCGCGACCTCCGTTATCGGCGGGATGCGTATGTGTTTGTGCGGGAAGCTCTGGATTTTACCCAGAAACTCATCAGCCGCGAAAATCAGGAAAAGGTTCGGCATGTGACCGGCCAGGAATTGCTCGACGGCATTCGCCAGTTTGCGCTCAAGGAATACGGTCCAATGGCCGCCACCGTCCTGGAAGAATGGGGCATAACCAGTTGCTCGGATTTTGGCGAAATCGTGTTCAACATGGTGGATGTGGGCTTGCTCGCCCGTACGGAGCAGGACACTCGCGAACACTTCCAAAATGGCTATGATTTCACGACCGCCTTTCGCAAACCTTTCTGGCCAAAGGACCGTCCGGATGGAGAGACGAAGACAGTCGCCGAATTGAATTAGCGTTTAAGGAAGTCTTCAGCTCAGTTAAACCCCGGGAAGCGTGCTCCATAATAACACGCGAATCTGCGACCATCCTTGACGCGATACGCAACCCGCCATACTCAAATCCAATAGTGAGGTTGATCTCCGTGCCGTTTGAGCGATCCTATTCTCCAGCCGTCCAAGTGAACCCTGTCCCATTCCTGCATGTGTTTGTCACGTCTGTGAACAAGATTCGATTGATAAAAAAAAATTTCGTGTGAAAATGATTTCGGTGACAGGCAGGAACTATAACAACTTTAGCTATTTAGGGGAATGAAGACGATACTTGTCTTGTCTCCACACCCTGATTTTGTGGAGACCATTCGCGCTGCCCTTAGCGCGGATGAATATCGAGTGGTCCATCGCATGGATGTCAATGAGGCTGAGCCGCTTCTGGTTCATGGCATCGCTAGTGTCTGCATTTTGGACATGGATTTGATGGGGATGCAAGGGGTTTGGGTCATTGAACGACTTCGGCGAAGAGACGCCAAGTGCCCGATCATTGCTTATACCGCTTCATCCGCGTCCGAGTGGGAAGAAGAGGCCTTCTTGCTCGGGGTAAATCACATCCTGACAACGCCAGTGCGGGCCAAGCTTTTGAATTCCCTTTTGGAGCGTTTATGGCCAGCCAGGCATCGGGAAACTCCCGTGCAAGTGTCATTCGCACCCCAACCGCCGCTGTTTCGTTCGGTCGAACCACAGCCGAGCCGCTACATCAACGCGGCTCAAACGCTGGACGTATTGCGCGATTTCTCATCCATCCTTACCCATTCGTTGAACGCGGAGGCGATGCTGAAGCAATTCCTGTCTTTTCTCCGGGAAATTCTGAGCGTCAACCGGGCGGCGATTTTTTTGAACCGGCCGGCCGCGATGCTGGCCGAAACGGTTGCGGCGGACCACGGACGCAGTTTGCGGGCGGCTGCGGCGATTGGGCTCTCATCCGGTCTTTTGGAAAATTTTGAATTGTCGCTGGACGCCGGGATTGGCGGCCAACTGGCGCGCCTGGGACGAATATTGCGCCGGGACAGCGATGAGGCGCGCGCGGACGTCGAATCGCAAAAGGAATTTGAATTGCTGGGCGCGCAGGTCGCCGTGCCCATCCTGGACCGCGAGATGATCGTGGGCGTGGCGGTTTTCGACGGGCGTGTGACGGGCGAATCGCTCGTGAACGTGGAACTGGAAATGATTTTCCATCTGCTGGAACAGGTGGGCCTGGCACTCCGCAATATCTGGCTGCACGACCAGGTGGCCGACAACAACGAGATGATGGCGGACGTGCTGCGCGAGTTGAACAGCGCGTGCATCGTTGTGGGCCGGGACTTGAAGGTGTTGAACGCCAATAAGGCGGCGCGCCGCCATTTTGGGCGGAAAAATCGCCGTACCGGCAGCCTCGAATTCAGCGACCTGCCCCAGGAACTCGGAGCGAAGATTTATCAGGTGCTCAAGACTGGCGCGGCCCTCGGGCCGTATCGCTACGAGCCGGACAATTCACCGGGCACGTATTACAATATCAGCGTCGTGCCCTTTCAGCGCGGCAATTCTCCCGTGCCCGTTTCGGCGCTGTTGACGGCTGAAGACATTACCCAAACCGAACACCTCCGGCGGCTGGAAGTGGAAGCGGCGAATTTGCGGCTCATCAAGTCGATGGCCGATCGGCTCGCGCACGAAATCGGCAACGCCATGGTGCCGCTTTCGACACACCAGCAGTTGCTCGCGGAAAAATACAACGATAAGGAATTCCGCAAATCTCTCACGCAGGCATTGGCCGACGGTGTCAAACGCGTGACGCGGCTGCTGAACCAAATGCGCTACCTGGCGCGCGACGAGCGCTCCGAACCGATCGCCTTTCCGATTGAATCACTGCTGGAGGAGGCTTACCAGGAGGCGCGCAAATATTTGCCAGCGGAACATTCCAAATGGGAGTGCAATAACAACGGTACGCCCATCATTGTCATCGGCGACCGCGTCTCGCTCAAACACGCTTTTTCGGAAATCATTCTCAACGCCCTTCAGGCTAACCTGAAGGAACCGACTGTGGTTGGGCGTTTGCAGATGGTCCCGGAAAAATCCGGTTCGCCGGGTCTTCAAATTGAAATCGAAGACAACGGCGACGGGTTCACGGCTGAAGCGGCGCAAAAAGCCCCGGCGCCCTTTTACACCACGCGCAACGTGGGGCTCGGGCTCGGGCTGGTCGTGAGCCGCAAGATTATTGAGTCGCACCACGGGCGCCTTGAGATCCCGCCGCCGCGGCCGGGACTTCACGGACTTGTCCGCGTCATGCTGCCGGTGGAAGCCACCGCTCCGGCTGTGTAAACAATGAACGAAAAAGACGATCGATGTTTTCGCAATTCCCCTTGACGGTTTTCTGAAAAGGGCGGATATTTCCGGACACTCGTATTGGCAAGTTGAGTTGTATGTCGAAATCGAAGGTCAACAAATCCCAGCCGGATATTGCGCGGGAACAAGAGCCATTGGCTGCCGCCAAAAACGATTCCACACCACCCAATAGCGTCCCGCGCACGCTCCAGGACAAAGTCAAGGAGTTGGTGCGCCTGTCGCGCGAACAGGGCCGCCTCACTTACAATGACATCGATGAAGTGCTCGATGGCGCCGCCCCCGAAGAGATGGACGAAGTCTTCGCCAAGCTCCATGCGCTGGACGTGGAAGTGGTGGACCAGGCTGACGTGGACCGCGTCAAGCCCGCGGATGCGGATGAGGAC
>DASXFM010000541.1:0-29109 GCA_036489615.1 Verrucomicrobiia bacterium | reverse complement strand
GCGCCGTCACCGCCCGTAGAGCGGGCGGAATCCCGCAATGCGGGACGGTCCAGCGTCCGACCACATTCGTTGCGCCGCTAAACGCGGCGCGGACAGCGCAGCGCGCCGTCCCTGCCAAGAACAGTGCCAAGATGCGCCCGGTTCAAGCCAGGTGAATCGTCATGGGTTGCGCCTTTGAGTGAAGCACTTTAATTTCAGGTCTATGGAACTTGACCTCGAACACGATTACGCCGACCGCGCGTATCAATTATTGGCCTGCGTTGTCACGCCCCGGCCCATCGCTTTTGTCACCACCATCAGCCCGGACGGTAAGCTAAACGCCGCGCCGTTCAGCTTTTTCAATCTCTTCGGCGCCAACCCGCCTATCCTGGCCTTTGCGCCGGCGGACCGTGAAAACGGCACACCCAAAGACACCGCACTCAACATCCGCGCCACGCATGAATTTGTCGTGAACCTCGTGGACGAAGCCATCGCCGAGGCGATGAATCGTTGCGCGGCGTCGCTGCCGTACGGTGAGAATGAGTTGCTCCATGCGGGACTGACGGCATTACCGTCGTCACTCGTCAAACCGCCGCGCATCGCGGAATCGCCGGTGAGCATGGAATGCGCGGAATGGGGCACGCTTCAAATCGGGGACAATCGCCTGGTAATCGGCGTGATTAAACGGCTGCATCTGCGCGATGATTTGTTTGACGTGGAGAAGAAGCGCGTTCGCACTGACAAGTTACACGTGATTGGCCGCATGGCCTCGCCGCACTGGTATTGCAGGACACGCGATCAGTTTGAAATGATCCGGCCGCCCTGATTACAAATTCCGAGGTCCGGGGGCAAGCACCCGAGGCTGTTCGATGCCGGGCTACCTTCGTTCAGTGTTGGACGTTCGATGTTTATGAAATCCTACATCCCCATGATCTGATACCCACAGTCCACGTAGAGGGTTTGGCCGGTGATGGCGGCGGCGCCGTCGCTGGCGAGGAATACGCCGGTGGCGCCGAGTTCATCCGGCACGATATTGCGTTTGAGCGGCGAATGCTCCTCGTAATGTTTGAGCATCATCATGAAGCCGGCGATGCCGCGCGCGGCGAGGGTATTCACCGGGCCGGCGCTGATGCAGTTGACGCGGATTTTCTTCGGGCCGAGGTCGTAGGCCAGGTAGCGCGTGGAAGCTTCGAGAGCGGCTTTGGCCACACCCATCACGTTGTAATGGGGCACGACCTTTTCCGCGCCGTAATAGCTCATGGCGACGATGCTGCCGCTTTCGGTCATCAACGGCGCGGCGGCGCGGGCCAGGGCGACAAGTGAATAGGCGCTGACGTCGTGCGCCGTACGAAAGGCTTCACGGGTGGTATTGACGAATTCACCTTCGAGGGCTTCCTTGGGCGCATAGGCGACGGAATGCAGCAGCAGATTGAGTTTGCCGAATTTCTCGCCAACGGTTTTGAAGACGGCGGCGATTTCATCGTCTTTCGTCACGTCGCAGGGCAGGATGAGCGTGTCGGCGCCGAAGGTCCCGGCAAGTTCGGCGACGTTTTCCTTCAGGCGTTCACCCTGATAGGTAAAGGCGAGTTTAGCGCCTTCGCGCGCCCAGGCCTGCGCGATAGCCCAGGCGATGGACCGTTTGTTGGCGACACCGAAGACAATTCCAGTTTTTCCTTCAAGGAGCGGCATGGAACGAATTTTACGATGACGGTTCATTTTGTCAATTTCGGGCGACATTCCCTCGTAGGGACGGCGCGCTGCGCCGTCACCGCCCGTAATGCGGGCGGAAGAATCGCGGTCGAACGTCCACCTGCGAAAGTTGCGCCGCTAAACGCGGCGCTGACGGCGTAGCGCCCCGTTCCTACCAGATACCCATCCTCGACTCTCGGGATATCAGCGACTAAACTTTATGGATAAATGGATCCGAACAAGGTCATCGACGGACTGATTTTTTACATCGGGCTGGTCATCTTACTCACGTTTCACGAATTTGCGCATGCCTGGGTGGCGTGGATGTGCGGCGATGACACGGCGCGATTGAAAGGTCGCATGTCGATTAATCCCGTCGTCCACATCGACCCGATTGGCACGGTCATTTTTCCGCTGCTGATGATTTTCAGCCCTATCGGCTCATTTCTGATTGGCTGGGCCAAACCGGTGCCGGTCAATATTGCGAAGCTTCGCCACCCGGTCCGCGACGACATTCTCATCGCACTGGCCGGGCCGGCGATGAATTTGGTGCTGGCCTTTGTGCTGGCGGGAATAGCGCGGATCGTTTTTCTCTTTGGTAACGTGGAAATCACCGGCTTGATCCTCAATTTGGCGTCCTTAAGCCTGCTGCTTTGTTTTTTCAATCTCATTCCCATTCCGCCGCTGGATGGTTCGCACGTGCTGCGGAATTTCATCGGTATGAGCTGGGAAACTTACTGGAACCTGTGCCGCTATGGAATCATTGGCGTCTGGCTCGTGCTG
The DNA here is from genome assembly GCA_036489615.1 of Verrucomicrobiia bacterium. Classification (GTDB taxonomy): domain Bacteria; phylum Verrucomicrobiota; class Verrucomicrobiia; order Limisphaerales; family UBA11358; genus UBA11358. Next base: position 26,658 of record DASXFM010000541.1, on the reverse strand, counting down.
CGAATTCCGGTTGTCCGGGAGATTCTCGCCGCTTGCATGGACGGAACGATGCACTTCCTGGTGCGCTTATTCGGTTTCGCGTCGTGAGCGGCGACGAACGCGCGGGGACTATTTTTTGAAATAAAGTTCTTCCGCGTTCCAGGTCGCCTGGTAAAAACTCAGTGGCGTGCAGCGGACGTTTCCGACTGTGGATCGAACGGCGGCATAATATTTAGGAGTCACCGTATAAATCATCGGAACCTGCTCGGAAAGAATCTCCTGCACTTGATCGAAATCTTTCTTGCGAAGATCGAGGTCGAGGGTGGTATTGAGATCATCCATCAAATGATCCATTTGCGCTTCCCATTCGGTGGAGGGAGTTTTCTGCCGCGGAAACCACTCGTGAGTGAAGCCGTCGGACCGGATGACATTCATGCTGTCCGATGGGTCGGTAGCATCGCCGCCCAGGCTGATTAAGATGCAATCGTAGTCATAGGTATAATCCAGTTTTTGGATGAGCGTGTTGAATTCGATGGGTTGCGGAGTGACATCGACGCCCAGCTTTTGCAAATCCGCTGCGATGAGCACCACGGTTTTTTCCCGCGCGCTGTTGCCGACGTTGGTATTGAAGACGAATGAAATTTTGTTTCCATCGGAATCCGTGAGAAAGGAATCGCTATTCCGCTTTTCAATGCCGATCTTCTTCAACAATTCCCGCGCTTTGTCCGGGTCATAGGGATACTGGCGGACATTTGGATTATACCATTCTTTATTGGCCGGCGTCACAAAACCGTAATTGGGGATGCCGCGCCCCGAATAGATGGACCGGATAATGGCGTCACGGTTAATCGCATAGGACATGGCCTGCCTGAATTTTGTGTTTCGAAACCATTTTAGTTTTTTCGGGTCCACATACGGTTTGCCGCTTTTGTCGACGTTGGTGTTTTCATTAAAACAGAAAAATGCCGTATCCACGGAGATGCCCGGCTCAAGCAGATCGAAGTTGCCCTTTTCCGCCGCGGCCTTGAACTCGTCATACTCATACGGAAAAATGCGATCTTCCGCCTCGCTCTCGCCGCTCAGGAACCGGAGCGAGACTGCGTTAAAATCGGGCACGATCGTGTAGATGATATTATCGAAATAAGGCAGCCTCTGACCGTTGCTGTCCACTTCAAAGAAGTACGGATTTCGCGCCAGCAAAACATATTGAGCCGGTTTATAATCCTGAATAATAAATGGTCCGCTGCCGACAATATCCTGCGGCTTCCAGTTAGCTCCATAGGCTGAATCGAACGAAAGGTCTTTCACGGACTTTTCGAGGATATGTTTGGGCATGATGGGAACGCTGCCAAAGTGGAGCAAAAACGGCGCGACAATGGCCGGCGTAACTACCTGAATCGTTTGGTCGTCAATTTTGGTCACCGTATAGTTCTGGCCGTTCACGCGGATGACGTCGGCGACGACCGGATTAAAGTTCGTATTATAGATCAGATCGTTGCAGGTAAAGACCACGTCGTCCGCCGTAAGAGGTTCACCATCGCTCCATCGTAAGTTTTTTCGAAGGTGAAAAGTCCAGGTTTTACCGTCCGGCGAGTTAGTCCACCAATCGGCAAGGCCAGGTTCGATTTCCTGTGTCGGCACGTCAAAGCCAAGCAAGCCGGCGAACATATGCCGATAAATTTCCTCAGACGTCGCCTCGTTCGCTGTGATGGGATTGAATGTTTTTGGGTCTCCATAGGCGGCGACGACGAATCGTCCGCCAGGAACACCGGGATGACAGTGCGCCACATACGGCGGGTCCGGCAAAGGGTAATTGGCGGCCGATTTTGCCGGGGAAACGGTTTCCATTCCCGATTTTTTACCGCAACCAGCGAGACAAAGAATGGCGGCAGCCAGAATGACACCGGATTTGGCAAAGTTTGTTATTATCCTCATCGTACAAACGTTCACCTTTTCGGGGCCAAAAGTCGAGTTTTCTCTTTGACCCGGCTACCGAAGGCAGCGCGACTTGCGAATGCGGGAAAGCATTAGAATTACATATCTCTATGCGACTTATTTTTTTTGGCAACTTTCATCTGGACTTTATGTTACATTAAGTGTAACGCTTTAATGAGTCGGAGAGATACATGGCAAAACTTCTGATCAAGACTGAAGGTTTGGAAGGACAGGCGTTGGAATTGCGGGCAGGCGTCAACCGGGTTGGTCGAGCGCCGGACTGCGATTTCTCGATTGATCATCCCACCGTCTCGACGATTCACTGCGAGTTTATTCTTTCCGCCGACGGAGTCCTGCTGCGTGATTGCCAGTCCACGAATGGGACTTTCCTCAACGGCGATCCAGTCACCGAAGTGCGCCTCATGCCGGGCCAAACTGTGACCCTGGGAGAAGTCGATTTATTCGTGGAATCCACTGAAGCCAACGTGGCGATTCCGCAATATGAGCGTCCGCGTCCGAAGCCGCCGGTGGTTCACGCCGACGGCGCGATGATTTGTCCGCGGCATTCGCGAGCCACGGCGACTTACAAATGCACTCATTGCAGTGAAATCATGTGCAGCGAGTGCGTGCACGTGCTCCGGCGCAAGGGCGGACTGCCGCTGTTTCTTTGCCCCCTGTGCAGTCACAAGTGCGAGCCGATTCTGAGCACGACCCAGAAAAAGAAACGCGGCTTCATGGAATTCCTGCAGGACACCGTCAAGCTCAAGTTCAAGCACACGGTCAATCGCAACAATTCGTCCAAGTAGATCGTACACCGCACGTTCCCCACGGTTTTTGCAAATATCTGCAAAACGCATGGTTGCGGCCACAGCTGTTGCATTTCGCATGGTGTTCTTGCGGTAAATTCCTTTCGCTGACCACAAATCCCAATGGCATATGATTGGCTAATCATTACACAGTTATCAAAGGGTCAAAGTGTTTATGATTATGAAAGTCCTACGATTTAACAAGGTGGTGCTCGCTGCGGCGATTTGCGCGCTGGCCGTTCCGGCGCTGGCCGATGACACGATGACCACCAACGAAACCGCGGCGGCAATGATGACTCCGGCGGATTTCGCCTGGGACGCGGCCTTGATCAATCTCAAGGAAATCCGGCTGGGAGAGGCTGCACAGAGTAATTCCCAAAATACGGCGGTGCAGGAATTTGGCAGGCACATGGTGCAGGACCATTCAAAAATGAATGATCGGCTAATGAAAATCGCGGCCGACGAGGGATTGCAGTTGCCCGATACGAACATATTTTACGTCCCGGTAACGGCGCCGGAGGATAAACCGGCCACGGAATTGATGAACGAAACGCCCCAGCAGAAACTGCAGGATGCCCAATTGGACGTGCAACAAATGGCATCGCTCACGGGAACTGATTTTGACCAGGCCTATTCCGCTGCCATGGTCAAAGGGCACGAAAAAGCCATCCAAAAATTTGAAGACGCTTCGGCGTCCCTCCAGGATAAACCATTGAAGAAATACGCGGACAAAGGTTTGAAAAACATCCGCCATCACTACGAAATGGCCCAACAACTTCAAAGCGAAGTCACGTCGGGCACCAATGCTCCGGCGAATAACTCACCGATGTGAGCCGGGCCTTCCCGATCCGCAGAGACAAGCGGGGGAGGGGAGAAACGACTTTAGTGCAAGTACGCCAAGGAAAAAGGAACCGTTCGGCAACCGAAATCTAGCCCCTCTTGGGGCGGCCTCCAAATTTTGAATTGGAAGTTCCATGTTCAGCGTTCGATATTTCTCACTACCCTTTTCCCATTGTTGGCAGCAGGATGGGAACATTGAACACTGAACGCCGAACGCTGAATAAAAATTCAGAAGAACCGAAACTTGAGCCCGATACTACGAACCGGCCGGGTCACTCGATCTCAATTTCCGTCCAGTGAAAAGCTCGCTGCTGGTTGAAAGGTCGCGGAAGTATTAGGCTGGGAAGGGCCGAAAAGGGACACATCCGCTGGAGGATTTGTGCTGGAAAGCACAACTGCCACTGGTTGCCCCGGGGCTGATGTCATGGAAAAACTTGTCATCGGCCCGGTCAGGACGGGATTCGCCACCAATTCCGGACTCTGTTCCACGGAAATAATTCCAAACAAAAGCAATGTGCACAGCGCGGAGGCAAATGCTACGGGATAACCCGGCTTTGCTTCAAACGCCTGCAGAAGCCGCAGAAGCCATGGCAGTTGCCGCACAGCCTCGCCCGCGCGGATGCGCCCGATGACGCCGCTGGAAAAATCTTCGAAATAGCCTGGCGGCGGGACTTCATGCCGCTTAAGCACCAGCAGGCGTCGCAATGCCTCAAAATCGTTTTCGTTTTCGCTCATGTTGCTTTCACATAATCGGCAAGCAGGGCCTGCAATTGTTGTCGGGCATAAAACAGCCGCGACCGCACGGTCCCGATGTTGCAATGCATGACCTTCGCGATTTCTTCGTGCGAAAGACCCTGCACGTCGTGCAACACCACAGCCAATCTGTGAGAATCTGACAGCTTAAGCAAGGCAGCGTTCAATTTTTCCTGCAACTCTGACAGTCCAGCGTCACGCCGCGGAGTTTTATCCGAGATCAACGCCACTAAATCAGGATTATGCTCAACGTTGAAATCCAAGTCGTTGAGACTCATGTGCTGCCGGTTTTTCCGCTGCTTGAGGAAATTAATGGTTTTATTGACAGCGATACGATAGAGCCAGGTATAGAAGCTGGAGCCGCCTTTGAAAGATTTCAACGCCTGAAACGCCTTTACAAACGATTCTTGCGCCAAATCGTTGGCGTCCTCGTGATTGGACGTCATGTGGTAAACCGTGGCGTAGATCCTTTCCTGATAACGGCGGACAAGTTCGTCGTATGCCTTCAAATCACCGTGGCGCGCCCGATCCACCAGCACCATTTCTTCCGTTGGTGCGGAAGGGGCTTCCGAATCGTTACGTTCGGCGGGTTCGGCCATAATCATGGTCATACAATACAAACAGTCAAATTCGCGATTTGTTGCGATAAAAATTCGGTTAAATCCATTAGACCGTCCCGACCTGCATTTTCAGGAAGGGTTTTCAACGCCGATCTTGCCTGTTCCAATTGATTGACAATTATTTCCACCGATGGTTCAAAAGTTTCGTACCGGACCAATAACTCGTTGACCAGTGGGAAGTTCTCCGGCCGCCAATTTTCAATCCAGCCTTCAAGCCGCTTTTTATCCTCGGCATCAGCCCTTTCCCATGCCAGCAAAAGCGGCCAGGTCAGCTTCCCTTTGGCCAAATCCGTCCCCAGGGACTTCCCGGCTTCAGCCTCCGTTCCAAACAAGTCGACGCAATCGTCATAGACCTGATAAGCAGTCCCGAATGCCGCGCCAAATTGGCGCAGGGATGCCCTGCGTTCCTGGTCTGCTCCGCCTAAAAACGCGGCCAAATCACATGATAACGTGAACAGTTCGGCCGTTTTCATTTCAATGACGCGGAAATACTCGCGGCGCGAGACTTCAAAGTTCCGGCGATGCTGCGTCTGCAAAATCTCTCCGGTACAAACCGTGTTTGTGGCAATGGCGACCGAGCGACAAACTTCAGGGGTGGGGAAGCTGGCTGCCAGCTTAAGCGCCTGCGCAAAGAGACAGTCGCCAAAGAGCACAGCGATTTCGTTGCCCCAGTTGGCGGCGAGCGTGAGTTTGCCACGGCGGATCTCGGCCTCATCCATGACGTCGTCGTGAACCAGCGTGGCCAGATGCACCATTTCGATGATGACGGCGGCTGTCACATGGACATTGGATATCTTGCCCACGGCATTGGCAGCCAGCGCGACAAGGGTTGGGCGGAGATGTTTTCCGCTGCCGCTGAGGGCATACTGGGCGTAGGGAACGATTTTTGGGTCGAAATCGTGAGCTTGAAGGACCAGTTGCCGCTCGACTGATTGAAGAAATGGTTCAAGCGGTTCCACGAGAACTTTCCAGGAACGATGCAGGTTGGAATGGGACGAGGACGAATCTGCCGCGCCCGAGTTCGCCACCTTTGGTTCAGCAGCTAGCATTCGCTGGAACTTACGGTTTCCGGAGCGATTAGTCAAACGCCTTTGTAAAGCCTTCGACTCCAAGGGCCAAAATCCACCAAAATCTCGAGCGCCGCGCCTCTATCCTATCGTTTTCGCGGGCTTCTGCGCAGGCCGTTTTGAAGCCAGAGCCACCAGACCATGAGGAGGGCCTCCCGCACGATGCGGCGGGACAATTTGGATTGGCCGTGCATGCGTTCGGTGAAAACGATCGGCACTTCGGCGATTTTGAATCCATCACGCCACAGCCGGTGCGTCATTTCGATCTGGAAGCTGTAGCCGTCGGACTTGATTTCGTCGAGATTGATGGCCTGAAGCGCGCGGCGACGGAAGCATTTGTAGCCCCCGGTGGGGTCGCTCAAAGGCATGCCGGTGATCATTTGGACGTAGATGCCGGCGCAACGGCTCAACATGAGGCGTTTGAGGGGCCAGTTGATGACGCGCACGCCGCCCGAATAGCGCGAGCCAAGCACAAGATCCGCATTTTGATTTGTCGCTGCGTCGATAAATTGAGGGACATCGTCCGGATTATGCGAGAGGTCGCTATCCATTTCGAAAATGAATTCGTAGGTGCGCTCGAGCGCCCATTTGAAGCCGGCAATGTAGGCGCGGCCCAAACCGCTTTTTTTCGCCTCGTGGATGACATGAATTTCCGGATGTTTCGCCGCCAGATCGTCAGCGATTTGACCGGTACCATCGGAGGAATTGCCGTCGATGATGAGCATGTCCACCTTGATCGGCAGAGCCAAAAGGCGTTGCGCCACGCGCGGAAGGTTTTCCCGCTCGTTGACGGTCGGCACAATGATCAAAGTATCATTCACGCGAAGGGCAAATTGTTAAAGAGTGTTCGAGCCAAAAACAAGGCGAAGTTCGGCATATGGACAGCGTTCAGCCCGGATTTGCTCGAAAATTTACCAATCCCCGCCCAAAAAAGCGAACGGGAGGAGTTTTTTGACTGAAAATGCGCGGATGCGCGCCAGGGCATTGCTGTCGGCCGCAAATACCTTCGCATCCGGCGCATATTCGGCCAAAAGCTGGCGGCAGGCGCCGCAGGGCATTGGGCCGTTTTCGATCCGCGCAACGACCGCGACGGCCAGGAAATCCTTTGTGCCGGATGTGAGCGCCTTAAAAAGGGCGACGCGTTCGGCGCAGCAAGTCAAGCCGTAGCTGGCGCTTTCTACGTTGGCGCCGACGACGATTTCACCGGATTTCGCCAGGAGCGCCGCGCCCACTTTAAATTTCGAATACGGCGCGACGGCGCCCTCGCGAGCTTTCGCAGCCGCCGCGATTAATTGCAGGCGGTTGATTTTCATCGGATATTTTCGAGGCGCCGGCCATAGATGTACGCAAAAGTCTCTAACAGTTCGGCGCCGATCTTTCCCACGCGTTCGGCTGTTTCCAGAACGTCAGCGTGAGACAAAGTATATTTGCTGAGGCCCGCCGCGGCGTTGGTAATGCAGGAAACGGCGGCGACGCTCATTCCCCATTGCCGGGCCACGATGGCTTCGGGCACGGTGCTCATGCCCACGGCATCGGCACCGAGGGTAGCAAAGGCCTTTATTTCAGCGGGCGTTTCATAATTGGGCCCGCAAACGGCCAGGTAAACGCCCTTGCGCAACTTCATTTTGCGTGTGCGGGCCGCTTCCTGCAACAAGCCATTGAGTTGCGTGTCATAGACTTGCGTCAAATCCACAAAGTGAGATGTGCCTCGCAGGGGATTTGTGCCCATGAAATTGATGTGGTCGGTAACCAGCATGAAATCGCCGACGCGGAACGCCTTATTGATGCCACCAGCCGCGTTGGTCAAAAGCAAATCATGAATTCCAAATGCCGCCAGGGCGCGAACCGGGAAGGTGACACGCTCCATCGATTGGCCCTCATAATAGTGCGCGCGTCCGCTCAACACGATCACGGGAGTGCCGCCGATTTCACCAAAATATAATCGCCCGGCGTGGCCCTTCACAGTGGGTTCGGGAAAACCGGGAATCTTTGAAAACGGTATTTCTTTGTCCACGCGCAAGCCCTCAATGGCGGTGTGGAAACCGCTTCCCAGCACAATGGCTAAATTCGGCCGCAGCCCGGACGCTTTTTTGAGCGTCGCGGCCGCTGTTTGAGGCTCCACTTCCATGAGCATTTCCTATAGTTTGCCCTTATTTGCAAGATTGAAAAGAAAAATGGAACCGCGAGATGTCCGAGAACAATTCAAGCTCAAATACGGTGAACAGGCCAGGAACAAGGCGGCTCCGATGGATCATTGCGTGTATCGGCCTGGGCCTGGCCGCAGGAATCATAATGTGGATGGCAGATCCCAATGCCGCGCTGGAATCGAAGGATCCGCCGAAGGGATCGTACTATAATCTTCTGGTGGACGGTTTTCGAGCCGGCCATCTGAACGTAAATCGCGAACTGCCCCCGCAGTTGGTTCGTTTGTCCGACCCTTATAATCCCGCCTTCAATTCGGCAGCCGTCGGGCCGGTGAACGACTTGAGCTATTACAAGGGAAAGTTGTACGTGTATTTCGGAGTTACACCGGCCCTGGTGTTGTACTGGCCATGGGTTGCGTTGACGGGCCACCCGATTTCAGATAGAGCGGCAGTGGCCATATTCTTTGCACTGGGTTTAGCGGCGATTGCGGGCCTGTTATACGACATCAGCTGGCGCTACTTTCCGGAAACAAGCCCCTGGATTGTTGCCTTGAGCGTCCTCTCGATGGGATTAATGCTCGGTTTAGGCCTGTCAGGCAACGTCTATGAGGTTGCCATCGTGTGCGGCTTCGCCTTCGCAATGTTGGCCCTGGCTGCGCTCTGGCGCGCATTGAACGAGCCACCACACTCGGTCTTTTGGCTGGCGGGCGCCAGCCTGGCTTATGGCCTGGCGATTGGAGCGAGGCCAACGCTTCTCTTCTCAATGATCATCCTCTTGATACCCGTAGCGCAGGCGTGCCTTAAAACGGCCGGTTCCCCGGGCAAAGTCGGAGTGTTAATAGCGGCCGCGGCCGGGCCCGTGATGTTCATAGGGTTGGGTCTGATGATTTACAATGCTCTGCGGTTCGGTAGTCCATTCGAATTTGGCTGGCATTACCAGTTAAATGGAAGCTACGACCCCACAACAGCGCATCAATTCAGTCTCCATTATTTCTGGTTCAATTTTCGAAGTTATTTCCTGGAACCGTTCGGATGGACGGGCCGCTTTCCGTTTCTCCACGCGGCTCCGACATTACACATGCCGGCCGGCTATGACACTGGAACGCCCGGCGCCGGCGGCGCGATATGGTGTCGCTATCCACTGGTGTGGCTGGTGTTTGTGCTGCCGCTGGCATGGGCGGTGAGCAACCGGCAAACTGTTACTCCCTTGCATCGGTTTGCGGCCGCGCTTTTTTTGCTTTTTGTCACTATGACGTTCGTCCTGTGCCTGTTTTTCGCGTCAAGCAACAGGTATGAATTGGATTTTTTGCCGGCTTTGCTGGTGTTGGTGGTCAGCGGATTTTTCGGTGCAGAACGCGCCGGCGCAGGGTCTTCGGTCCGGCGCAGCCTGATACGGATCTTCGGTTGCTTTCTGTTAGTCTGTTCGATCGCGGTTAGCGTCCTCGGGAATGTCGAGGGCCATGCCGAATCTCATTACTTTTGTGGCAACATCTCAATGTACGCGAACCGGTTCGCGGACGCCGCGATCGAGTATCAAAAGGCGCTGGCGCTTTGGCCTGACTGCCTGGACGCCCGCGATGGTCTTGGCAACGCCCTGCTTAATGAGGGGCGGCTGGATGAGGCCATCGTTCAATATCAGAAGGCATTGACCCTCGAACCACAATCCCCGGATGCCCATGAACGCTGCGGTGATGCTCTCTTCCAAAAAGGCCTGTTGAACGATGCCATGCGCCAGTATCAAAAGACCGCCGAACTAAAACCCGATTTTGCCCAGGCCCATGAGAATTTAGGCACCTGTTTTGCAAAGGCAGGACAATTGGATGAAGCCATCACTGAGTATGAACTGGCCTCGAAACTTCAACCGGATTCAGCAGGCCCCCATTATAGCCTGGGCAATGTTCTTCGATTAAAAGAGAGAACAACCGAAGCGGTCACGAATTATCAAAAAGCGATTGAGCTGGAGCCTGAATTTATTCCGGCGCAAGTGAGCCTGGCGGACATGCTCGCGACGAGCCATGATCCGGCAATCCGAAATGTGGACCACGCCATCGCTTTGATGGAAAATGCGAATCGCATCACCGCAGGCAAGGACCCGCAGGTTCTCCGCACCCTGGCCGTAGCTTACGCGCAAGCCGGGCGGTATCCCGACGCGATTACAACGGCTAAAAAGGCGCTGGCTCTGGCGACAGCGGGATCAAATGCACAGTTGATAAAAAAATTACAGATGGACATTCAACTGTATCAAGCCGGTTCGCCGGGCCGGGCGGCCGGGCGATAGCTCATTGCGCGGGTAATTCCTTAACATCGAGCGAGTAACCAAACTGATTGAAATAAATATTTTGGCTGCCGGATTCCAATTCGGCACGCTGAAAATCCACGTTGTCCGAGCGATACGAATTTTTAGGAGGCGAGAGCGTTTGCGAATGGTCGTCGTTGGCTGCCATGCGATATTGGTCCAGCCCGCCGAAATAAAAATCACGAATTTCATGGCGTTGTTCCGGGGTGAGCGCGGTCGCGTAATGGTCGGACATCACACACATATACGGGTCAACCGGGACCCATCCGTAGGGCGCCAGATAGATCTCAGACCAGTCGTGAATGCTCATGACACCAGGAAAAGTGTGCCATCCGGATTGCCAGCGCGCCGGAATGCCGTTGAGCCGGCAGAGCGTGATAAAGAGCATGGCTTCCTGCCCGCAATCGCCGTAGCCGCGCGAACGGCAATAGTCGCTGATGTTCCGAATCGTGGAATACTCAATGGCGTAGCTGTAAAAGGTGTTTTCACCAACCCAGTCGTAAAATCTTTTGGCCAACAACGCGGGATTTTTCTCGCCGCCACCGATCTTTTGCGACAACGCCCGCATCTCCGGCGTAAAGACAACGTGCGGCGCTTCATGCGTGTAGGCTGCAATCACCGGGTCTTTGCCGTCAAAGGGCGTCACCCGTTTGGGATCAATGTCAAACCAGACACCGCATCGGGTGTAATGGTAGTGCAACTTGAATTGGGTTGGCTGGCCCGCTCGCGCGACCTCCTCGAAATAAGCGGAACGGATGGAACTGTCGCCCGGCGCGATTTCCTTGACCGGCGGCGAACTCGAGACGATTTCAAAATTGGTCTGATACGGATAGTTCCGCGGAATCGGCAGCCACGCGCGGATGACATTACCGGCAGGCACGACGTCTGCGTTTGCCGTAATAGTCATGGTCATGTCAAACCGCTTTGGCAAGACGCACGACGTGCCCTCGCTCAACGCCGCCTGTTTAATGGCACGGCAGGATGCGAGAAACGCGTTTACGAGGTTGGTTCGGTCCAAGCCGTCCATCCGGCGCGCATACAATGCCGGGTAACGAAAATAGAGATTTGAAACGCTGGACCGCATGAACCAGCGCCGTCCGTCAATGACCCGCGAATCGAAACGGCCTTCGCGCACCCATTGCTCAAACTCGGCGGACGTCAATCCGCTGACGGACTGCTGAAGGGCGTTGAAAAGATCGTCCTGTGAGAGTGGAAAGTCCTGGCGAATGCGGTCCAGGCGGTCCAATTCAAACTCGATTTGTTTGTGCTGCGCGCCCGGAGGCGCGGCGGCGAGGGCGGCGCCGAGAAGATTTGAGGCGACGACAAATTGCCCATCCAATTCGAGTTGCGCGGCCTTCGCAAGCGCGCCGTCCGTCGTATCGGCTGAAAGGATGGCTGGCATGGAACAAGTTAAAAGAAAAGTGAGCAGCAGCGGATAACAACGCTGCGTTCGTTGAATGACCATAGATTACGACCTCAATGCTGTGAGGGCGGTGCGCGCATGTTCGCGCTTCGCCTGCCAATCGGCAAGGCGTTTCTTGTGTTCTTCCAGCACCGTTGCCGGCACCTTTTGCGTGAAGTTCGGATTCGCCAACTTTTGCTCAACCTTGGCAATCTCGCCTTCGATTTTTTCCAGTTCTTTCGTGAGTCGAGTCCTTTCAGCTTCGACGTCCACCAGTCCTTCCAAAGGCAAAAACAAATCGCCCAGTTCGTGGTGAACGGCCAGGATGTTTTTTGCAGGCTGGAATTGGGGATTCACTTCGACGGCCTCGGCGTTAAGCAACAATTTCAGAACCTCGGCGTCAACTGCCTGTCCACCTGGCTTGAGGACGAATTTTACTTTTTTGTTTGCCGGGATGCTGGCCTGGCGGCGCAGATCGCGGCCTTGTGTGACGAGCTCGTTTCGTGCTTCGATAAGTTTCTCGTCACGCTCGTCCAATCCGTAAAAGGATTTAAAGTCGTTGTCCAGTGGCTTGGGCCAGGGCGCGAACATAATGGTTTTGCCACCCTGATTTTCCGGCATGTCCAGGCTGTAACCCATGCCGTGCCAAAGCTCCTCCGTGATGAACGGCAGGAATGGATGAAACATGCGCAGCGTATGGGACAGGATGAAGTCAATGAGGGCTATGGTATTGGCCCTGCAGGCGGCGTCACTCCCCTGCAACACGGCTTTGCTGGCTTCGATATACCAATCGCAGTATTCGCTCCAGAAAAAGCGGTAAAGCGTGGTCGTGGCATCGCTGAATTTGTAATCCACAAATGCCGTGGCCATTTCGCGAAGGGCGGCGTCGAGTTTTAGCAAAATCCATTTGTCGTCGGGCGTCAGCAATTTCGGATCGATTTCTCCCTGCACTTCGCCGCCCTGCATCTGGCGGAATCGGCAGGCGTTCCAGAGCTTATTGCAAAAATTGCGGCCCAGTTCGACGTTTTGCTCATCAAACAAAATGTCCTGGCCCAGTGGCGCGGCGCGCATGACACCAAAGCGCAAGGCATCGGCGCCAAATTTGGCGATAAGATCGAGCGGGTTAGGCGAGTTGCCCAGCATCTTGGACATTTTGCGCCCCTGCTTATCGCGGATAATGCCGGTGAAATAGACATTTTTAAACGGCATTTCATGCATGTATTCATAACCGGCCATGATCATGCGAGCGACCCAGAAGAAAATAATGTCTGGTCCGGTGACCAAATCCGTTGTCGGATAAAATTTCTTCAGGGTCTCGGTTTGCTCCGGCCAGCCCATCGTTGCAAACGGCCAAAGCCAGGAACTAAACCAGGTATCGAGGACATCGGAATCCTGCTCCCATCCCTCGCCGGGTGATTCGATCTGGCAGCGTACAAAACGGTCGTCACGTCCGTCCTTTTTTTCGTTTGAGTTCGCCGTCGTACGATTGTACCAAACCGGAATCCGATGCCCCCACCAAAGCTGGCGGCTAATGCACCAATCCTGCAAGCCGCCCATCCAATGGTCATAAACCTTCGCCCAGCGGTCCGGATGAAATTTCATTTGGCCGTCGGCAACGACAGCGCGGGATTTTTCGGTACTCGGATATTTTAGAAACCATTGCTCGCTTAAGCGTGGTTCGATGGGCACGTCCGTTCGTTCGCTGAAACCGACGTTGTTGGTATAAGGCTCCTCTTTTTCGAGCAGGCCTAGTTCAGTGAGTTTTTCAGCGGCGACTTTTCGCGCCTTAAATCGTCCAAGGCCGTTCAAATCCTTACCGGCCAATTCGTTCATGTGGCCGTTGGAATGCATGATGTCGATTTGAGGCAGCTTATGGCGAAAACCGATTTCAAAGTCCGCCTTGTCATGGGCAGGCGTCACTTTGAGGACGCCCGTTCCAAATTCAAAATCCACGTGCTCATCGCCAATAATCGGAATGAGTTTTTGCTCCCGCGGCAATTCCGCGGGAAGCGGTCGCACGACGTGCTTGCCGATAAACTGCGCGTAACGCGGGTCTTTCGGATTCACGGCGACGGCGCTATCGCCTGGAATCGTTTCCGGCCGCGTGGTCGCGATCGTCAGAAACGTTCCCGGCGCTTCGGCAATTTCCACTTTGAAATAATAAAGTGAGCCTTTTTGCTCTTTCATGAAGACTTCTTCATCCGAAATCGCCGTCAGCGAAGCCGGGTCCCAATTCACCATGCGTTTGCCACGATAAATCAGGCCTTTCTTATAAAGCTCCACGAATACTTGCTGCACGCAGCGCGAATATTCCGGGTCCATGGTGAAATACTCCCGCGACCAATCGCAGGATGCGCCGAGCTTTTTCAGTTGCTGGATGATGATGCCGCCGTGCTTTTCCTTCCATTGCCAGACGCGTTCGAGAAATTTTTCACGTCCCAAATCGTCCCGATGTTTGATTTCGCCGGACTTCTTGAGCGTGCGCTCCACGACGGTTTGCGTGGCAATGCCGGCGTGGTCGGTGCCCGGCAGCCAGAGTACTTCCTTGCCGTCCATGCGCGCCTTTCGCGACAAGATGTCCTGGATGGTATTGTTCAGGACGTGGCCCATGGTGAGAACGCCCGTAACGTTGGGCGGCGGAATCACGATGGAATACGCCGGCTTGGGTGATTTCGGGTCGGCCACGAAAAATTTTCCGTCCAACCAGAACTGATACCATTTATCTTCGACAGCCTGTGGTTCGTACGCTTTTGAAATTTCGTTCATGGAAATTTGTGTGGGACGCGACCGTCAAACCCTTGAAGACTCCTTCGTCTCATCCAATTCGCGGATTTTTCGGTCGTAGGCCTCACGGGAGGTACAATTTTTATAATAATCATCCGGCAAGGGTGGGCCTCAATGTATTTGCCTTTTACCTTGATATAATCTTTCGGAACACCGTAAAGGTAATGGTCCAAATTAATCCCGCCGTCTTCGTGGCCTTTCCAATTCGAGTCATGGAGCGCCGGCTGCAGCATTGGATTATTCGTCCACGCGGCATCCGGGATCTTCGCTTTTTTTCCGATATTTTGCATATCCTTCGCTCTATAGGCTTTAAGAGTTCTTCATCAACGCATATTCCATGCTCTCAGCGAGCGCCTGCAGGCTTGCCTCGATGATGTTTTCGTCGACACCCACGGTGCCCCATTCGCGCTTGCCGTCAGAAGATTCAATCAGCACGCGCGTTTTCGCGGCGGTGCCAGTCGTGGAATCCAATATCCGGACTTTATAATCGGTCAGCGTGATTTTTTTTAGCCGGGGAAACGATTTCGTGAGCGCCGCGCGCAACGCGCCATCCAGCGCATTTACCGGTCCATCGCCTTCGGCGACTTCGTGATACGTTTTCTTTCCCACGCGGACGCGTACGGTGGCTTCGCAGATGGATTCCTTTGCGTCACGACGCATCGAGACATGATACGTCTCGACTTGAAAGGGTGATTCCCGGCGTTTCAACGTCCGGTCGATGAGCAGGGCAAGAGATCCTTCAGCGGCTTCGTATTCGTAGCCTCCGTTCTCCAATTCCTTCACGTGATTGAGAATCGTTTTCAGCTCCGGCGTATCATTGGACAGCTTAAAACCCAGCTCGTGCGCTTTCATCACGATGTTGCTGCGGCCGGCCAGGTCGCTGACCAGGACCGTGCGCGAATTGCCCACGAGGGTGGGATCAATGTGTTCGTAGCTCGACGCCAGCTTTTGCACGGCGTTGACGTGTGTCCCGCCCTTGTGGGAAAACGCCGCCGAACCGACCCACGGCAGGCGTGGATTATGGCGCATATTTGCCATTTCATCCACGAACTGCGAAAGCTCCTTCAGCTTGGTCAGGGATTTTTCCGGCACGCAGGTTTTTTTCAATTTGAGCGCCACGCAAGGGATGATGCTCGTCAGACTGCAATTTCCCGTGCGTTCGCCGTAGCCGTTGATCGTTCCCTGCACATGCGTGGCGCCGGCGCCGAGACTCGCCAGGGCATTCGCCACACCCAACCCGATGTCATCGTGCGTGTGGATTCCGACGCGGCAATTGAGCTTGCCAATGGCCACGCGGGTGATGGCCGCCACTTCGTCCGGGAGACAGCCGCCGTTGGTATCGCAAAGCACCACAAAATCGGCGCCGGCCTTTTCCGCCGCCTGCCACGTGGTGAGCGCGTATTCCGGGTCGAGCTTATAGCCGTCAAAGCAATGCTCGGCGTCATAAATGACAAATTTGCCGCAATCTTTGAGATAGCGCACGGTGTCGGCGATCATTCCGAGGTTCTCCTCGGGCGTGCAGCGCAAGACTTCTTTGACGTGCAGCATGGAGGTTTTGCCGTAAATCGTGACCACCGGCGTGCCGGCCTCGATGAGCAGGCGCACCTGGTCATCCTGTTCGACGGGCGTGTCTTTTCGCCGTGTCGAACCAAAGGCGGCGAGCCGCGCGTTTTTGAATTTTTTCTTTTTGGCCTGGGCAAAAAACTCGATGTCCTTTGGATTTGACCCCGGCCAGCCTCCTTCAATGTGGTGCACCCCGAAAGCGTCCAGCTTTTCTGCGATGCGAAGCTTGTCTGCCACCGAAAAATTGATGCCTTCACCCTGCGAACCGTCGCGCAGCGTGGTGTCATAGATTTCAACCTGGGGTTTCATACAATTGCTATTAAAAGCGAACCGTCATTATTGCCGATTTCGGGAAAACTGCAAATGGCAAAAGCTTCAGAGCGCCGTGTGAGGGCACACCCACACATTGTTCTTACGTCGGTGGCGGTAGTGACGGCGCGCTGCGCCGTCACCGCCCGTAGAGCGGGCGGACCACGTGGTCCAACGTCCCGCCACATTCGTTGCGCCGCTAAACGCGGCGCGGACAGCGCAGCGCGCCGTCCCTACCAAGAATAGTGGCAAGATGCGCCCGCCGTGTGAGGCCACATGGGCCCACGACGGCAAGGAAGGCGGTTACACATTATTTGTGTGTAGGAAAGTAAACGTGTAAACGGGAACTGAATCGCGCGAATTGACATGCAAAAAGGCGCGATTTTATTGGGTAATATTGGGATTTTGACGGCGCAAGGCGGGTGTAAACGAGAGCCCTCACCTCCGCATGAATCGCGGCGGTTCGGAGGACCGATATTGGGCCGAGCAGCAGCGAGCAGCAGCTCTGTCCTACCTCAGGCGGACGCGCAGCCCGGTTGGCTCCGGCGCATGGGCGAAGGAAATGATTCCGTCTTTGGCCGTCGCGCCGAGGTAAGGGTCGTTGGTAATGAGCAGATTACCATCAATGTCGAGGTGATCGGTCAATTCGGCCAGATGCGCGGCGGCGCTGATGAGCACACTGGTTTCGACCATGCAGCCGAGCATGGTTTTTAGGCCGGCCTTTCGCGCAGCTTGCAGGGTTTCATAGGCCATGCTCGGGCCGCCGGTTTTGACGAGTTTCACATTCACGCCGTGAAAGCAGTCGGCGCAAAACGGGATGTCCGCGATGGTATGGCAGGATTCGTCGCCGTACAGCGGCAGCGGCGAGCGCTTTTTGAGCCAGATAAAATCTTCCCGGCTTGCGGTGCGTGGCAACGGTTGTTCGACATATTGGATATTGCCGTCGGCGGCAAGCCACTCGAGCATTTCCAAGGCATATTCTTTCGTTTTCCATCCTTCGTTTGCGTCCGCGCGAATGGGTTTCTTGGGGGCGACGGCGCGGACGGCGGCAAGATTCTCGCGGTCACGGGCGTCGCCGGTTTTGAGTTTGAGCACCGGATAATGCGCGGCAGCGAGCACTTTTTCGCGGATCACTTCCGGCGTATCAAGGCCGATGGTGAAGGAGGTGACGTGATGGTTTTCGCGAAAGCCGAGGTTGAAATAATCATAAATGGCTTTGCCGGCGCGTTTGGCGGCGCCGTCCACGAGGGCGGTGTTGATGCCGCAACGCGCGGCGGACGGGACGGGCGCGAAAGTTTCCAGCCGGGCCATGCTGCCGGGAATATCGTCAAACGAGAATTGGCTCGCGTCCAGGCGGCGATAGAACTCAAGGACCCCGGCGGGCGTCTCTTTATAAGTGGCAGCGGGCGCGGCTTCGCCACGACCCGTGACTCCATCGCCATCAGTCAATTCGACGATGACGATTTCGTTCATTTTGGATCCCTGGCCTCCGGCAATTTTCCATTTATGGGCCAATTGCAATTGATGCGTGTGTAGGTTGAGCTTCATTTGGTTTTTGTTAGAGCGACGGCGGTCTGAACCACCGATTAAGGATTTGCCTGCGCGGTTTGGATCATGTCCTCGCCGATGGCGCGTTCGAGTTTTGCGCGGGCGGTGTCGTAATCGTGCAATGCCTGCACGTCCGTGGCGCGGGCTTGTGTCAGGGAGGTCTCGGCGTCCAGCACGTCCAATTGAGTACCAGTGCCGGCGTCGAAACGCGCCCGGGCCTCGCGCAGGGCCTCCTCGGCTTCAGCCTGGACCGTCTTTTGGGAGTCCAAAACTTCGCCGGCCTCGACGAAATCCGAGTAGGCGGTGCGGACCTGAAGCTCGATTTGCCGGGTTTCATCGGCCAGGTCGTTGATGGACTTTTTATAATTGGCGCGCGCCTGAATCACTTTGCCCCGGGTCAACATGCCGTCGAAGATGTCCCAGTTGACCTGGCCGCCGACGTTGTAGCCGTGGAAGTCCTGTTCCAGGCTGAGCGGCGGGGTCGTTGGCGGGAACGCATATTGAGCATTGTACCAATTGTAGCCGGCGAAGACCTGCACGGTGGGCAAATAGCCGGATCGTGCGCTGACGATATTGAGTTTTTGCAACTCCTCGGTTTTCCGGAGAGCAACGAGTTCCGAACGCGTTTCGATGGCCCGGGCGATGGCTGAAGGCAGGTCCACCTGGTAAGGCGCGGCATCGAGCTTATCGCTGAATTGCATCGGTATATCTTCCCACACATTTGTCGGCAGATTATAACCGAGCGAATTTGACAAATTGTTTTTGGCAATGCGAAAATTGTTGCGCGCCTGGATCAACAAGGGACGTTCGTTGGCCAGTTGCACTTCGGCGCGCAGCACGTTGAATTCGGGCACAGTACCCGCCTTGTAACGGCGCCGCTGGTCGTCCAATTCATTTTGCAGCAATTTGACGGACGCCTCATGCACGGTGATTTGTTCCCGGGCGAGCAGAGCGTCGTAATACGCGGTGCGCGTGTTCAGCAACGTGTCCTGGACAACGGTTTGATATTGGGCGAGCGACTGCTCTTTGATGGCCCGGGCGGCCTTGATGGCGGCGATGAGTTTGCCGCCGCTGAAAATGGTCTGGACCAACTGAAATCCGGCGTTCCAGTTCTGATGCGCCTGTTGAAAATCTCCAGGAATGGGAATGGTTTCAATCGCGGTTGGCTCCGTATCCTTATAGAGTCCGCTGGCGGTCAATTGCGGCAGCGCCACCGCGCGCGTTTGCACGACCAGTCCGGAGGAAGCGGTAAAATCGTTTTGAGCTTTTAAGATGGTCGCATTCTGCTGAAGCGCCAGATTCATCGCATCCAGCACCGAAAGCGGGTGCGTCATCCAATCAGGTGGATTAGTGCTGGTGGTTTGCGAAAAAATGCTCCCGTCATAACCAAAAAGCAGCGCGGCCAAAACTGTCAGCCGGAAAAAACTCTTCATCGCCTAATGATGCCAAAACTTTGGCAGTGGGCAAAACCAATTTCGATTATCGCTGACAAACTGAGCGTGTCAGGAATGGACGTTTTTCCGACGGCGCCGCTTCCAGCAATCACGTAACTCGTTTATATTCAAATAGATATTATAGTCCATTGTCACGCTTCCGGCATAAAACGTGCTTATTTGTCAGCCGAACAGGTCAAGATGGCGAATGAGAATCCCTATTAAAAAAACGGGTTGCCGGGCGCGAGCAGCTTTCACACTGGTGGAAGTCATGATGGCCTTTGGGCTGATGGTGATGGTAATGACGGGCGTCTTCTTTTCATACTCGCAGGCGAACCGGATGGCTGAATTTAGTTCGATGTCGCTGGCGGCGCAATCGGTCGCATCACAGGGAATTGAGCGAGCACGGTCGGCGCAATGGGACTCTCAGGCGCCGACGAACGGCGTCGAATTGCCGGCGACAAACGCGACGACACCGGTATTGCCACCGACAACGAATACCCTGGATGTACCTCAATCGGGAGCCCCGCTTACGGTGATCAATTACGTTTACGAAACGACCAACGAGGCGAACCCGCCCCTGTGGGAACTCAAATCGGTTGCGGTTTGGACATTTCCGCTGACGGGAAAACAGTGCACGAACACTGTTGTGACATTGCGGGCTCCTGACGAATAAAAATGAATATTTGGATCGAGAAGGAAATCGAAGCGTCAAACCCCGATTTAGTCGGAGCGGGACGATTGGCACCGCAGCCATCCTATCCGCTGCGACGCGACGGGAAGGCGGCAGGATTTACGGTGGTGGAGATGCTGCTGGTGGCCGGGGTTTTTGCTTTGCTGGTCACCTGGATGGTTTCATCTCAAATCTATGGGATGCGTGTGTATACGCTGGTGGACACAAAGCTCGTGGCAACGGCCGGGGCGCGGCAGGTGATCAGCAGCCTGCGCGACCAAATTCGGGAGGCCAATTCGGTGTATATCGGGAATTGTTCTTCCAGTTGGACGACGTATGCCGACGTGACGAATGGTTCCCTGCAGGGCAACGCGATAGAAATTTATCCCACCGTCAACGCGACACCGTTTTTGGTTTGTTATCTGGACACGAGGACCGTGACGAACCACCTGATGCTCTACAACAGCGCCCTGGGAACGACCAACGATTTGTGCGATTACATGACGAACCGGACGATCTTCGACGCGGAGGACATGTACGGGAATGTTTTGACGAACAACGAGAACAACCGGGTGATCGGCATCATGATGCAATTTTCGAAATGGGAATATCCCATTGCTCACATTGGGACCAACAATATCGATCAATTCGATTATTACCAACTGCGAACCCGGGCAACACGGCGGGCAATTAATTAATAAACAAATGTGAATTGGATTGAGTTATGAAAGTGCCTTCAAATCAGAAAAAGAAAGCCGCGTACGTATTGCTGGTTACGCTGGCGTTTCTAGTGGTGATTTTGATCGTGCTGGGCAGCACGATGGGATGGATCGTGTCCAATTCGTCCGTGACGGGGCGGAACAATCAATATTTAGCGAGCGAATACGCAGCGGAAGCGGCCACCGAAAAAGTGCTTGGCGAAATGGAAAGCGACTGGCTGGCGGGCACGTTCGGGGCGGGGTCAAACTATTACGCGCTTGTTCCGACCAACCAGGCGGATTGGCCGGTGCAATATGTCTTTAGCGACAACAACGACGTGACGAACCAAATATCGGTTAATCTTGGACTGGTATCAACCAACTGGCAGAGCCTGCCTTCACCCTACGCGGGGCTAAATGGTTTTATTCAGCCGGTCACGGTCACGGCCACAGCCACGCCGATTGGCCAGCGGTTCACGGTTCCGGCCACAGTCAGCCAGATGTTTGATATTACCCGCATCCCGATCTTTCAGTATTTGATTTTCTATAACATGAACCTGGAAATTGCCGCGGCGCGGGCGCTGGCCGTGAATGGGCCGGTATTTTCAAATGCCGGGATTTGGACCGCCCAAAACCTTACTTTTGGTTCGACGGTTTGGGCTGTGCAACAAGCGGTCAACGGCGGCAACGATCCATTTGTTAGCTATTCCGGCAGCGGTTCATCGACCTATACGATGAGAGGTGAGCCCGTGTCCGGTGTGAACCACGTGACCATGCCGATCGCCGGCACGAATGATAGTCCGAGCGTCGTGGAAGGTATTCTCCAGTGGCCGCCTTCGACTTACTCCATAGGCAGCTCTGCGGCTTATAGCTCCGCCGGCGAGACTTACCTGGCCAATCTCGCCGACTTGATTGTCTCAAACGCAGCAACCGGGACGAATATGGCGTTTCCGGCGGGAACGAGTCTCTTCGTTTATTATCAGGACCCGGAACAGACGGCCAGCAGTAACACAAATAACTGGTGTTCATCGATCGTTTGGGTAACGAATGATTTTTACGTTGTTTCAAATGCGACGAAACACACGATGGTTCCCGGATCCACCAACTATGTGCCGGCATCCCATTGGACTGTCGGAGGGACGAATTTTCAGGTTTGGTACGCGGGTTATACTTTTCTCACAAACGTCCTTTTTTATGATTGGCGCGAAGGTTGGAATGGTGGAAACGGGTACGGCGGCCAGGGAAAATCCGTCTATGCCGTGCAGCTGGATATTTCGAACTATAACGTCTGGCTGGCCAATCCCAACGTCAATGGAGGCAGCAATTACAACGCAATTTGCCAATCGGACAAAAACCATTCCATCGGCGGCGTGTACATTTACAACAGCGTTCCCGAGACCACGACCGCTCTTCCCGCGGTGCGGCTGGTGAATGGCAGCCAGCTCTTTGACAGCTACGGTTTGAGCGTTGCAACGCCGATGCCAATGTACGTGAAAGGCGATTTCAACGTGACGGATGGGAGCGGCGTTTCCGACGCGGCCACCACCAGCACATCACATTCGCGACCGTCGTCATTGCTGGCGGATGCCATTACCGTTCTTTCGGGCGTTTGGAGTGACAGCAACACCGCCAAAGAGCCGGCGTCCAGTTCGGCCGATACTATTCACGCAGCCTGTCTGGAGGGGATCGTTCCATCTGACCCTAATGTTCCGGGGGGCAGTAACAATGCCAATTACAGCGGCGGCGTTGAGAATTTTCTCCGTTTGCTGGAGACATGGGGGACGCTGTATTACAACGGTTCAATCGTGGTGATGTTTCCAAGTCAATATGCCACCAACCGATGGCTGCAGACTGGCAACTATTATAGCGCGCCGATTCGTAATTGGACATTTGACACGAATTTCACTGTTCAAGCCAAACTTCCGCCATTCACGCCATCGTTGAAGACGACTGCCCGCGGCAGCTGGACTGCCAATTGATGGCTTTTTTTTGTTGCCGGGAATTTTTTCGTTTGCTTATTTCCATAAATCTGTTCAACTTGTAAGAACTCTGCCGGTCAGTTTTGGCTTTCCCCCGCCGGCAAAGGCACGGGCCGGGTTGTGACGGTGGTTGGGTGGGACGATCGTTTTAGGCAATGGGTATAGCGGGAATGGCCCAAACATGTATAAATTGGCTGTTGACAAAATACCTTAAACCATTGACTTTAGCCTAACTGGATGTCCAGTTCAGCGGGAATTATGATTTCTAACGAAAGACCATCACCTTTTGGGGGCCGGCGGCCGTATAATAGCCAGCCGAGACCACCGGTACAGGAAGACACTCTCAAGAGCGACAAGATTCAGATTGAGCGCAAGACGTTTCTGTTTTCACTTAAAGAGAATCCGCGTGGACGCTTTCTGCGAATCACCGAAGATGTCAATGGACGCCGGGATAACATTATCATCCCAGCCACGGGCCTCGAAGATTTCAAGAAGATTTTCGACGACATGGTGAAGGCAGCCGCCGAGACTCCGCCACCCAAGCCGGAGTAAGCAGTCAGGCGTTCGTTCGCGTTATCTCTGCCCTTAAGAGCTTCGCGTTTTGCGAGGTTTAACCCGTTTGGCATCCCCCCATAGACCCTCCAGGTCGTATCGTTCCCGCACATCAGCCCGCATGACGTGGACGATCACATCAAAAAAATCCAGCGCCACCCAGGCGGCCTGGGTCGAACCGTCCGTCCGAACCGGGCGCAGGTCGTGTTCATCCCGCAATTTGTCCGTGATTTCCTCCACAATGGCGCGCAGATGGGGCTCGCTCGTGCCGGAAGCAATGACAAAATAGTCAGTGACGGACGACAATTCGCGCACGTCCAGCACGATGATATCTTCCGCTTTTCGATTGTCCGCAAATTCGCGGCAAAGAAGCGCCAGGGTTTTTGAATCCATAGTTGCGGTGGGAATTTAACCGTAAACGAAGCAAAAGACACGGAATTTCAGTTTCAGAATCTACGGTCTGAAGTCACTTTGGGTTCAATGCATGGCGACAACGTTGGGGCGATACGTGTTCCGTGTTCCGTGGTACGTCAAGAATATCCGGCATCGCCATGGCGTACTTGAAGCAATACGGAACACGTAACCCACGATTGTGAACCCGAGGACGACAGCGCAAATGATTTCGCTTGCATCAATGGTAAACGGCAGAATCCAGCACGGCGCCGGCCACAAACGGAGGCATCAGGTATTGGATGGGCAGTCCGGCCTTGACGCGCGCCCGGATTTCCCGGGATGAGATCTCCAGGGAAAAGCCCTTCAACGTCACCCCGCGAAAGAGTTTCGGAAAGACCGGGGGAGCCTCGCCGGGTCGGGGCACGGCGGCAAATTCGAGAAGATTCGCCAGTTCATCCGCATTGCGCCATTCGTTGAGCTTCGGGACGTTGTCGGCGCCAACGAGGTAAAACAGCCTGGCGTCAGGATATTGTTTTGCATAGTGGCGCGCGGTATCGATGGTATAGGAAACGCCGCCACGCAGGATTTCCTGTTCGTCGATTTCATAACGAACACGACCGGCGAGCGCGAGCCGAAGCCAGCGCAATCGAAGTTCAGCCGGCGCGGTTTCGTTGTTTTGCTTGAAAGGCGATCGCAACGCGGGAATGAAAATCAGTTTATCCAATTCCAACTCCTCGAGGGCCGCTTCCGCGACGAGAAGATGACCGAGATGGATTGGATCGAACGCTCCGCCGTATAGTCCGAGTCGTTGCACAAAGGGAGGGTAGGGAAAAAGGAAAAAGGAAAAAGGAAAAACCGGTTGCGCAGGTGTGCGCCGGCCAATCCGCAATTGCCTGAGTCATGAATTCGGAGCATACTTTCTAAATGGACCATTTGTCGGAATTGGAAAGCCAGAGTGTTTATATATTGAGGGAGGCTTACAATAAATTTCAAAATCTGGCGATGCTTTGGAGCATTGGAAAGGATTCCACAGTGCTGTTGTGGCTGGCGCGCAAGGCGTTTTTCGGAAATGTGCCATTTCCCCTGGTTCACGTAGACACGACATACAAGATTCCCTCAATGATCGAATACCGGGACCATTTGTGCAAAGAGTGGAGGCTAAAATTGATCGTGGGGAAGAATGAAGAGGCCCTCAAGAGCGGCGCGACCTGGCCCAACGGCAAAGCCAGCCGTGTGGAATGCTGCGGCGCGCTGAAAAAGGACGCTTTGCAAGAGGTCCTGCACAAACATCACTTTACCGGAGTCATCGTTGGAGTGCGCCGCGATGAAGAGCCTACCCGCGCCAAAGAACGGTATTTCAGCCCGCGCGACAAAAATATGGAATGGAACGTGGAGGACCAGCCGCCGGAATTATGGGACCAATTCAAGACCGATTTCGAGCCCGGCGCGCATGTCCGCATCCATCCATTGCTTCATTGGACGGAATTGAACGTTTGGGAATACATCGAGCGCGAAAATATTCCCGTGATTCCCCTGTATTTTGCCAACGGGAAGGGCGAGCGCTATCGCAGCCTGGGTTGCCAGCCTTGCACGTTTCCAATTAAATCCAACGCCAAGACGGTTTCCGAAATCATTGTGGAACTGCGGAACATCAAGACCCCGGAACGTTCCGGCCGCGCCCAGGACAAGGAAAGCGAGGGCGCGTTCGAAAAACTACGGCGTGATGGATATATGTGAAAAACGGACTACTGGATTGATGCCAGGCATCGATTCGAAATAAATTTAACCCTCCAACCTATTTATCCGTCTATCCATTAATTCCCAGGTTATGACTGCAGCTGAACAATTGAAGATTGTGATTGTCGGGCATGTGGACCATGGGAAGTCCACATTTATTGGGCGGCTGATGCACGACACCGGCTCGCTGCCGGAGGGGCGTTTGGAGGAGTTGCAACAGGCGGCGGCACGCCGCGGGACACCGTTCGAATGGGCCAACATCATGGATGCCCTGCAGGCCGAGCGCGACCAGAATGTAACGATCGATACCACTCAAATCTGGTTCAATTCCCGCAAACGCCAATACGTAATCATTGACGCCCCCGGCCACAAGGAATTCCTTAAGAACATGGTCACGGGCGCGGCCGGGGCTCACGCAGCCGTTTTGCTGATTGACGCCCTGGAAGGCATTCAGGAAAACACCCGCCGGCATGGCTACCTTTTGAGCCTGCTTGGGATCAGCCAGGTTGCCGTTTTGGTAAACAAGATGGACGTGGCCAATTACAGCCAACGGAAGTTTGAACGAATCGAAACGGAATTTCGGCAATGGCTTTCGCACATCAGGGTCGTGCCGAAAATATTTATTCCGATTGCCGCCAAACACGGCGAAAACGTGGCATCGCGCAGCGCCAATATGCCCTGGTGGGATGGTCCGACGGCTGTGGAGGCGCTGGATGAATTCGAAGCGCCTGACCGGCGCGACGGCCAGCCTTTGCGATTCCCGATCCAGGACGTCTACCGGTTTGACGACCGGCGCATCCTGGCCGGACGCATTGAAACGGGCGCGATTAAAGTGGGCGATCGCATCGTCTTTTCTCCCAGCAATAAAGTCAGCATGGTCAAGACCATCGAGCGCTGGAACGCTCCGCCAGGCGACTCGGCCAAAGCAGGCGAATCCATCGGCATCACGCTGACTGAACCAATTTTTATAGAACGCGGGACCATCGCCGCACCGGAAACATCGCCTCCGTATGAATTGACCAAATTCAAGGCGCGCGTTTTTTGGCTTGGAAAGAATCCTTTCGTCAAAGGGAGGAAATACAAACTCAAGCTGGCAACGCAGGAAGTGGAGTGCGAAATTGACGACATTGAACGGGTGATCGATGCC
>DASXFM010000399.1:0-3467 GCA_036489615.1 Verrucomicrobiia bacterium | reverse complement strand
CCAGGACAGTCTCCACACTGAATACGAGAAAGACTTTGCCGATGTCGGCGCCGTCCTGGCACAGCAAGGTATTCCGTATCGGATTGATGAAATGAACAGTTGCTACAATGGCGGGGCCAGGGACGCCAGCGATACCTATGTGTCCACTTTGTGGGCGCTCGACTGCACGCACTGGTGGGCCGCGCATCACATTTTAGGGGTCAATTTTCATACCGGCGAATCAGTGGGACGGGACGGTGGCTTTGGACCCGCGAATTATGCCGCGTTCGTGCACGCGGAAGATGGCCAGGGGATTGTTATGCGTCCTCAAGCCTATGCTCTTTTGGCTTTCACCCAGGGTGCGCACGGCCGGCCGCTCGCGGTAAGCACACAAACAGCGTCGGACTTGAATTTCGACGCCTACGCGTATCAGGATACGAATAATGCTGTCTTTGTTACTTTGATCAACAAGAGCTTTGGTAACGACGCAAAAACCGCGGCTGTTTCCATTCAATGGTCATCCGGGGGTGGCGCCGGAGACCAAATGGGGAAGTGGCGCTGTCACCGGATGGATTTGCTCCAGAAGGACCATGATATCTCCGCCAAAAGCGGCGTCACGCTGGGCGGCGCCGAGATCGGTCCGGATGGACTTTGGCAAGGGGATTGGAAAAAGGCCGGGCGCGTTAAAAAATCCGGTGAGATTAGCGTTCAGGTGGCGCCCGCCTCGGCGACAATCCTGCGATTTTCGCCGCGGTAGCGCGGTGCTGCCGCGCCGCCCCAATTTCTCCGCAAAAACCTCACGCAAAGGGCGCGAAGGTCGCAAAGGAATTAACAGATGGGACGCGGCAGGGTATCGCTCCGGTGCCGCCCCGATCTTCCCAAAAGCCCCTTCCCATCCCATCCTCCGCGCAAACGCAGTTTGAATTTGAACCGGCCGGCAGATTCTGAGAAGGTATATCGGTGTCTTTTCTGAAGCTTGCGGGATACCTGGCGAAACTGCCGCGGAATACCCGGAACATATTGCAGACCTGCCTGTATGGGGTGGCTGCCGGATTGGCGGTGGTGGCGTTTCAATGGCTGATCAACGTTCTCTACAATGCGACATTCGTTCCGTTGTCGACCCAATCGCATTTGACGTTTGTCCTGGGCAGTTTCGGCGTGATGGTAGGATCGGCCCTGGTCGTTGGCATTCTCTTAAATTCATTCTGTCCGGAAGCTGCCGGCAGCGGGATTCCCCAGGCTAAAGCGGCATTCTGGAAAGATTTTGGCGTCATTTCATGGCGCGCGGTCTGGGTAAAATTTGTGGCCGGCGTGCTGGCGATCGGCGGTGGCGGCAGTCTGGGACGCGAAGGTCCCAGCGTTCATATTGCCAGCGGCGTGGCCTCGACGCTGGCCGGCCTGACCGGCGAAGCCAAACAGAACCGCCGGCGAGCCACTGCTTCCGGCGCGGCGGTCGGTTTGGCGGCGGCATTCAACGCTCCGCTAAGCGCGATGGCCTTTGTCTTGGAGGAAATCATCCAGGACCTGAACAGCAATCTCCTGGGCAGCGTGGTGGTTGCCGCCGTAATTGGAGCGCTCATCGTTCACGGGTTGATTGGCAGCCAGCCGGCTTTTGCCATGCGGACTCTCGAAGCGCCAACCTGGCGGGCCTATGCGCTCACACCGCTGGCCGCCGGTTTGGCCAGTGTGGCGGGCGTATTCTTCCAAAAGGTAACGCTGGATTTGCGGGCGCGACAGCGCCGCTGGAGCAAAATTCCCGGTTGGCTCAAACCGGCCATGGGCGCCGCACTGACCTGGGTCATTGGTACTTCCGTCTTTTTTCTGACGGGTCATTTGGGCGTGTTCAGCCTCGGTTACGGCGACCTTTCGAAAGGGTTGGATAATCAATTATCATGGAGCGGTCATTTGGGATGGGAACTGGCGGGCATTCTTCTGGTTGCCAAATTGTTTGCTACCATCCTGTCGTATGGGTTCGGTGGTTGCGGCGGCATTTTCTCACCGACACTTTTTTTCGGTGGTATGAGCGGATTGCTGGTGTCGGGGCTCTTCGGCATGGCGATGCCCATGCCGGGGGATGATTCCATTACCCTGGCGGTTGTTGGGATGAGCGCCTGTCTGGGCGCAGTGGTGCGCGCGCCGGTCACGGGCATTCTGATCGTGTTTGAAATGACTCATGAATTCTCACTGGTCCCGGTCCTCATGATTGGCGCGCTCATCAGTCAGGCCATTAGCCGTCGAATGGCGCGCGCGAATTTTTACGACGCCATTTTGGAGCAGGACGGTTACAAACTGGAAAAATTGCTTCCGCCCCGGGATTTGCAGAGCTGGCAGAAACTGCCGGTATCGGCCATCGCCAATTTTCAGCCGGTCGTTTTGACCGGAACCGAACCGACAGAAGTGGAAAAAATGCTCAAAGAGCACGCGTTCCGGCACTTTCCAGTGATGCGGGACGCCGCGCCGATTGGGATTGCGTCGCGGGCCGAATTGGCCGAATCGCTGATTGAAAAAAGGGCGCCAAAACTCGCGCCCGCAATCCGTTGTGAGCCGCGTCACACGATTCGTGAATTGCAGGCACTGCTTCTGGATTCGCCCACTGGCATGGCCGTCGTTTGTGACGGCCCGAAGCTGCTGGGCATCGTCACCCTCCACGATTTGTTGCGGGCGCAGATCAACGCCGCGCAAAACAGTATTTGACGGGAGGGACTGTCACCTGAATCATAACCATTAAACAGGGTCCGTTAATTCCAACACAATACCATGAGTCTGAGTTCGCAAAAACGTTCTGATGATTTTTTAAAAATCAGCGGCCAGTTCAAGCTTGGCGCGCTGGTAACTGAATCGTCCCATCCGGTCACGGCCAATCTAAGCGACGTCGCTGGGCGCGATATCGCCGGGGCTTTGAAGCTGCTCTTTGAGGCCGATGGCGACGTCGTCCAAAAATTCCGGGACTTCGTCAAATCCGGAAGGGCGGAAGGTATCCAGAAGACAGTGTCGCAATCGCTGAAAAATGGCGGGCGGATTTTTTTCACCGGCTGCGGCTCGACCGGGCGGCTGAGCATATTGCTGGATTCGGTGTGGCGGGATTTCTGGCGGCGGCAAACGTCGGCCAGTCGCGGCTCCGCGCCGGCCGATGTCGAAAATCGCACATTCAGCGTGATGGCCGGCGGCGATTTTGCGCTCATCAAATCCGTCGAGGGATTCGAGGATTTCACCGCGTTTGGCAAACGTCAAATCGCCGACCTGGGCGTATCATCCAAAGACATTGTTTTTGCGATCACTGAAGGTGGCGAAACTTCGTTTGTGATTGGGACGGCATGGCAGGGTGTCGAAGTCGGCGCGAAGGTCTATTTTGTCTACAACAATCCCGACGATGTCCTGCGCGAACACGTCGAGCGGAGCAGGGCGGTTATTGACGATAAGCGCATCGAGAAAATCAATTTAACGACCGGTCCCATGTCCATCACCGGCTCGACGCGCATGCAGGCGAC
>DASXFM010000506.1:0-11529 GCA_036489615.1 Verrucomicrobiia bacterium | reverse complement strand
AAAACCGCAAATAACTCATTTCCGACCCGTTTGCTCCGCACAAGGCGAAGCCGGCTTGCATCGGCCAGTTTGGCAAAGCCCTTCCCGTCCGCCAGGGTCGGTGCGGATCTTCCGCCAAAAATGGCCGGGCAAATCGTCAGGTGCAATTCCTTTAATAGTCCGGCCTGGATGAGCCCGTCGTGAAGCGTGCCGCCGCCCTCAAAAAGGAGCCGTTTTACGCTCCATTTTTCATACAACCATCGCAACGCTGACGGAAAATCAATTTCGGTCTCCCCAAAAATACCGACGTCATCGGCTACGCGTCGCAGATCTCGCACACGTTTGGCCGGCGCGCTATCGCAAACGAGCACGATAATTGGTGAAAAGCGGTGCTTGAAAATATCTGCGCGCGTGTTGATGGAGCCGCTGCCGCTTACGATTATCCGTAAGTTATATTCGCTCAAGCCTCGCCTCAGCCGGAGACGCTGAAACTTCTTGCCCCCGGGGCCCATGGTGACACCGGCCGTTTCAACGGTTCGCGCGCCCGCCATGACCGCATCCGCCGTGGCCCGGAGTTCGTGCATATGTTCCCGGTCACGATCGCTGCCGAAGGGAACAAATTCCCGGCTGGCAAACGCGATTTTTCCGTCCGCCGTAATGGCGAAGTTGGAAAATACAAACGGCAATTTTGAATTTTTCGCGCTCATGTTTGCGTCACAAAATCAACATCGCATCACCGTAGCTGTAGAAACGATAACGCTCACGAATCGCTTCCGCGTAGGCGGCCAGCATCATTTCTCTCCCGCGAATTTCCTCCGGCGCCGCGAACGCCGACGCCAGCATCAGCAACGTCGAGCATGGCAAATGAAAATTTGTCACCAAAGCGTCCACGATTTTAAAATTATACGGCGGAAAAATGAAGATACTTGTTTTACCCTCATAAACATTGAGTTTTCCAGCATTTCGCGCCGCCACGCTTTCCAGCACGCGAACAGTTGTCGTCCCCGCTGCAAACACGCGCGCGCCGGATTTTTTCGCCTCATTGACTGCGTGAACAGTCTCTTCACCAAGGCTAAACCGTTCCTCGTGCATGATGTGTTCTGAGATCTCTGGGGCCTTGACCGGCAGAAAAGTCCCCGGACCCACGTGCAGTGTCACGAAACATACCGTCACACCGGCGCGCCGGATATTATCCAGTAATCCGTCTGTGAAATGCAGGCCCGCCGTCGGTGCGGCCACCGAACCGTCGTTCCGGGCAAAGACCGTTTGATAGCGCTCCTTGTCCTCAGGGATTTGCTCCGCGCGGTCGCGGGCAATATACGGCGGCAGGGGAACTTCACCGAGCGTGTCTATGAGTTGTTTAATGTCGCCGCCACCGCTAAACTGCAGACGGTAATGACCCTCCGAATTTTTAGCGAGCACGGTTGCCGAAACCGGGCTTTCTCCGGATGTTCCGTTGGGTTGTGAAAGCAGTATCACGGTCCCAATTCGCGCGTTCTTTCCGGGACGGATCATCACCCACCAATCGTTAGGCCCGTTTTCTTCAAGCAATAACAGTTCAAATCGTCCGCCGGTCCCGGCATTTGTCCCTCGCAGCCGCGCTGGAATTACACGCGAATCATTCAAAACAAGCACGTCGCCCGGGTTGAAAAAGCCGGGCAAATCCGGAAAGAATTTGTGCTCCATCCGATTTTGCTTTCGATCGAGCACCAGGAGCTTTGACTGGCCGCGCTCGGGCGATGGATGCTGTGCAATCAATTCCGGTGGAAGTTCAAAATCAAAATCTGCGGTTCGCACACGCAAGTTTTATGGTTCAGCATCCAGCTTTCAAGCCGCGACATCGGGAAATATGCCCGCGCCTGTTTTTAGGGGCAAAACCGGTTGTGAATAACTTCTGAATAATTCAGAACTAGTCGTCGTTTACAAACGGCGGGCATTTTGCATTTGCGGCTTTGCATCATGACTGTTGCGGCTGCCGTGTCCGTAGCGGTTACGCCTGTGCAAAAAATTGCAAATTTTTAGTTGACGGAGTGGGGCAAAGTGGGTAAGAATGGAGCGTTGTGGGAGAAAGTCACTTTTTGAGGCGTTTTTCCCCAAATAAATGAGCGACGGAAAAAAAGATGAGCCGATTTACTACAATTCACGTTTCCAGCATGGCGTGGATGAGAAGCGGCGCATCCAAATTCCGGCCAAGTGGCTGCCGCAAAAAGCCGGCGTCGAACTTACTCTCGTCTTGTGGCCCCGTGAAAGCGCCGGCGCCTGTATCCGGGTTTTGCCTCCGGAGCAAATGGCTAAACTCATGCAGTCGATTGACGAGATGCAAAACAGCGATCCCCGGAAGGTCGTGCTTAAGCGTCTCATCGGCAGCGGCTCGGCCCAGGCCGGTGTGGATAAGAGTGGAAGAATTTGTTTGCCCGATGAAATGGCCCGCGAAGCCGGTCTCAAGGATCAGGCCGTGCTCGTGGGATTGCTCGATCGTTTCGAAATCTGGAACCCGGATCGTTACGAAAAAGTCCAGGTCGCCGATGCCGCACTTGCGCAGGAGGCCTTCAAACTCATGGAGTAAATATGAAACTTGGAAAACTATTGGCAGCCGGTAAGAGCATTATGAACGGTCGGACGGATGTTTCCTACCGCTCGAGCAAGCAAATCTATTTGCCGAAATTCGGCTCGCCCAAAAACCCTTTCAAAGGCGAGTCGCCGGCCCAGGCAGAGCCGCATGCGTCCGCCGCCGGGTCCGTATCGGCTCATTCCGACGAAAACACCTCAGCCGTCCAGGCCCGGGTTGTGGCTTGTCCGGTAAATTGCGACGTATCGCAGGTTTCCAAACCTGCCGCATTGCCGATTTCCAAATCGGCAAACTATTCGGACGCAAACGCCGCTTATCAGTCCAAGTCATCGATCGAAAACTCTCCCTCTGCCGCGCCGGGGCGTAGCGAAGTGAAGGCCGATGGGAGGGAGGTTGGTCGTTTTTCCAATGTTGCGCCCCGTTTCAACCCTTCAATTCCGCAAAAACAAGATAAGGACTGGAGCAGGTTCAATCCCTTGTCGATTTTGCGCGCGGCTTTGCCGGCAGGCAAGGCCCCCCGTTCAGAGAATATGGCAAAAGGCCATAAGGCGACGGCAACGCAAACAGAGCTTTCGTTGGACTCGGTGAAGGTGGTCCATAACGACTTGAGCGACGTGGACGTCGAAGTCGTGCCTATTAAGTCGCGCACGAGCGTGCCGGAACTGCCCGCGCCAAAAAATTCCTGGGAATTTGTCGGTGAGCGCCTGTTTGGGGTCGAAGCAACCTGAACCTGATTATGCAAAGTGTCGAAATTCATTCACAAAACAGTGATGGCGGCAGAGACGGTGGCCGCTCTCAATCCGGTGGCGGGCGGGCGGTACGCCGACGGTACGATTGGCGGTGGCGGGCACGCGGAGAAAATTTTGGACGCGACTTCGCCGACTGGATGGCTGTATGGGTTCGATCGCGATGGCGTCGCGGTTGAGGCCGCCCGGCAGAGGCTGGAAGAGCGATTCGCCGGGCGATTTGAAATCCGGCGGGCGAATTTTTCCGAAATGGCCGATTGGGTGACGGCGCAGGAATGCGACGGCGTGGTTTTGGACCTGGGCGTGAGTTCGCCGCAACTGGATTTGGCGGAGCGGGGGTTCAGTTTTCAAGGTGAAGGGCCCCTCGACATGCGAATGGACGACCGTCAGGCGCTGACTGCGGCGGGTTTGGTCAACGACGCGAGCGCGGATGAATTGGCGGACATTTTTTGGAAGCTGGGTGGCGAGCGAGACTCGCGGCGATTTGCCAGGGCCATCGTTCATGACCGAACGCGGCGAAAATTTGAAACGACGGAACAGTTGGCAGGGCTGATCGAGCGCCTGGCGCCCCGCGCCGGAAAGAAAACGCATCCGGCCACCAAAGTGTTCCAGGCGTTGCGGATTGCTGTGAATGACGAAATCGGTTCTTTGAAACGGGGATTGGACGGAGCGTTCAGAATTTTGAAGCCGGGCGGACGGCTGGCGGTGATTACGTTTCATTCAGTTGAAGACCGCGTGGTCAAGGAATTTGGCCGTGAGAAAACACGGGACTACACGTTCAGCGGAGGGGTGGATGTCCCGGAATTGCGCCAGCCGCGCGCGCCCGAAATGAAATGGGTTTCGCGCAAGGCGATTATGCCGGGCGAAGTCGAACTGAATGAGAATCCGCGCAGCCGCAGCGCACAATTGCGCGTCCTGGAGAAGCTGTAAAGTCGATAGAGAAGAGAATGTAGTATGCCGAAATTGCGAAAGAACCAGTCAACGGCAATCCGGTTTGGTCCGGTGCTGAAGGTGGTTGTATTGTGCTTTTTGATCGCCGGGTCGGCCGTGGGTTATGTCTGGGAAAAGAGCCAGATATATCAATTGGGGCGGCAAATCCGCCAATGCGAAATCCGGCTCGCGCAGTACAAGTCGGATAACCAGAGGCTGACCGATCAACTCGCGATTTTGCGGTCGCCCATGATGCTGGACCAGCGCGCGCGGCAATTGAACCTCGGTCTTGCCCCTGCGCAACCCGGACAGGTCTATCGCCTGCCCGAGCCGGTGGTGACGACTGCACCCGGAGCAACAATTGCAATGCGTCCCGGTACGCAATGATGATGACAATTTTGGCCGCCGCCCGCGAGGTCGCCTAGCAGTGAGGAGCCGGGCGCAGCGCGGGCGGACGGCCAGGCTAATGTGTATGAGATGGTGAGGTGCGGGTTTGAACGATTGGACGGTTTAAAAATGATTAATCGATTGCAACTGAAACGCGCGGTGCTGCTGCTGGTCGTTATGTCGGCGGCATTTGCCGGTTTAGGCTATCGCCTCGTGGATTTGCAGGTGTTGCGACACGACGAACTCGCAAGGTTGGAGCAGGAAAATACCCAGCGCGAATACTGGCAGTCCCCGCGCCGGGGTGACGTCCTTGACACGCACGGCAACATCCTGGCCACCAGCGAGCCCGTTAAAACGGTCTGCGCCGATCCCTCGCTCCTCGGCGATCAACAGGCTGCCGTCGCCCGTGCCCTTGCGCCGTTGCTCCAAATGCCTGAAGCGGATCTTTGCCAAAAGCTCTTTTATCACGTTTCCAAAGATGACAAGGGCCAAAGCATCACCAACAACTTCCACTACGTTCGCCTCCAGCATAATGTTTCTGAGCAAACGTGGGCAAAAATCCAGGAGACAATGAATCTCCTGAACTTCGGAGTTAATGAGGCGCAACTTCCCAAAGCCCAACGCGAATTTTATCGAACGCTTCGCGCTGACGCCATCTTCGCCGAGCCTGACGAAATGCGGGTCTATCCCAATGGCGCACTCGCGGCGCAAGTGCTGGGATTCTGTGGACGGCAGGACGTCAGCCTGGACAACCACGTATTTTCCCAAATGTTCGGACACGACGGAGTCGAGGAGGCCTTTAATTCCAAACTCAGCGGCGTGGCCGGATGGCGCGTCAGCGAAATGGACGGCAAACACCAGGAATTGGTGGCCTTGCGCGATGTCAACGTTCAACCTCGTGACGGACTGAACGTGGTGCTGACCATTGATTCGGTCATCCAGGATACTGTCGAAACGGCGCTTGCCAAAGCGATGCAGGAACATACGCCGCGCAGCATCACTGGCATCGTCATCCGGCCCTCCACCGGCGAAATCCTGGCCATGGCAACTTTACCCCATTACGATCCTAATCGTCCCGACACCATCACGCCCGAGACCCGCGACCGCTGCATTACCGACGTCATGGAACCCGGTTCCACTTTCAAGATCGTCGTTGTCTCAGGCGCTCTTAACGAAGGCATTGTGCATTTGAATGATCAATGGGACTGCGAAAACGGTCACTTTGCTTACGCCGGGAGAATCCTTCATGACGACAAGCCCCATGGCATCCTGACCACCGAAGGCATCATCACAAAGTCTTCAAACATCGGTGCTGCTAAAGTCGGCATCAAACTCGGGGCAAACTTTCTTTACGATTACGCCTCTGATTACGGGTTCGGCGAGCGGACTGGATTGCCGTTGCCGGGAGAAGTCTCCGGTATCTTGCACCCGGTTAAAGACTGGAGCAAGGTTTCCATTGCCCAAATCCCCATGGGGCACGGTGTAGCCGTGACGCGACTCCAAATGGAAATGGCCATGTGCGCGATTGCAAATAACGGCTGGCTGATGAGGCCGATGCTCGTTAAATGCCTTCAGGACCGGGATGGAAACGTCGTCGAACAATACGCACCCCAACGGGTCCGCCGTGTTGTGAGTGATGAAACCGATAAAGAGATGATCGAGGCGCTCAAAACGGTCGTCACTTCTGATGGAACCGCGCCCAAAGCCGCCCTCAAAGATTACGTTGTCGCCGGCAAAACAGGCACTGCTCAAAAAGTTGAAAACGGCGCCTACGTTTCCAATAGATTCGTGGCATCGTTCATCGGATTCTTCCCTGCGGACAATCCGCAGGTTTGCATTTCCATTGTGATGGATGATCCGACGGAAGGCCACTTCGGCGGGGACGTATGCGCCCCTGTGTTCCACGACGTGGCAGAACGCTGTGCGAGCTACCTGAACATTCCGCCTGACCAACTGCCCGGAACGCCGCAAATTCTCACGGCTTCCCGCGCGCCCGCCACTTTGCAAAGCCCATGAACGCACCGCGCCCACAACTTTTCGGCATGCTCGCCGGGTTATTCCTGGCCGCTGGACTCGTATTCTCTTCGATGCTTGCGACGGCGACGTGGCTCAAGGTTAAAAACTCGCAATTCATCACCGTAAAAGGCTCGACCCGGAAAAATGTTACGTCCGACCTCATTGTCTGGCAGGGTTCGTTCCAGGTGCAGGCGCCGGCCCTGCTCGACGCCGAACACGAGATTCAATCAAACCGCGCAAAAGTCCAAACCTTCCTGGGCGCCGCTGGTGTGACCAATGCCGCCTTTCAGCCAATTTTAATCGAACAAGTGCTCGCCGATGTTTCCGATAACGCCAATGGCGAGCATATTCAACAACAACGCACGGTGGGTTACCGGCTCACCGAAAAGGTTCGGGTCGAATCGACCGATGTCATTCCGCTGGCAAAATTGGATTCGACACCGCTCGTTGCTGACGGTGTTTTGTTCACCGCCGACCCGCCGCAATTTCTCTATACCCGGGCCGCCGAGGAAAAGATCGAAATGCTCGCCGACGCCACGAAGGACGCGCGGGCTCGGGCCGAGCAGATTGCCGGCCAGGGTGGTCGTGTGATCGCCGATTTGCACGATGCGGATATGGGTGTTTTTCAAATCACTCCTTTGCACGCCAATGACACCAGTAGTGAAGGGGAAAACGACACCACCTCGCAGGACAAGACGATTACCGCAGTCGTGACCGCGACCTTTATTTTGAAATGATTTTGCATGGACGAACGTTCTCTGAAATTTATCGCTGAATCGTGCGGGGCCAAAATTCTTGCCGGCGCGCCGGAGACACTGGTTAGAAACGTCTGCACGGATTCACGCCGGGCCAAACCGGGCGATGTGTTCTTTGCCATCAAAGGCGAGAACTTCGACGGCCACGCCTTCTTGAACGATGTGGCGGAGAAGAAAGCGACGGCGCTGGTCGTTGAGCACAAGAAAATTCCGGCGAAGTTGCCGGGTTGCGCCGTGCTGGCCGTACCCGACACCATTGCGGCGCTCGGCAAATTCGCAGCCGCCTATCGGCGCGATTTTAGTTTGCCTATTGTCTGCGTATGCGGGTCGAACGGAAAAACAACAACAAAAGAACTGATCGCCTCCGTTCTGAAACAAAAATTTTCGACGTTGTGGAGCGAAGCCAGTTTCAACAACAACATCGGCGTTCCGCTGACCTTGCTGCGGATGGAAAAGACGCATGAGGCCGCGGTGCTCGAGGCCGGAACGAACCATCCCGGCGAACTCGCGCCGCTCCTGGAAATGATCCGGCCTGGCCTGGGTGTATTGACGAACGTTGGCCGCGAACATTTGGAATTTTTTGGCGATATGGCAGGCGTCGCTCGTGAAGAAGGTCAGCTTGCCGAACTATTGCCGAAGGACGGCACGCTTTTTGTCAATGGCGATAACCAATGGACGCCGGAAGTCGTCCGGCGGACGCGCGCGCGGGTGGTTTGCCTGGGATTTGGCGAGAAAAACGATTGGCGCGCTGAAAACGTCCGGCTGGATAAAAATGGCGTGACTTTCGTTGCCGCAGCGCCCGTGAAGGAGTTTTGCGGCGAATATCGCCTCTCCTTACTGGGCAGGCATCAGGCTCAAAATGCATTGTTTGCAGTGGCTTTGGGGGCCCAAGTCGGCATGGCGGCTGCTCAAATCCAGCGTGGTTTGGCCGACTGCAAGCCGGCCAAAATGCGGATGCAATATTGGGAAGCAGGCGGCATCCGGGTCCTGGACGATGCCTACAACGCCAACGCGGATTCGATGGTTGCGGCGCTGGAAACATTGCGGGATTTGCCGATGCAGGGACGGCGCGTGGCCGTGCTCGGTGACATGGCTGAATTGGGCGCGCACAGCGAAGCGGCCCACGCGGAAGTGGGGCGGCGCGCTGCCGAGTTGCAAGTCGGCCAATTGTTTGCCGTGGGGAAAATGGCGCCCATTATGGCCAGGGCCGCCCGTGACGCCGGGCTGTCCCGGGTCATCGAATTTGAAAACGTGGAAGCTGCGACGAAAGCTGTGAAAAGTTTTTTAAAAAGCGGCGACCTGGTCCTCCTGAAAGCGTCCCGGTCATCGCGCCTGGAACGGATCGCGGAAACGTTGAAAACGGAAAAATGAAATGGCTGTTGCGGTGAACAGCACAAAATAAATGCACGATGCTTTATTATTTGAGCCAGCGATTGTTGGAATGGTCGCACGGAACGCCCTGGGAAAACCGGCTTTCGTGGCTGCGGCTGTTTCATTACATCACCGTGCGCACCGCCGGCGCCGCAGTTACCGCGCTGGCCTTGAGCCTCTGGTTCGGTCCCGGAATTATCCGCTGGCTCAAGCAATTGAAATTTGGGCAGGATTACAAGGACAAAGCCGAGGAAGCCGGCGGCCTGGCCGCCCGCATCCTGAGCAAAAAAGGAACCCCGACGATGGGCGGAATCCTGATCGTTAC
The DNA here is from genome assembly GCA_036489615.1 of Verrucomicrobiia bacterium. Classification (GTDB taxonomy): domain Bacteria; phylum Verrucomicrobiota; class Verrucomicrobiia; order Limisphaerales; family UBA11358; genus UBA11358. Next base: position 2,451 of record DASXFM010000506.1, on the reverse strand, counting down.
GATCCTCTTCCTGACGACGGTTTTGTGGACGGATATGGAGAACAAACTCGTCCTGCTCACGCTCCTTTCGGTCCTGGTTTTAACCGGCCTGGGGTTCTACGACGATTACGCCAAGATTATTCAACAGAGTGGCGGAGGCACGCCGCCACGGGTGAAACTCTTCGCCCAGACAGCCGTCAGCATCTTCATCGGCGTTTATCTCTGGCTGACACCCTCCACGGGCAAGCTCGTTTCGGAAATTACCATTCCATTCTGCAAATATCCCATCCTCACCAACGTCTCGTGGCTGGGCATCCTGATTTGTATCGTATCCATCGTGGGCAGTTCCAACGCCGTGAATTTGACGGACGGCCTGGATGGCCTGGCCATCGGCTGCACGCTCATCGTGGGCTTTGTCTTTTTGATTTTTACCTACGTCGCCGGGAATGCAAAAATCGCTGCCTATCTCCAAATTCCATTCGTGCCCGGCGCGGGCGAACTGACGGTCTTTTGCGCCGCTCTCATCGGCGCGGGCCTGGGCTTTTTGTGGTTCAACTGTCATCCGGCGCAGGTCTTCATGGGGGATACCGGTTCGCTGCCGCTGGGCGGCGCCTTCGGCATTATCGCCGTGCTGGTGCACCAGCCGTTTGTGCTTGTTATCGCGGGCGGCGTTTTTGTCATGGAAGCGATTTCAGTCATCCTGCAAAAGGGCTGGTTTCGGTATACGCGGCTCCGCACCGGAACGGGCCGCAGAATCTTCCTCATGGCTCCGCTGCACCATCATTTCGAGAAAAAAGGCTGGTACGAATCGCAAGTTGTGATGCGCTTTTACATCCTGTGCGTCCTCTTCGCCGTCGTCGCCCTGGCCACACTAAAACTTAGATGAAAACAATACATCAATCATCTTCGTTCTCATCCTCGAATCGGGGAAAGGGCAGCCGCCTGAACGCGCTCCGCGTCCGGCGTAACACGCAACGTGCCTCGCCGAAACTTTGCGAAACCGGGTCCGCAACTCGTGATGGCCGCGGTGCCAACCACCCGCGATCGGATGTGTCCGATCTCGTCAGTCTGGTGCTTGAACGTTCACTGGTGTTCGGATGCGGAAGTGTGAACAGAAATGTGAATATTTCTCGGGCCGTTTCGACGTTTCCTGCTTGCGCTCCTGTTCGCCCGCTGTTAAAAAGAATTGTGGCAGCGACAGGCCTTCAATGCCGTGACGATTGCTTTTTCAATGCAGTGTATCGAATGAATAAATTGAATTTTACCCGCCGGGAAATTTTAGAGGAAGTTTCGCCGCGCTTAACAATCCATCCCTCAATCGAAAGGACAGTGTCAAGTCATGAATAATCCCAACCCATTTGTTCCACAAGGTTCTTTGCTCGAACAGCAAAGCAAGCGCCGCTCGGCGTTCAAGTGGGGCGTACTCTTCGTGCTCACGATCGGTATCGTCGGCCTCTCCGCCATGCTCTTTCAGGGCTGCAAACGCGAAGAAGAAAATTCGCCTGAGAGCGACAATAATCCGCCGCCGATGCAAACGAATGACGTTACCGGGGCCGACACGAATGTCCCATCCCCCGATATGTCAAATGCTCCGGCCGAGACCACTCCGTCGGGGGGCGCGCCGCAAGCGCCGGTTGTCACTGTTCCCCCGCAGCAGCAGCCGCCCGTTGTCACGACCGCTCCCGCGCCGACCGAGAGCACCTACGTCGTCGTTAAAGGCGATTATATGGCCAAAATCGCCAAGGAAAATGGCGTGACGCTCAAGGCGTTGGAAGAAGCCAATCCGGACGCCAAGCCCACGCGGCTCAAAGTCGGTGAAAAACTGGTCATTCCCGCTGGAGCTTCTACCACCGGCGCCAACGCCGCGGGTGAAACCGCCAACGGACTCGCCTCCAACGGCGACGAAATCTACGTCGTCAAATCCGGTGACGTTCTCTTTAAGATTGCCCACCGCTATGGCGTGACGGTCAAGGCGATTGAGCAGGAAAACAATCTGTCGACGACGAAAATAAAAGTCGGGCAGAAATTGGAGATCCCGGCCAAACCGACGGCTGAGCCTGCGGCGCAAAACGCGCCTCCGGAATCGACAACCGCGCCCGCAGCAGCCCCGTCGAACCCGCCGGCCCAGCCGAGCGCGCCCACGGGACAACCGGCCGCGCCATCGGGACAGCAATAACAACTTTCGGTCGAGCCGGGCAATTGGAATTGCCGGATAATTTGAGGATGCCGGATTTGGGCGAACACTGCGCCCCCGGGTTCGGGCAGGCATCTTGCCTGCCGCTTTAGGCGGCTTTCAGCCGCGTGTTGGGGAACAAGGTAGGGGCGGATGCTGAATTGCCCGCCGCATTGCAAGTGGCGCTGCCACCCTGCTGTCGTTTTTGAAGTGGAATGAAAGTCGCCGTTACAACGTTGGCCTTTTGCGTCGCCGCATTAGTTTCGCTGGGTATGGTCATGCTTTACAGCTCGAGCATG